>JAFGCR010000011.1 GCA_016932495.1 Candidatus Peregrinibacteria bacterium
GGAGACGATACGGCTTCGACCGCCAACCGGATTACCAAATTCCTGAATGAGCAAAAGGTCGATATTAAAAATATCCATGTTCCGAAGACTATTGATAACGACCTGCCGCTACCGGACAGATTGCCAACTTTCGGTTATGAGACTGCCAAAAATGAGGGCACGCGCATTGCCCAGACCGTTTACGAAGACGCCCGAAGCAGCGGCAACTGGTTTGTGGTATCAGTAATGGGCAGAGAGGCCGGACATTTGGCTTTTGGCATTGGGACAGCCTGCCATTACCCGCTTGTAATCATTCCCGAGATGTTTAGGGGTAAGAAAATCACTTTCAATAAAATCATCGACATGATGGTTTCTTCCATCCTGATCCGAAAGACAATCAACGTGCACCATGGCGCCATTATGATTAGCGAGGGGGTATTCCACTACATGGAAGAATCTGAAATCGCCAATTGCGGAATTAATTTTACCTTCGATGAACACGGTCATCCGGAACTTGGGACGGTATCGAAAGCTCATATTTTCAACGTACTGCTGCAGAAAAAGCTGAAAGAATTGGGGCTTGGGGTTAAAAGCCGCCCGGTGGAGCTGGGTTACGAAATCCGCGCCTGCCATCCCTCCGCTTTCGACATGAACTACTGCACTATGCTCGGCATGGGGGTTAAAAAGTTATTCGATGAAGGCCACACGGGCTGTATTGTGGTGGCTAAGGCTAATGGCAGATTCTCCCCGCTTTACCTGAAGGATATTGAAGACCCAAAGACCGGAAAAGTGAAGACCCGACTAGTTGATGTGGGCGCTGATGACTACAAATTGGCTTTTTCCAATCTGCATTACCTAAAAAAGAAACATTATAAAGAGGCCAAAAAGTTTGTGGACCATCCGGAAGATTATGATCTGGAGAAGATTTTGGAGAGGGATTAGGTTTAATTTGACTTGATCGGTTCACGCGTGTTACATTGGGCCCCCTTCATTAACTAACCATACTTACAATGGGTTTTCATGAAATGCATGCGCGCGCAATGGAGCGTGGTGATGATTTCACTGATTCTTTTGTTGCCGGTATTGTTGCGGACTTTAATAATATCTACGGAATTCGTGTCGATGCGCTTGCCCTGCAGGAGTTGCTCAATAAAATCCGCGAAGAAGAGGGGGCTGACGCACTTAAAAATAGTGATGTGTTAGCGAGTTTACTGTTCACAAGGCACGAAATACATAAAACATTTGCGCTAACGGAAAAGGGAGAAGGATTAATGAGAAAATCCGAATCTGAGCGCGAAATCCTGGCTCCTCTTATAGCGCAATTCAAAGCAGAGCTCGCAAGCACAGATGTAAGCGCGCACAATGAGGTTGTTCAAAAATGGATGAACACAATCGAGAAGGAAATGGCCCGTATTCATTGCCTACCTGATGGCCGAAATTTATTAAGACAGCTCCAGCAAATCAGATTTGAGAGCTATTGTTAGTTGCCTCCAATATCATTCAGAGGAGCGTACATATGACGCATGCCACCCTTCTTGTCATTCAGAGGAGTGTAGCGACGAAGAATCTCACCGAACTGCTTAATTACCCAATAACTATTATTTATTAACAAGTAATAGTTAATTAGTATGTTGATTATTTAGTGGGATTCTTCGCTAACGCTCTGAATGACAAGCGGGTTCATACCAATCCTCCGCCAGGTCATCTCGTAATGGATTGAGTGTTTTAATGAGCACATCTTTCTTCTTACGACTCCATCCTTTCAATTCTTTCTCTCGTGCAATAGCATCATTTACATATCGAAATTCCTCGTAATAAATCAGCTTATTCAGATTATATTTGCTCGTAGAATAGCCTCCCTTGCCTGTTTTATGTTCATGGGCACGGTACTCGACACTATTAGTGACACCAACGTATAACGTGGTGTTCATCTTGTTGGTCATTATATATACAAAATAAGTTCTTTCTTTCATGCTACACAGTTATTCGGTGGGATTCTTCACTTCGTTCTGAATGACAAAAGAGGGATGATTGTATCATTAAAATTTATAATCACAATTAAAAAGCACCCTCCCCACCGAAGCAGAGAGGGTGCCGCGCACATCGCCTCCGACCCTGGCACTCTCGCGAGACCCGTGTCGAGATGTTTAACATGCCAAGATAAGAAGGCTCAAAATCGAAAAAAGAAGGATGAAGCGTCTCGTGCTCCAGCCGGGGTGCTTTTTAAGGCATTCCCAAGCCTGTTGCCGCCGGCGGACTTACTGGATCTCTCGATAGATCCGAACTGCCACCTGGGCGTGCTGCCCCACTTTCAGGGGTCTGGCTTGTGCTGGTTCTGAGATGGAATGGCTTTGAAGCGAACTGCTAAAGCGTTCTGTGTGTGGTTCCCCTCCTTGTTTCTGGTTAGCGATCACGATGATGCCAACCCACCAGTAGTCAGCCCGGCCAACCCTCCTCCGAACGGATTGGGTGGCCGGGCTTAACACTCGAAGACGATACCCTCCCCTCTCACCCAGATGGCGTTCCGCAGGTGATCACCCGGAGCACCGCGCTCTCTTCTTCTGGACCCCTCGGAGTCCTCGGGGCCCGAACAGGCGGTGGCGGGAATGACCTGCAGTCCGCCGACGATGGGTGGTGTGTGAGCCCCCAGCAGGAGCCGCCACACCTGGCCGAGCAACACGCGAAGCCAGTACAACATGGGCACCTCCGTCGGCTGACGTGGTTAGGAGAGCATCTTAGGCTGCTCTCTTTGGCCTTCCTCTATACTTCTTGCCGCAGGCGTTGCCCGCGTTTCATCCTTTCCTTCAAAATCACATCCAGGCCTTCCACAAGAATCTGGCCTATTTCGCGCTGAGATACGTGGCCAGTAAAGACCGGCTTTTTTCTCTCGCAAATTTTCAGCACTACGGATTCCATAGGGGTCAATCCCTCCCTGATCTTTGGGTCATCGCTCCAGCGCATATTCTTTCCCCTCCTTAAAGGAAAATGGTTTATATTTCTGCCGATCACGGCAAATCCCCTTAAACAAAAACGGATTTCCAGTTCGATAAAATCGAACCAAAAACCCGCTTTCGTCTCTAGGAGACATAAATCGTTACAAAAGGAGGGTTTTACTTATCTTGGCAATGTTAAAGAACGATGTAACGGACACATTGTCCATTTTTCAGAAAAAATGTCAAATCTAAACTTCCGCCCAAAAAGCTTTTGTCATCTCAAACGTCTGCTGTTATTCTGTTTGGTGTTCAATTTAAAAGCTATAAGCCCTAAGTCCTAAGCAGTGAGCCGAAGACAACAGGCTTAAGGCTTAAGACTTATAACTTAAGACTATAAGATGTACTGGGTCGACGAAATCGTAGACAAAATCATTGATACCTACCCTGGGCAGGAAGAATTTATTGTACGCGACGAAAAAACCCTCTCCGGCCCGGTGCATGTGGGATCGCTCCGAGGAGTGGTAATTCACGGCATCATAGCACAGGTGTTGAATGAGAAAGGTAAAAAGGCGCGGTTTTTGTTTGAATTCAATGATTTCGATCCCATGGACGGCATGCCGAAAGAGCTAGAGGGAAAAGGATTTGATGAACACATGGGTAAGCCCTTGTACACCGTTCCCTCACCCGATGGAAAGGCGGAAAATTTCGCGGAATATTACGGACAGACATTTTTGGGGGTAATTAAGGAAATCGGGTTTAGTCCTGAGATCCCGCGTGCCCGCAACGCCTACCTTTCCGGCAAGATGAATGACTGGATTAAGGTCGGCCTGACCAAAAATAATGAGATACGGGAGATTTACCGGCGTGTTTCCGGCTCGGAAAAACCTGAGCACTGGTCGCCGGTTTCGATTGTTTGTGAAAAATGCGGGAAAATCGGCAGTACAGACGTAATCAGTTTTGACGGCGAAAAGGTGAAATATGTCTGCACCAAGGACAAAGTGAAATGGGCAGTGGGCTGTGGGCATGAAGGGGAGATTTCGCCTTTTGATGGTAACGCCAAGCTGACCTGGAAGGTGGAATGGCCCGCCAAATGGGATGTGTATGATGTAACGGTAGAGGGCAGCGGCAAAGACCATAACGCGGCAGGCGGATCGCATGATATTGGCGAGGCAATCTGTAACGAGATCACCAAAACGGACATTCCTTTTAATATTCCGTATGAATTCTTCCTGGTCGGCGGTAAAAAAATGAGTGCCAGCAAAGGCTTGGGGCAGTCGGCACGGGAAATCGCGGATTTGATTCCGCCGGAGATGCTGAGGTTTCTGATGCTCAGCAAAAAACCAAACCAACCGATTGAATTCGACCCGGAAGGCGACACGATTCCTCGGCTGTTTGACCAGCACGACCAGTCTGCCCAAATGTATTTTATGAAAGGGGAAAAAGATACTTTGCAGACGGATTTATCGCGCCTGTACCAATTAAGCCAGCTGACGGACGAAAAACCGGTGGAACGATTTTTGCCACGCTTCGGACAATTGGTTTTTGTTATTCAGATTCCACGACTGAATGTGTATGAGGCGGTGGAAAAAATGAAAGGGGCGGCGCTGACGGATGAGGACAAAAAAGAGATTGATTTACGTGTGGGATATGCCAAAAAATGGATTAAATCATACGCGCCTGACCGTTACCGTTATGAGTTGCAGGAAGCGCTTCCGGAGTTAGCTAAAGACCTGTCAGATGTTCAAAAACAATTTGTCGCCCAACTGCATAAGACCTTGGAGGTGTTGGATGATTGGGAAGGGGAAAATATCCACGGCACTGTCCACAGCATTGTAAAAGACAATGATGTTTTCACGCCAAAAGACTGTTTCCAGGCAATTTATAAACTCTTTTTGGGCAAAGAATACGGCCCGCAGGTGGGCTGGTTTTTAAGCGCATTGGATAAGGAGTTTGTGGTAAATAGATTGGAAGAAGCACTATAATGGCGCCTATTCCCGCGCACCAATGTCATTCCCGCGCAGGCGGGAATCTATCTATTTTGTATTTAAATAAAATGAGGCAATACTACGTGTATATTTTGACTAATTATACAAAAACAACCTTGTATATAGGGGTTACGAATAATGTCGAATACCGTGTGGCTGAACATAAGACGGGCGAGGGGAGTTGTTTCACTGGGAAATATAATCTTAAATTTCTTGTTTATTACGAAGAATACGATAGTATTTTGGATGCTATTTATCGTGAAAAACAATTAAAGAAATGGAATCGGGAGTGGAAAGAAGAGTTAATTAATGAAATGAATCCCAAATGGGAGGATTTAAGCAAGGAATGGTATGAATAGATTCCCGCCTGCGCGGGAATGACGAGGGAGCAATAATTATTCCTTAACTATCATAACTATGAACGCAGGCATCACATACCAACAGGCCACAGAGCTGTTCAACAAACACATCAAAGATCCGATGATCCGCAACCATTGCAGAGAGTCGGAAGTGGTTTTGCGCGCTTTGGCTAAACGGTTAGGTGATGATGAGGAGCTATGGGGCATTGCGGGGCTACTCCATGACATTGATTTTGATGAGACCAAAAACGACGTGAGCCAGCATTGCGTTAGGTGTGTGGACATTCTGAAAGAAGCCGGCGTGTCGGATGAATTGATTAAAGTAATCATATCTCATGCGTATGGAACGGAATGCGGAGATTATAGAGACAAAGAGCGTACCACTAAGTTCCAGCATGCATTGGCAGCCGGAGAGACGGTAACAGGGCTGATTTACGCCTATGGTCTTATGCGACCGGACAAAAAACTGGCTAATGCGGAGGCCAAATCAATCAGAAAAAAATTCAAAGACAAATCCTTTGCCGCCAAGGTGAGCCGTGACGTTATTCGGGAATGCGAAAAGTTAGGCTTGGAGCTTGAGGAATTCCTTGAAATCGCCCTTGGCGCCATGAAGGGCATTGCGGATGAAATAAGGCTTTAAACGATTTCTCTGAGCAATACTTCTGACTTCCCCTCTGCCTCCTGAGTCACCTTAAGGATGCGTGTGTCTGCCAGTGTGCCGGGGGCACCCCCTCGAGGTAATATGATTTTTAAAAGCAATCGGATCGACCTCGCTTGTTTTTCTCTTTTATTTTTCACCTCCAAAGCCACTTCATTCGTTTCAAGAGGCCTGATTTCATAGTCGACATTGTTGTGATTGCCATCGGTCACCGCCCCAACGGCGTCACGAGTCAGTCGGACGATTGTCCGTTTATCAACTTGCAACAAAGTGGCCACCTGTTCACAGGCCGCATCAAAAGATGATAGATTTCTGGGTAATTGTTCCACTGTTATACGTTTAACAAATCAGGAAATCTTTTTACCTTTTTGGGAGAGGATTGTCAAATATTACTAGTCCGCCAGCGCGCTCGTGTCTCCTAAGGCCTGACCCAGTTCTTTGGCTTTCAGAATACGGCGCATGATCTTGCCGGAGCGGGTTTTCGGGAGGGAGTCAACAAATTCGATTTCGTCGGTTACCGCGATGGGGCCCAGTTCGTTGCGGATTTGTTTTTTGAGCTCAAGAACGAGATTGTCGTTCGGCTCAACGCCTTTTTTAAGGATGACAAACGCCTTGGCGGTCTCCCCCTTGATTTCATGGGGCTTGCCGATGACAGCCGCTTCCGCGACCAGTTTGTGGGCGACCAGAGCGCTTTCAATTTCCGCGGTCCCAATGCGGTGACCAGCAATTTTTATGACGTCATCAGACCGGCCCTGAATCCAGAAATAGCCGTCCTTGTCCCGATGAGCCAAGTCGCCCGTAAGATAGTAGCCTGGAATATCCTTCCAGTATGTTTTAATGTAGCGTTTGGGATTATTGAAGATGGTGCGAAGCATGGAAGGCCATTGGTTTTTAATGACCAAATAGCCTCCTTCTCCCGCTCTGACCGGCTTGCCGTGTTTGTCGACCACATCAGCGATGATGCCCGGAAACGGAAGGGTGGCGGAACCCGCCTTGAGTGGCATGGTGGGGAGTGGCGTGATCATAAACATACCGGTTTCAGTCTGCCACCAGGTATCCATAATGGGGCACCGTTTTTTGCCCACCACGCGGTGATACCACCGCCATGCTTTTGGGTTGATAGGTTCGCCCACGGAGCCAAGAAGCCGAAGGCTGGATAAATTATTTTTCGTAACCCATTCGTCCCCAAAGCGCATCAGCGCGCGGATAAGGGTGGGGGCCGTGTAAAAGACGGTGACTTTGTATTTTTCTACCAATTTCCACAAACGATCCGGTTTTGGGAAATTGGGCGCCCCTTCAAACATCACCGTAGTCACCCCTGCCATCAGCGGCGCGTAAACGATGTAACTGTGACCGGTAATCCAGCCCGGATCCGCAGAACACCAGTAAATATCATCGGGCTTTATGTCCATGACCCAGTGGAAGGTGCGGTTGATACCCACTTGATAGCCACCATGAACGTGGATAATGCCTTTGGGCTTAGCAGTCGTACCAGAGGTATAAAGGACGAATAAGGGGTCTTCTGCGTCCATAGGGCGCGTTTTGCATTCGGTTGATTGGTTACGAACGAGTTCTCCGTACCAGATGTCGCGCTTTTTGTTCTTTTTTTCGCTGTTGGGATGGCGTTTTACAATCACCGCTTTTTTGATGCATTTGCATCCCTTCAGAGCCTCATGACACAGGGCATACATATCGATGATCTTTCCGCTCCGGAAACCGACGTCGGAGGTGATCAGGACTTTTGCCTTTGCATCCTCAATGCGGTCGCGGAGCGCGTGAGCGGAAAAGCCCGCGTACACCACCGAATGCATGGCCCCGATTTTGGCACAAGCCAGCATCGAAATGGCGATTTCGGGGGTATTCTGCAGATAGATGGCGACCCGATCGCCCTTTCGGACGCCCAGGCCCTTTAAACCATTGGCCATTTTGCAGACAGATGCGTTCAGCTCTTTGTAGGTGAGTTTTCGGTGGTCGCCACGGTCACTTTCCCAAATGATGGCGGTTTTGTTTTCGGTCGGCGTGCCCATGTGGCGGTCCAGTGCGTTGTGGACGATATTGCATTTGCCACCGATAAACCATTGGTAAAAATGTTTTTTGGCCTCTTTGAAAGGTGTTTTCCATGGTTCATACCATTCCAGTTCTTTTGCCGCCTGTTCCCAGAATTTCACGGGATTCCGCCGTGCGTCATCGTGAACCTTTTTCCACTGTTTAATGGTGGCTGTTCTGTGAATTTTCCGTGAGGGTTTATACCATTTTTTTTCATCCATCAAAACCACAGTGGTTTCGCGCTGTTTGGCTGGTTTTTTGGGCATTTGATTATGATTATTAATTTTTATTTCTTTCCCATTATAAATTATCTCCCGCAAAAGACAACCTCTCCAGTCGACTTCTGATTGATGTCTAATCGACAGCTAATAGACCGAGTCAATCAGCCATCAATTAGCAATCCATACGAAATCCATTAGTTATGCCCTTGCATTTTAGAGTGAAATTTGTTATAATAGTAAGATTTAAAATCTAAATCGAAATCATGAATACGAAAAAAATATTTATTTGTTTAACCAGCGCGCTGCTTTTCGCCGCCCAATCCGCCCTGGCGGCCGGTACGCCCGGTAATGTTACCGGCGTGGAGGCTACCCCTGTCGATTCCGGCTCAATCGGGTTAACGTGGGGCAGCGTGAAAGACGCAGGCGGCGGCCTTGTGGACCATTACCGCATCTATTACGGCACTTTTTCCGTATTTGAGGCGGGCGAAGGAGATTATGAGAATGAGGTGGATACGAAAGACAATACCGCTTCTTATGTGGTAGATGGCCTGAAGGCTGATACAACGTATTACTTTTCAGTCACCGCGTTCAGTTCTGACGATCTGGAAAGTGAGGAATACAGTCTGGAGGCAAGCGCCAAAACTATGAATGGTGAAGGGGGCGAGGGAGAAGGCGAATCTGAAACCGATACCACCCCGCCTACGGTTAACAACGTTTCTGCCCCGGATAAAATGCACGTTAAAGTCGTGTTCAGCGAAGCGGTCCAGCTGCCTATTGATCCGGAAGCCGCTTTCGGTATCGTCGAACAGATCAATCCTGCCAACACATTAACGGTTGTCAGCGTAGGGATGGATGAAACGGATCCCTCTAATAAAACGGTCCTCCTGGAGACATCTGAGCAAACGCCTAATATTAATTATATCGTTACGGCGGGGGTTACAGTTAAAGATCTGGCTGACAACCCGATTGTCAGCGGAAGTACGGATTCAGGGCTGTTCTTGGGCTCTTCTGTAGAACCTGCGGCCGAGGGTAGTGGGGAAGAGGCGGCCGAAGAAGAACCAGCTACTGATGAGGGCGCTGCGGCCGAAGAAGAACCGGTTGTTGCTGAGGCCAAGGACTGTGCTGAAGACATGAGCTGTTTCCTCCCCTATCTTGCCGACTGTTCTGCCGCGAAAGTTTCTGAAAAGGGTGAAATCCATGAATATACCCTGGAAATCACGGGCCCGGACGCCACTAATTGTTTAGTAAAATACACGGCCGACCGTCATCCCAGCATCCTGTACGCGGGTACGGATATGGTATGTAAGGTCGCGGCTGGTGACTATGAGAATGCGGAGGCTTATCGTGCCGCTTTTGACATCTTAAAATGTACCGGCGACCTTGCCGCCGGCTATAAAGCGGTTGAACTGAAAGATACTACCCCTCCGGAAAACGTGACCAATCTGCTCCTGACCTTCCGTGAAGAACTCGAAAAATATACCGTATTCCTCAGCTGGACAGCGAGCCTCAACACTGCTAAAGACCTGGTGGATCAGATGCTCTATAAGAGTCTGGACAGGGGAAGCACTTATGACGCGGGGAAATCCCTGGGCGCCTCCGCAACCAACACAGAAGTAGCCAATCTGGACGGGGGCAAAGAGTACACGTTCAAGGTGACCACTAAAGACGCATCCGGTAATGAGAGCACTGGTGCGGTCAAGTCCATCCGCCTGCCTCAGACCGGTTTGGGTGTCGGTTTACTGCTTCTTGGCAGCGTTGCCGCTGCAGGTCGCCTGCTCCGCCGGAAAGAGGACAATGAATTATAAACAAAAATAAAAATAAACGGAGGGCCCCGTCTCCCGGCGGGGCTTTTCTTTTGGCAAATAGTTTGACAAAATTGAATTTTTTGATTATAAATATCATCCGAGACTAATTGGATCATCATGGACAACGGAGAAATGAGACTACTGGGCCTCCTCGACGATACAGACGCGCCATCCGAAGAAGAGCTGGATGCTTTGCGTGAGGAGCTCCTGGGCAGTGTCACGACTGACGTCCCCACGTGGGGGATGGCCGTTGGAGGTAAAAGAGTCGTGTACAGCCCCGATATGCGTGGAGATGTCCATCCAAGCCTCCTGAACCCGATCAGCATTGATTTAAAAATGGGGTTCGCGGAAAGGATCCGCCGATTTTTACGTTCAATATTCAATTAACCGTATGCTCTCCCGACAACGGGCATGCGCCATTTAGACCGCAAACACTGGATTTGGTTTTATACGATAGGAACGGGGGCATTGTTGCTGTCGGTTTTAACCATGTGTGGATTATCCCGGCCACTGACCATGAGTGTTCTGGATGTGGGTCAGGGGGATGCCATATTCATCCAGACGCCTGAGCGCCACAATATCCTCATCGATGCGGGGCCGGATGGTTCGGTGGTCGACCAGCTGGGGCAGCAAATGGGATTTTTTGATAAGACCATTGATCTTTTTATCCTCACTCATCCCCATGATGACCATTATGGGGGGATCTTAGATGTGATGCAGAAATATGATATTAAAAAAATCCTGCTCACCGGCGCCTATTCCGGGGACCCACGGTACCAGGAGTTTCTGGCGCGGGCACAACAGGGCGGAATCACATTGCTGTTCAACCAAAGCCACCAAGACCTTCGTATCAGCCCCTATCTTTACCTTGATATCCTGTATCCATTTGAGGGGCAAAGCCTGGTCGGACAGGATGTCGCCAATGACAACAACGCCTCTGTTGTCGCCCGCCTGGTGGAACGGACACCGGATAACTGGAGGTCGTTGGCTTTGCTGACCGGCGACGCGGAACAGGAAGAAGAGCTGGAAATCCTTTTGTCCGGCCAGGAGGTGGCATCGGATGTTCTGAAAATCGGGCATCATGGCAGCCGTACCGCGACTTCGGATGTTTTTCTGGCCGCTGTACGCCCATCAACCGCCATCATATCCGCCGGGGAGGGGAACCAATTTGACCACCCGCACCCGGAAACATTAGAGAAATTAAGAGATTTAGATGTTCGGCAGACGATGAAGGGGGGGACAATTATAATGAATTTTTAATTTTTGCTAAAATTTATAATTCCTCAAAATAAAAATTTCAAATTAAAAATTAAAAACTTTGGCATATGGTAAAATAGGTGTGTTCTAACCACCAAAACCATGCAAGTCATTTTACTCGCCGCGGGCCAATCCACCCGTTTGGATCCGATTGCGGACAAAAATTTACTGGAATTCGCCGGAAAGCCCCTGATCGAACATCGTGTGGCGGCCCTGAAAAAGGCCAATATGCGGGACGTAGTCGTGGTGGGGAACAAACACAATGCCGATGCGCTGGAGAAAGCTCTCAAAGGATACAAAAACGTACTCGTTATTGAACAAAAGAAACTGGAGGATGGTATGGCAGGCGGGGTGTTGGCGGGGGCTGAGGCCGTAAAACACAAAAATATCATGGTGCTGAGCGCGAATGATGTGTTTGGGGACGATCTCTTTGAAAAAGCCGTGCAGGCGGCCAAGGCATCTGAAGATGGTTTGATCGTGGGCAAACGGGTGAATAGTTACTTCCCCGGAGGATACCTGAAGGTGGATAAAAAGAATAATGTGACAGATGTCATCGAGAAACCGGGCGAGGGGAAAGAGCCCAGCGATATGGTCAACATTGTCCTTCATATTTACAATGACTTCCCTGCTTTCGTTAAATATCTCAAAACGACCACGGGCAAGGCGGATGGACGATACGAAAAAGCGCTGGATGCCTATATTAAAAAGGGGAAGGCGAAGCTGAAAGCCCTTAAATACACCGG
Organism: Candidatus Peregrinibacteria bacterium; assembly: GCA_016932495.1. Classification (GTDB taxonomy): domain Bacteria; phylum Patescibacteriota; class Gracilibacteria; order UM-FILTER-43-11; family UM-FILTER-43-11; genus JAFGCR01. The sequence continues at coordinate 11,987 of JAFGCR010000011.1, forward strand.
TGCCTGGCAGCCGATCAAGTTTCCCTGGGATATTCTGAAAGTCATGAACCTCTTCTTGCAAAATCAGGAACCCAGGATCGACAAAAAAGCGGATGTCAGCAAGCAGGCCATCATCCGCGGGGATGTGGTCATCGGCCCGAACGCCAAAATATTCGAAAATGCTATTATCCATGGCCCCGTGTACATCGGCGACGGAGCAGTGGTAGCCAATAACGCCCTGGTCCGTAACAGCATGGTGGGCAAAAATTGTGTTATTGGGTTTTCGACGGAGGTTGCCCGAAGCTATTTAAATCATGATGTCTGGACGCACAGTAATTATGTTGGGGACAGTGTCGTGGACAGCAATGTTTCGTTCGGTTCCGGCGCGGTTATCGGCAATCTGCGGTTCGATGAAGCGAATGTGCAGGTGAACATCAAAGGGAAAAAAGAAGATAGCGGCACCAATAAGCTCGGCGCTTTTATCGGGAGCGGGGCGCGTCTGGGCATCAATGCCAGCACTAACCCCGGAGTGAAAATCGGACAAAATTGTTTTATTGGCGGCAGTATGTATGTGGACAAAGACGTGCCGGATGACAAAATGGTTTTACTGGAGCAGAAAGTGAAAATCACCAGTAACAAAAAAACTGTCTCGATGAATGACAGGGGGGAGATGAAGCAAAAGCTTGGGTAGGCTCATCTGCCAGCCTTTTCCCTCTCTTCCTCTTGTTTCGCCAATTCCTCGGCATATCCACCGCTCTCAGGATTGCCCAAGAGGTGTTTTAACCGCTGACGGGCTCCTTTATATTCATTGTTTATTTCCTCAAATACTTCGGCTTTTTCGGCGGGCGTTAGATCATCATAGCCGCCATCAAAAAATCTAAGTGCTTCCCGGAAAGTAACACAGATGTTCCGTAGCTCAGCGATACGAGGCAGGTTTTCTTTTTCGGCGGCCTTTCTTTCTTCCTCAAGGCAGATTGTGTGATCAAATTGTGCCTCTTCTGCGGTGATAGCCATAAGGATGAATTAAAAATTTCATTTGAAATTATAATATATTATTTTGTTCTTGTCAATATTTTTCATTGACAAACTGTCTAAAATCTGTAAAATATAAATCTGATTTATACTATCATGTCCTTTATCCGAGCGCTCAAAAACTTGGGGATGTTGGGTCTGGGGTTGCTGATCCCTCTTTCTGTGGCGGCCAAAACGTTTTCAGATGTCCCCACCTACCACAAATACTGGCTGGCTATTTCTCAGCTGTCTGATCTCGGGGTGGTTGATGGCTATCCTGACGGCAGTTTTCATCCTGAGCAGACGATTTCCCGGGCTGAGGCGGCCAAACTTTTGGTATCGAGTATTAAATCGGATGAATTTATCCGGAAGGCGGCCAGCAGTTTCGTGAAAAGCGGCTTCAGCAGCCCCTTTTCTGATGTTTCTTTTAACGAGTGGTTTGGCCCCTATGTTGTCATGGCCAAGCAATACGGTATGGCCGATGGCTACCCGGACGGTTCTTTTAAACCTGGCAACACCATTAATTTCGCAGAAGGCCTAAAAATGATCCTCCAGTCTTATGGGGCGGACGTGCAATCAGAACGTTTTGTGGAGCGATCCCTTCTGTATGTTAAGGGGCATGAATGGTTTGCGCCCTATTTTAACTATGCCTACAACCATAATTTGATTAATACTGATAAGTTTTATCACCCGGCCCAACTGATGACGCGCGGGGAGTTTGCAGAGATTCTTTACCGCCTTAAAACCATTAAAGAGAAGGGGCTCAGGCAATTTCCTGTAAACCAGACTTCATTTTCTAATGAATACACCATCACCATTCCCCGCCTGGGCATTGTCAATGTGGATGTTTCTTTCGCCAATCCTTATGATTCCGCCGGGGCGCTGGGGACGCTGAAGGGAGGAATGGGCCACTATTTGTCGCCCCCTGGCGGTGGAGGCAAAATGGTGCTTTTCGGGCATTCGTCCGGTTACAGCTGGGACAACTCTTCCTATAAACACCTTCTGCGGCAGATCGACCGGCTGGAGATCGGTGACTTTATTTACATTAATTACCAGGAAAGAGGTTATATTTATCAGGTCCGCAATAAAGACATTCTTCCCGCCGGCCAACTAAATACCGTGATGACAGACTATGGCTACGAAGAAATGGCCATGTATACCTGCTGGCCGCCAGACAGCATCAGCCAGCGGTACGTGGTGTACGCGGCGCGTTTATAAAAATGGGCCTATTCTGCATAATGTTAGTGTGTCTATTGTCGGGAGATCATTTAATTGTGCAAAAGTCTGTTAAAAGTTTCTTATAGTTTCCTGTTTTGTGCACAACTATTAACTCTTTTGGCTTATTTGGGTGGTTTCCAGGTGTTGTTTTATTTAAGGGGTTTCCTGATTTTTCTCGACATTTTTTCCACAAGTTATGCACATTTTATTAACATTTTTGTCGATTTTTATTGTCGATTTTTTGTGTTCGGGATTTTTGGCTTGTTGGACAATAAAAAACAGTTTGGCTAAAAAATCTGACGTTGTTTTTTTGGCTTGTTGACAGGCTGTCGATTTGAGAAATAGTTGTTTTGGTGTAATTTGTTTAATTTAAGCCAAAGATCATCTTTTTTGTATGAACAAAAAAATCATTCAATTGTTCGTTATTTGTTTTGGGCTTAACCAAAAAACACCCACCCCCCAATTCACCACATCTTTTATTCCTGGTCAACACCCCAATATGACGACGAAAATTAATATTTAAAATATAAAAAATAAACGTATGTGTAAAAATCATTTGCTTTAAGCCAATAAAATAAATAAAATAAATATGGCGTGGTTAAGAGGTATTACCTCAACATCGCTTAATATTTTGTCTAACTTTTTATAGGCAATGCGTTTAACCTGTTTACAAAAAGATTTTGCCACCGCCTTAAGTATCACCAACAAAGCCGTTGGGGTTAATAACACCCTCCCCGTGCTTAATAATGTATTGGTGAAGGCAGAAGGTAAAAAACTGTATTTTACCACCACTGATCTTGAAATAGCTATTAGTTATTGGATCGAAGCAGACATCCAAAATGAAGGAGAGATCACAATTCCCTCAAAGCTTTTGACCAACTACGTCAACTATTTAAAAGATGACAAAGTGGACGTGTCTGTTGAAGAGGGGGATGCTGTTATGATTAAAACAGCCGATTCCAAGACCAAGATCAAGGGGATATCAGCCAACGAATTTCCCGCCATCCCAGCCGTTGAGAAAGAGGGGGCTTTCACCATCACCACAAAAGACCTTAATTCGGCGATCAACCAAGTGGCTTTTGCCGCCGCTCTTAACACAACGCGGCCCATTCTCACCGGTGTTTATTTTAATATCATTAAAAATGAATTAAAAATGGTGGCCACCGACAGCTATCGCCTGGCTGAAAAAACCATCAAGGTGGCTGATGTCGCTGGGGATATTTCCTGTATTGTTCCCGTTAAAACCATGCTGGAGATCGGCACCATCCTGTCTTCTTTTAAAAGTGACCATAAAATAGAAGTTATTGTGTCGAAAAATCAAATTTTCTTCAGCGCCGACAAAACCAAGATCACTTCACGGCTGATTGAAGGGCAATTCCCCAACTACCAACAAGTCATCCCCAAAGACAGCAAAACCAAAATTACCCTCAATGTGCCCGAATTAAGCCTGGTCTTAAAGCGTATTAATCTTTTTGCCAGAGAAAACAACAACAAGATTTTACTGAAAGTCAGCTCCTCTGGCATGATGGTGACCACTGATACCACCCAGTATGGCGTTGGTGAGGTCGACATAAAAACCAAAACAGAGGGGGAAAAGAACGAAATCGCCCTTAATTCACAATTTTTATTGGAAGTTTTGGGTAGTGTGGGGGCCAGTGAAGTTATTATTGAACTTGGGGAAAAAACATCCCCAGCTATTGTGCGCATTGGCGGCAAAGATGATTATATCCACATCATTATGCCGCTTAAAATTTAATCCTTATAATGCCGCAACTACATCATAGTAAATAATTATTAACATGTAACACCCGGCATGGAACTTTTCCTGCCAGGGGATTGTCTATTGCGTGTTGCCCAAATGAACATTTATTCCCATTTCCCGAAAGGGGCCCATCGTGAGATCTTCCAGACCATCCAGCCCAACCAGCCACTGGTTGTTTCTGGTGTGGGGAATATCAGCGCGAAGGGATATTTGGTGAGTGATTATATAAATACCCAAAAGCCCAGGAATATTTTTTGGCTCACCAACGACAACAAAGACATCTATGACCTCAAAAACAACCTTCCTTTCTGGTCTGATTATTTGACAGTGGCGCTTGATCAGCTTCAGCAGGAACATCAGGATGATTACCGGATCACCGAGACCATCATCAACCTACACCAACGACGTTCCAGAATATATTTACTGAATTATAAAGATATCAATACCCACCTCCCCACCCACCAGGAGCTGGTCGAACAGGGGGTTGTGGTGACAAGCGGGCAGGAAATGCGGACAGTGGAATTTTTTAACCACCTTATCCAGATGGGCTACCAGCCCAGCGCCGATGTCACCCTCAAAAAAGGTGAATACCGCCGGTCCGGCGGAGTGGTCAATGTGTTCCCCCCCAATGCAGAGAATCTCATCAAAATCGAAGTCGATTATGAAAAGGTAGCTGGGATCTGGTTTTATAACCAGGAGACAAAGCAGTTGGGTGAAAAATTGGCGAAGGCGGACTTTCTCCCTATCAATGTCGCCGGCACCAGCGAAACGACGATTTTGGACCACTTAGGGAGTGATGATCTGCTGGTCATTGATGATATTGATGAACAGACAGATGAATTTATGGGAGCAATGGACAAAACACCCGCCCAAAAACTTTTTTTCACCTCCTTCCCCCAAAATGATCAGCCCTATTTCCACCTTCGTTATTTGTCTGTTTTAAAATACTACAGTGTTTTTGATCTGCTTAATGATCTGCGGGACAAAATCCAGCGGGACTGGAAAATCAACATCCTTACCAAGCGTGCCAAAGAGCTGGCTACCATTTTTGATGAAGAAAATATTCAGTTTGTCACCCAGAATAAATTGAATGCCAAAGTGGTGATCGTGGATGCGGGTGACCTGGAACACGTCCCCACCTCTTTCCAGAACCCTGAGCTGAAAATCCAGCTGCTGACCGACAAGGAGATTTTTAACCTCAAAAGATCCGCCCGCACCAAGACGGGCCAAAAGATCAACCTCGATTTTCTGACCGGTCTGCGCGTTGGGGATCTGGTGGTGCATTTAGACCACGGCATTGGCCGGTTTTTGGGGGTGGACACCAAAACCATTGATGATATCAACCGTGAATATCTGGAAATCGGTTACGCGGAAAATGACCGCCTGTTCGTTCCCATCGATCAGGCCGACAAGATTAGTAAATATGTCGGGGGGGAGGAGCATGAACCTCAGCTGACCCGCCTTGGCTCCGTTGAATGGAAAAATGTCAGCCAGAAAGTGAAGGTGGAAACCCAGAAGGTCGCCAAAGAATTATTGGAACTATTTGCTAAGCGCGCCAGGGTTAAGGGCCACAATTATGGTCCGGATTCCGAAGAACAGCGACGGTTTGAAGCCCAATTCCCCTATGAGGAGACCCCTGGCCAGATGAAGGCCATCCAGGACGTTAAGGCGGATATGGAAACCGACCAGCCGATGGACCGGTTGGTCTGCGGGGATGTCGGTTTCGGGAAAACTGAGGTGGCAATGCGGGGGGCCTTTAAGGCCGTCCAGGCCGGCAAACAAGTGGCTTTTGTGTCACCCATCACTATCCTGGCGGACCAGCATTACAAAACCTTTTTAAAGCGCGCAGAGGGGTTTGGGACCCGCATTGAAATGCTGAGCAGGTTCCGCTCCACTAAGGAACAGCGCGAGATTGTTGAGCGCCTCAGGAAGGGGGATATTGATATTATCATCGGCACCCATCGGCTGTTCCAGCCGGATGTTAAATTTCTGGATCTGGGCCTGGTGATCATCGACGAAGAACAGCGGTTTGGGGTGAAGCAGAAAGAAAAGTTCAAAGCCCTGCGCAGCCATGTTGATATCCTGACTCTGACAGCCACCCCCATCCCCCGGACACTGAACTTGGCGCTTAATAAGCTGCGTGATATTTCGACTATCACTACTCCACCCCCCGGTCGCCTGCCGATCATTACAGAAGTGCGGCGATACAGCGACCATCTGATCGTTGACGCCATCCAAAAAGAAATCAGCCGTGCAGGGCAGGTTTATTTTTTACACAACCGCGTGGAGACCATTGAAAGTATTGCCGAGAAGTTGCGCAAAATGATGCCGGAAATTAAATTTATAGTGGCTCACGGCAAATTAAATCCTGCTGACCTGGAGGCCCGCATCCTTAAATTTAAGAATAAGGAAGTGGACGTGCTGGTTTCCTCCACGATTATTGAAAATGGCATCGATCTGCCGAACGCCAATACACTGATTGTGGACGACGCGGAGAACTTCGGGCTGGCCCAGCTGTATCAGCTGCGGGGGCGGATCGGCCGCAGTAAGACACAGGCCTATGCCTATTTTCTGTATCAGGCGCGCCAACTCCGGCTGGATGCCAAAAAACGATTGCGGGCCATTGTGGACGCGAGTGAGCTGGGATCCGGTTTCCAAATCGCCCTGCGCGACCTGGAAATACGGGGGGCTGGAGATATTTTGGGGATCAACCAGCATGGCACCATCCGTGTGGTGGGGGTGAACCACTTTCTGCGCATGCTCAACAAAACCATTGAAGACATCCAGGGCGGCCGCGGCATCGAAGAAAAGGAAGAAAAACAGGATGTTACCATTGAATTGCCGCTGGAAGCTTACATTCCCGACAAATACATTCCTGACACCAAAGACAAGATCAATGTATACCAAAAACTTTCGTCGGTTACCACACTCGAGCTTTTGGAGGAATTTAAGGAAGACCTTGTCGCTGAATACGGCCAGTTCCATAAGCAGGTCAGCAATCTGTTCCAAGTTCTGAAGATCAAGATTTTTGCCAAGATGGCCGGCATCGTCCATGTAAAAGCCCTTACTATGGGCAACGGCGGCAAACAGATTGTTCTCCATCTGGGCCCCTCTGTCACCGCTGAGCCCATCGTCAATCTGCTCAAATACAATCCCAAATGGCTGGTGAGCGGGGATAAGCTGAAAATCGATATGAAGGAGCTGGGTTTCAATTGGGTAGAAGTGCTTAAAAAAGATATAAAAAGATTGATTTTAAAGGAAAAGACCGTTTAACTTGAATGGCATGAAAAAGAAAGATTTTTTAAACCTTTGGCTGCGGCTGAAACACGAGGCCGCGGGCGCCAAAGAAAAGCCCCGCAGGATTTTGAAATGGATCAAGTGGCTCTTTGTTGCGTTTGTCGTGGGGTGCACGGCCATAGGGGTCATCGTGCTGCTAATGGTCCTGCCCAATTTGCCGGACATCGACAATATCCACAATCTCGTGGCCGCCCAGTCCAGCGCGATTTATGACCGCGAAGGGAACCTGCTTTATACGATTCACGGTGAAGAGAACCGGGAAAGCATTGCGCTTGCCGATGTGCCCCAGTACGCTATCGACGCGGTTCTGGCGATTGAAGATGATCGGTTTTATGAGCATGGCGGGGTCGACTTTTTAGCGGTCATGAAAGCGGTATGCCACGAGGTCCACATCTGTTCCACCCCCCGTGGCGGCTCTACCATCACCCAGCAGTTTATTAAAAACGCTTTTTTGAGTTCCGAACGGACTTATACGCGCAAACTGAAGGAAATCATCATGGCGCTCCAGCTGGAAAGTCGGTTTACCAAAGATGAGATTTTAGAGATGTACCTGAACCGGATTCCCTATGGTTCGAGCGTTTATGGTATTGAGCGGGCTGCCAAGGCTTTTTACGGCGAGCCAGCCAAAGAACTGACCTTGGCTGAAGGCGCTGTTCTGGCCGCTATCCCCAAGGCGCCCACTTATTTCAGTCCTTACGGTGATTACAAATACGCTGCCATCAATGTCGGCGCGGAAGAAATCGTCAAAATGAATATCCGTTCCGAACAAGATCTGGTCGATATCAATCCTGATTTCATCAGCAAGGGCCTGCTTGGTAAAACTTATTACTTTGGGGCTTGTGAGGAGGAAGGGGGAGACGGAGCGGGGGGAGAGGTCATTGAAGAAGGGGGGCCGTCCGGAGAGTGCTATAGCATTTATGTAAAAGGCCGTGTGGATTATGTTTTAGGCCGGATGCTTGAACTGGGCTACATTACTCAGGACCAATATGACCAGGGAGCAGAGGAGGCCAAAACCCTTGAATTTATTCCTTTTGTCGAAGAAATCGAGGCCCCTCATTTTGTTATGTATGTACGCCAGATCCTGGAAGAAAAATATGGCAAGGAACAAATCGAAAAAGGAGGGCTTAAAATCACAACCACCATCGACCCAAGGCTGCAGGAAGCCGCCGAGGAGTCTGTTGCCGCCTACGCTGAAAAAAACCTGACGAATTACAAGGCTACCAATGCTAGCCTGGTAGCTATCGACCCCAACAACGGCCAGATTTTAGCCATGGTCGGTTCAGTCGACTATTGGAACGATGAAATCGACGGAAAGGTCAATGTCGCCTTGCGCCCCCGCCTGCCAGGGTCTTCCTTCAAGCCTATTTCCTACGCGGCGGCTTTTTTGCAGGGTTACGCGCCAAGCACTGTTTTATATGACGTGAGGACGAAGTTCGGTGGCTGGTATGAGCCTGAGAATTACGACGGTGAATACCGGGGCCCTGTCACCATGCGTCAGGCTCTGGCACATTCACTTAATATTCCTGCCGTTAAAGCAGGTTCTCTGGCGGGCATCCCCAACGTACTGGACCTGGCACGCAAAATGGGTATACAGCTGAACCAGCCTGATGACTGGTACGGCCTTTCTCTTTCCCTGGGGGCGGGTGAGGCGCGCCTGCTCGATATGGTGTCTGCCTACAGTATTTTTGCGAACGGGGGCTATAAAATGGATTCGGTTGCCGTCCTAAAAGTCGAAGATCATAATGGGAACATTTTGGAGGAGTACCAATCCCCTCAAAATCGCACCCTGATTCTAGATCCCCAGGTGGCTTATCTGATCAACAATGTACTGAGCGATGTGGAGGCCCGGCCTGAGGGCTGGTGGCGCCAGCGGCTCAGCATCCCCGGCCAGGTGAATGGTGCTAAAACCGGCACTTCTAATAAAGAACGGGGCGAGATCAACATTCCCCTTGATACCTGGACACTCGGTTATACTAAACGGATTGCGGCCGGCGTGTGGGCTGGGAACAATGATGGGACCCCCCTGAGCTTTAAAGCAAGCGGTCTGGACGCGGCCGGGGGCATCTGGCATGATTTTATGGCTGAGGCCACTAAAGACTTCCCGCGCGAAGAATTTGAGCGTCCAGAGGGCATCAAATGGGTCCGCATTTCTGAAAAGACCGGTAAACTTCCTTCGGAGCATACCCCTGAAAACGCTATCAAGACCGGTGTTTTCGCCAGCTTTTCTGTTCCCCGCGATTACGATACCTCTTACCGTCTTGTTAAAATCGATAAAGTTTCCGGTAAGCTGGCGACCGAATACACCCCCGAGGCCGCCATTGAAGAGCGTCCCTATTTTGAACACCATTCTATTCTGCCGGATAACGACAATTGGGAATCCGCTGTCCGCCAGTGGGCTAAAGAAAATGATCAGGACGAACCTATCCCGACTGAATACGATGATGTTCACACACCTGAAACCATGAACATGAAGCCCGAAATCGTTATTACCTCCCCCAAAAACCTGTCTACCGTCAGCGCGCCGTTTATCGGGGTGTGGCCAAAGATCGACTCCCCGGCCGGCGTGGTTAAGGTTGAATATTATTGGGATGGGGAATTGTACGATACGGCCGGTCAGGCGCCGTTTAAAGGCAGTCTGCAGATCTCCGCGCGTGACAACAAAAAGGGGTCTGAACACACCATTAAAGCCATTGTATACGACACATGGTATCGTTCCAGCCAGTCTTCTATTAATGTCAAAATAGGAGATGATGAAGTCTCCCCTATTATCGATTTTTCTTATCCGGGAGATGGGGCGCGGCTGGATGCCGGTGCTTCGATGGCCACGCAGGTGCAAGCTTCCGATCCGAATGGGGATATTCTTAAAATCGAATTTTATATGGACGGCGATCTCAAAGAGATCGTCCGCCAGCCCCCTTATTTGTGGCAGTTTACTGTGCCGGACGAATTGGGTCCTCATACGATTCGCGCGGTGGCTTATGACCATGCTAAAAATTCTGCCAGCGCCTCCATTACCATCACCTCCAAAACGTCCGAGGCCGCTTTGCAGGGGGGTGCTTCGCGGATCCTTGAGCCTTATCGCAATGAATCTTTTTCTGAGGGCAGACGTGTACTGGTCAAAGCGTACCTTAGCAACGATGATCGTAAGCAGTTGAAGGAGTTGGTTATTTCTGCCAAGAAGAAAGGTGAGAAATCAATTGAGATTGCTAAGGCGATTGGTGATACAGGTGTGGGTGGTGCTTATATTTACACTTTTATCTGGGATTCTGCTCCCGCCGGTACTTATGAGCTTCAGATGAAAGTGGTCCTGCAGGACGAAAAAATCCGCTTCAGCCAGCGGGTGCCGATTGTGGTGCGGTAAATCTTTTTATCAGCTAGCCGAAGTAGCCCTGCGAAGTTTTATCGCAGGAGGGGTATTTTGGTATAGCGGAGTGATTTTTGGACAACGTTTGCAGTATATGAGAAGTGGGGCAAGCACATTCAATTTATCATAAATAGGGTGCTTGCGGCATTTGGACGAAGTCCAAAGTTACAATAATTGCGTGAGCAAACGTTGGCGGAGTTTTATATACCGCTGTTGTAGGGCGTATTTCGAAGCACTTAAAATTCACCCGTTCTCATTAATATTCATAAATCCACCACCATCTTATACGTCCCAGTCGCTAAAACCTCTTAAATACTTGACAGATTAGTACTATTTATTTAAAATAAAACACCAAGTAATTTATAATTTATAAAACCATGGCTAAAGATTCAATTGAATTAGCACTTTCAGTCTTAGAAGCTGAAAAAGCCAACCTTACACCTGAACAGCGTGAACGTCTTGCTGAATTAACAGAAGCAGGCGAAGATGTCCGTGAAAGTGTAGCAGATACACTTGAAACCAAAGAAAAACGCGAACTTTCCCCTGAACAGGCGGATCAGCTTCTCGACACGCTCAAAACCCGCCTTGAGCTTCCTGAAAACGAGAAACTCCGTGAAGCGGTTGATTTTGCTGTTGTTGAAAAATCCCTGCGTGCCGCCCCGGAAAAAATGTTCGGTCTTTTTAGAATGGAAGAAACCGGCGGTGAGCCTCAGATCATCGGGCTTGACGGCGATGAATTTATATTTGAAGATCGCTCCAAGGAATCACCTTCAGGCCGCAGAAACCTGGATTTCGACCAAAGCTTGAAACAAGCCGAGGAGTTTGGCGTTGATATGCAGACCCCTGAAGCTTATAAAGCTATGCAGAAAACCGGTAAATTTGATATGGAAACATGGAGCTGGCTTAAAACGGATCCGGAATACAAAGAAAGAACTGGCCGCGCCTTGCGCGGCCGCCGTGTCTACGGCGGCGTGCGCGTCAGCGAGGGCTTTGCCGAGGTTCACGCTCCGCGCTTTGGGTGGCGTGCCTCGCTAAGGGTCAAAATGGTTTATTAATTTTCGAATTGAATTCTAAGAGGTCGCTATGAGGCGACCTTTTTAGTAGTGTGGATTTATAAGTTACTAGAGAGTGAATTTTAAGTGCTGAGGAATATGTACTACAACGTTTCGGCGTATGCGAAGTTTTGCCGTAGCGTAGCGGAGGCAAAATTTGGGTGAGCATTTGGCGTTAGCCAAGCGCGAACCGCATACGCCGTGTTATGTGATGTAGTAAAAAGCAAAGCCGACCAACGGGAGGCTTTATGTTTGGGGGAAAATTTATTACAATTTTTCAATAATTTCATTCTTAATACTTCCATAGGAATAATCTTCGGTTTCTTCCAGCCATTTGACTAGTGCCTCTTTGCTATCAAAAGCGCGAACATTTTTTACATAACTCTCAAGCCATTCTTTTGGATTAGCGTCTTCTAGATCATCGCAACCAGAACAAGAGCCAAAATAGCCATTCATAATGTGCCACTTGCCATCTTTAATAAATACTGCATAATATTCACCTTGATAATCATCTTCCTTTTCAGCGATAACCCATTCTGCGTCAAATGCATCTTTTAATATTTCAAGTTGACCACCAGCATAATAACTGCTTTGAAGATTTTCATGTCGAATATGCGGTGTCATGTCTACAAATTCATAGGGAGTGCCTTCAGTTTTTGGCTTTTGTTCTGGTCTAGTTACAACTTCTACATCTTCACCGCTGTCTTTTTTGATGTGTTGAGCAAGCTCATTGGATAAGCGAGCTGCTTCTTCATAATTTTTTTCTGATATTGCTTTTTGAAGCGCTTCAAAAAGCTGCTTTTCATGGTTCACTAATCTTTCCCGAAGCTCGCTTTCCATTTCCTTTTGTGCTTGTTCAACTTGTTCCCCAGTGAATTCTAAACGAGGCTCGCTACCTTGTTTGTCGACAACATGCTTCGCCCCGCCTTTGATTTTTTCAGCGTCACTTAATGTGCGCTCAGTTTGAATTTTTGCGATGTCTTCTGGAGACATCTTTGGTTCTTTTTCCATAATGTTTTTAGGTTAATTAATAAATTCCTATTTAAAATTGTAATAAATTTTCCCCCAAATATCAAAATCCGATAGGATTTTGGCTTTTTACTATTTCACATAACTCGTTTCTGTCGGAAGTGTTGTGTATCTAATATACAGTTTTATGGGGGTTATAGGAACTGTTTGGTATACAACATTTATCGACAGAAAGGGAGGTGGGCGGGAAACGTTGTTGTGCCAGTCTAAAATGCCAATTTAAAATACCCACTCCTCAGAACAAAGTTGTGCAGGTGGTTGATTGTGGTGCGATAGTTTATTTTAATTTTTTCTGCGCCTCGTATTCAATCGCCTCCCACTCGACGACGGTATTTTCGAGCTGATAGTAGTAGATGAAGTAACAGCAGGTCACAATCAGCAGTACTACGAAAATGATTAAGAGCGCCGGGATCCCAAATGCCAAAGACAGTCCAAAAATGATCAAGGTGAATAATGTTACAAACATGGTTACCAGAAGATGAATAAGCCTTTCGTGGCGCAGGGTGGCCAGTGCTTTTGAATGCGTTTTTACAAAGGCGCTGTTATGGCGTGACTGTTGGATGTATTTTGTGTGTTCTTTTATTAATTGTTGTGTGCTCATGGGTTTTTGAGGGGTTATAACATCCCAAAATACCAACCCAGAATATCCTGGCCCCAGAAGAGGGTGATGTAGGCGCCGATGAACAAGAAGGGGCCGAAGGGAATGGGGCTTTTGCGTGTCAGTTTTTTAGTCAGCAGTCCGGCAACACTAAAAACAGAACCGAGCAGATAGGCCAAAAAGAGGGCAACGATCACCTGTGGCCATCCGAGCAATAAACCCATGATGGCACCGATTCTTACGTCACCCCCTCCTAACCACCGGCCACCGGAGCCTAAGAATAGGATACTGAAAAATACAACCGGAACTGCCAGTCCGGTTAAGAGGCTTTCCCATGTGTGCAGGGGTGTTAATAAGCCGACTGACGCAAGCAGAGCAATGGTGGGGAGCGATATTTCATCCGGTATCTCCTGGAACAGGATGTCGTAAAATGACACCGTTATGAATACGAATGTAATAATCAGATAGTAAGTGAGCAAAAGCGGGTTTTTGAATCCTGTTAGCCAGGCGGTTAACAAAAAACCACTTCCCATCGATAGTTCCAATAATGGGTAGATGCGTGATATCTTTTTGCCGCAGTAATGGCATCTGAACCGGCTTATGATATAGCTGATAAGCGGAACCAGATCCCTGGCATTCAGGAAGTGGTCACACTTGGGGCATTTGGAACGGCCCATAACCCAACCCCCCTCCTTAGTGTGCAGACGGTGAATGACGACACTGGCGAAACTGCCGAAGGCGAGGCCGATGATAAAAATTGTGAGGTGTATTAATGCCATTTGTTTGGATATACGATGAGTATCGTTGTGGTTGTGGCGGCTGGTGTTGTTTTAGTTGTAGTTGTCGCTGATTTTACGTCGATTTTTAAATTGTTCCCACGCAGAGGCTAAGTTAAATGTTTGCCTTACGGATTTATCATATATGACTATTAATTCATCGCATAATTGAATTTCTATTTTATAAATATCCTTCACCTGTTCTAGGCTGACAATTGTTTCATTGCACTCAGCCATGGTATCGTCGAGGTATTTTTGGAATCCGGCTTTTTGATGCTTTTTGGCATAACCTTCAGCGATTAATCTTGGTATTGCCTTACAGGAACGACTGAACTGATCTCTTAGGTCATATCTTTCAGATGCTGGCAGTTTAGGTAGTATTTCTCGCATCACCCGCAACATTGCCCTGTAGGTATTTTGATAAATTTCCAAATCCCTAAAACTTTTTATACTCATAATCATTCAATTTAAATACTAATGTTTCGATACGATACCAGCCGCCACAACCACACCCCCTTACTACACCAAAAAATTAAATGTACATCATAATCGGAATAATCATAGGCTCGCGGCCCAGCCGCTTGCGGATGAACCGGCTGATAGGAAGCGCTAGCTCTTTTTTGAGCGTTTTCAGGTCGATATTCCGGTTGTCCTGCACCACTTGTTCAAAAGCTTTTTTGGCTACCTGTTTTGTTTCAGAGGCAATCTCCTGCGACTCCTTTACATACACAAATCCCCTTGAAATGATATCCGGTTCACACACGAGCCGTTTGGTTTCCTCGTAGGCATGGAACAAGAGGATCAGAATACCGTCGGTCGACATGACTTTCCGCTCCTGGATCACTTTTGAACCAATGTCCCCAAATCCAAGCCCGTCTACCAGAATGTCGTTCGCTGGGATTTTTTGTTTGGATTTGCGGGTTCCCTGTTTGCTTACTTCCAGTACGTCGCCATTACTTTCCAGCATGGTAATGGTCATGGTGGGGTCGGCGACGGACTTGATCATTTCCGCATGGCCCATGCGCATGAACAATTCTCCGTGAATCGGCACATAGCACTTAGGTTTAATGAGTGAATACATCAGTTTGATTTCTTCCTGGTGCGCGTGCCCGGAGGTATGGATATCCATATCCCCGTTCGTAATCACTTTCGCCCCCTGCCGGTACAGGTTATTGATGACGTTCACAATGGCCAGTTCGTTTCCGGGGATCGGACTGGCGGAAATGACGACAGTGTCTCCTTCGTGGATTTTAACGTGGGGATGTTCGCCGATGGCCATGCGCGTGAGCGCGCTTAATGTTTCCCCTTGGGCGCCCGTGGTCAGAATAATCGTCTGGCTGGGCGGCAATGAAGTGGCATGGGGGCCGATTTTGCGCACCGTTCCTTTAGGATAGGTGGTGTACCCCAGGTCTTCAGCCAGTTTCATGTTCTCTATCATTGACCGGCCCGACAAAAACACTTTACGATTGTGCCTTGAAGCAATATTAACGATTTGGTTAATACGTCCGATCAAAGAGGAAAAGGATGCGATAATGAGCCGGCCTTTGGTTTTAGAAATAACATCCTCCAGATTCTCCGCAATATTTTTTTCTGACCGACAGAAACCAGGCTTACTTGCGTTTGTGCTGTCGATCATCAGCACGTCTACGCCTCTCTGGCCAAGCTGAGAAATCCGTTGCATGTCCGCTGGCTTGTCGATGGCGGGAGAGTGGTCGAATTTAAAATCTCCTGTGTGCACCAGGGTGCCGGCAGGCGATTTTACAAACACGCCCATTCCGTCTGGAATGCTGTGATTGACGCGGAAAAATTCTACCTCGAAAGCCCCTAATTTAAGTGTGGTCGTTTCATTGTATTCGTGAATCCTGGCGCTTTTATCCAGTGCGAATTCCCGCAAACGATTCTTCAGCAGGCCCGCTGTCAGTTTTGTGGCGTAAAGAGGAGGGTTCCCTAGTTTGGGAATGACATATTGGGCCGCGCCGATGTGATCCAGATGGCCATGGGTAAAGATGATACCCCGCACGTTATGTCTCCGTTTTTGCAGGTACGAAACATCCGGCACAATATAATCAACGCCGAGCATTTCCGGCCCGGCGAACGACATCCCGCAGTCAATCAGAATAATGTCATTGCCGTATTCAATGGCCATGATATTTTTGCCGACTTCTTCCAGACCGCCCAGCGGGATGATGCGCATCTTCGCGCCCTCATGCCCGGCGGATTGGTGATTTTTGTGGCGGCGGAAATGCCTGTGTTTTGAATGTTTTTGGTTACTGTTTTTATTCACCCATTCAGATATATTTTTGTCCATAATTGGTTTATTACAATAAATTAATTAGTTTTTTAGCGTGTTTATATCATTGTAGCATTTATAATAAAAAATAGCAATCTAAAAATACTACTTAAGTTGAATAAATGGCTTAAAAAAGCCAAAATATTAACTTTATAAAATTTTATTTCTGTATTGCAATGCTTCGGCGATGTGCGCCTCCCGGATCTTTTCTGTTTTCTCCAGATCAGCAATTGTCCGGGCCAGCTTTAAAACCCGGAAATAACTCCGCGCTGACAATTCCCATTGTTCAATGGCCTGTGTGATCAGCTGTTTGGTACCCGGTCCCAGCGGACAGTGTTCCCCTACATCATCATTGCTCATTTCCGCATTGCATTCAGCTTTGGTTTTTTGCAGCCGTCGGATCTGCGCCTGGCGAGCCTCATTTACCCGTTTGCGGATCGTTTCTGACGATTCCGATTCCGATACGGCGGTCAGTTTGATGTGATCAACAGGATTTACCCGGATAAACATGTCTATTCGGTCTAACAGAGGCCCGGAGAGCCGTTTCTCGTAGCGCTGTATGTCTATGGCGGAACAATTGCAGATGTGTTTCGTATTTTCTATATTCCGGTACCCGCACGGGCATGGGTTCATGGCGGCCACGAGGGTGAATTGGCACGGATAGGTGCAGGTGCCCCTTACTCTCGACACGGTGATGAGCCGGTCTTCCATCGGTTGCCGCAGAACCTCCAATACTCCCCGTGGGAATTCCGCGATCTCATCCATAAACAGCACCCCCCGATGCGTCAACGATATTTCCCCCGGCCCCGGCATATTCCCCCCGCCCACAATGCTCATGGCTGACGCGGTGTGGTGGATGGTGCGGAAAGGGCGCCGGGTGATGAGGGGTTGGTTTTTGGGCAGTAAGCCGGCCACCGAATAGATCTTTGAAACTTCTAACATCTCCCCCAACGTCATCGCGGGCAGGATTCCGCTTAAAGCCCGCGCCATCATGGTTTTTCCCGCCCCTGGCGCTCCGTACAGCAGAATATTGTGCCCGCCTGCGGCCGCGATCTCCAGCGCCCGTTTAGCCTGAGCCTGCCCTTTGATGCTGGCCATGTCCGTCCGGATATCGAATTCGTCTTTGATCACAGGCCTCTGAATGTCGAGAGCGCTCAGGCGATTGTCCAGATGCATCACCGCTTCCCGCAGGGTTTGCACCGGAATGATTTTCACGCCTGGGATCAGCGCGGCCTCCATGGCGTTTTCTTTGGGCAGGACTATTTTTTTAAAACCTTGTTCGCGCGCAAATTCTACACTGGAAAGGACGCCGTTGACCGGACGGACCTGTCCGTTTAAAGCGAGCTCCCCGATAACGATTGTCTCTTTAAAGCATTCAGCAGAGACATATTTCATCATAGCCAAAATACCCAGCGCCATGGGCAGGTCGTAGCGAGGCCCTGCTTTTCTAAGATCGGCCGGCGCCAGATTAACGACTACTTTTCCGCGGGGAAAATCAAAATCCGAATTTTTGATGGCGCTGGTAACACGTTCTTTAGCCTCCTGCACCGCGGCGTCCGGCAGGCCCACGATGATGAATTTGGGGTTACTGCGCCGCCGGTCCACTTCGATATCCACTAAAAATCCCTCCAGCCCGTGGAGTTCAACGCTTGATAGTTTTGATGGCATGCCGATTATTCATTTAAATACTAAAATTCGATTAAGTACAAAATATCAATATGAGGAAGGCTTTATATCATGGTATTTTTAGTGGTGTCAAATTTTTAGCGGAGGATATTGCTGATTCGCGCGTACGCCCCCCTTCATTCACTCTTACTGGGGTAAGAGGGGAGAGCTACAGAAGGGAAAGAAGAAAAAGTATATAAAAAAAGAAGAAATGACGACCGATGTAAAATTCATGTCACAGGCTTTAAAACTAGCGCGACTTGGTGGTCGTGCCGTTGCCCCAAACCCAATGGTCGGCGCTGTTGTTGTGAAAGACGGGAAAGTGATCGGCACAGGGTATCATCAAATATTCGGCGGTCCGCATGCTGAGGTGAATGCCATTCAGTCCGTTAAACGGAAAGCGGATTTAGAAGGAGCCACGATGTATGTCACCCTAGAACCCTGCCGCCATTTTGGCAAAACGCCCCCTTGTTTTGATTTTATAAAGGTGATGGGAATCGGTCGGGTGGTTTGTGGGTCGGAAGATCCGTTTCAATCAAAATTACGAAAGACGAAAGACGAATTACAAATTGAATTTTTAAATGGGCCAATTGCCACACAATGCCAGGAATTGAATAAATTTTACTTCACACGCATCACCAAAAAGCGGCCTTACATCACAGTCAAAATCGCCATGTCAGCGGATGGATTTGCGGCGGGGCCGGATGGCCGGCCGGTTCACTTTACGACCGCTAAACAGGACAGAGAAGTCCACAAGCTGCGCGCCGAGCACCAGGCCATTATGGTTGGGAGCAATACGGTTTTAAACGATAACCCCCACCTTGGCGTACGCCTGGTTAAAGGCGAAGATCCATTGCGCATTATTCTTGATTCCAAAAACCGAATACCCAAAAAAGCAAAGGTGTTTAGAAACAACAATGTGCTGCATATTACTCAAAAAATGACCCTTAAACAACTGATGACTTATCTGGCGTTCATTGGTATTGGTTCAGTTTTGGTGGAGCCTGGCCCTACTTTATATCATTCCCTCAAGAAGGCGGGGCTGATTGATGAATTGGTGGTTTATCGGAGCAAGAAAAAAATAAAACAGGGATTAAAACTTGTTCTATAAAATGGCGGAGAGAGAGGGATATTCTTACGTGCTCCCCCTCGACTTCGCTCGGGGTCCGCGGTCGAGCTTCGCAATATTCGCTCACAGCCTGACGGCTTGCGCTCATTTGCTCAGGCGAAACCCTCGCGCTCGGGTTCGAATCTTTTTAGAACTCTTCAAAAAATGCGAGGCATGGCCAGGGGTATTTTTTGAAGCGGGGCCCCAAATTGTGGCGCAATCTGAAAAAGAGACTTTTTAAAAGGCTCACTTGTAAGATGAAGCCCAATTTGGGGTGGCGGAGAGAGAGGGATTCGAACCCTCGCGGGAGCATAAGCCCCCCTACAGCTTTAGCAAAGCCGCCCCTTCAGCCACTTGGGTATCTCTCCGTGACTTAAAGCGTAAGTTAATGTAGCCGATTACTATTTAAAGGTCAACCGTCACCTGGGGCTTCATCACAATGGTCTCGGCTTTTGTGAAGGCTCTTATGCGCTCCGCGAAAGGGCCGGACTGATCTGCTTCCCCATGTACCAGCATCACTTTTTTGAGGCCCCTGATGGGTTTGACGTATCCATCCAGATCATTCATGTCCGCGTGGGCGCTGAACGCTTCCATAATCACTACTTCCGCGTTCATTTTATACATATGGTCAAAAATTTTGATCTGTTTATTGCCTTCTACAATTTTGCGCCCCAATGTGTTTTCTGCCATATAGCCGACAATGACAATGGTATTTTTCGGGTCTTCAATGTTGTTTTTCAGATGGTGGCGAATGCGCCCCGCTTCACACATACCGCTGGCTGAAATAATGATGCAGGGGCCGATGAAATGGTTGAGTTTTTTCGAGTCCTCCACCGCTGTGATCTGGCGGAGCTGGCGCATAGTGAAAGGGTTGTGGCTTTTAAAGGCCCGTCTTAATTCTTCGTCGTACAATTCCACATGTTTTTTAAAGATACTTGTAATGGCATTTGCCAGGGGGCTATCCAGATAAATTGGCAGGTTATCCGGGATTTTTTTCTCATGGATCAGCATATGCAGACTGTAGATCAGTTCCTGACTACGTTCCAGGGCGAAGGCGGGGATAATAACCTTTCCCCCCCGCCTGATGGTGCGGTTGATGACGCGCGCCATTGCCGGGATACCTTCTTCGATCGGATCATGGGTACGATTGCCATACGTGCTTTCGCATAACAAATAGTCTGCCTGTTTAATAGGGTAGGGGTCGCGGATAATGGGCAAACGGTACCTGCCCAGATCTCCGGTGAATACCAGCTTTTTTTTCTTGCCGTCTTTTTGGTCATCAATATCCAGGACGACAATCGCCGCCCCTAATACGTGGCCTGCCTCGCGGAATGTCACCTTAACACCCGGCGCCACCTCGAAGGGTTTATCATAGGGTTTGCCCTTGAAAGATTTAAGCGCCAGTTCAGCGTCTTCGTGAGTATAGAGCGGTTCGATCGGGTATAAAGCCGTGTCCGAGTGCTTGCGGGCCATGTATTCCGCGTCACTTTCCTGGATGTAGGCGCTATCCAAAAGCATCACTTCACATAAGTTCTGTGTTGCTTCGGTACAATAAATAACACCCTTGAATCCATCTTTTACTAATGTCGGCAGGTTCCCGGAATGATCGATATGTGCGTGCGAAAGCACCACGGTATCAATCTCTTCCGGCTCAAAACCGAAAAGACTGTTTTTATCAAAAGCTTCCTGCCGACGGCCCTGAAATAAACCACAATCCAGCAGTATTTTTTTCCCGTTTACTTCCAGTAAATGTTGGGAACCGGTCACTTCAAGCGCCGCTCCGTAGCTTGTTAGTTGCATTTATTTGATTATTTTTTAGCAATATATTCCGCCAGATTCACCATGCGGCAGGAGTAGCCCCATTCATTATCGTACCAGGCAAACACTTTTATCAGATTGTCATCCAGTACCATGGTGTTTAGGGCATCCACAATGCCGGAATGCTCATTCATCTGGAAATCTTTCGAGACCAAAGGTTTTGTTTCGACCTTAAGAATAGTGGGATGTTTTTTGGCATATGCCTCAAAGGCCGCATTCACTGCTTCTGCTGATGTGTTCTTCTCCACTTCTACTGTCAGATCGACCAATGAAACAGTCGGCAGAGGCACGCGTACTGAAGTGCCGGTCAGTTTTCCTTTCAATTCCGGGATAACCAAACCGACAGCCTTGGCCGCCCCCGTGCTTGTGGGGATCATCGACTGCAGGGTACTGCGGGCTCGGCGCAGGTCTTTATGCGGTAAGTCCAAAATCCGCTGATCGTTGGTGGCGGCATGGATGGTCGTCATAATCCCGCGTTTGATTTTAAAGGTCTCATGCAGTGCTTTGGCTACTGGCGCCAGACAATTGGTGGTGCAGGAGGCATTGGAAAGGATTTGTTCTTTGCCGGTGAGCGTCTCTTCGTTCACACCCATCACAATCGTGGCGTCTACGGGCTCATCGCCTTTGGCGGGAGCGGAAATAATGACTTTTTTCGCGCCGGCCTGTAAATGAAGCGCGGCTTTTTCTCTGGTCCGGAAAACGCCGGTACATTCAAATACCACATCTACTCCAAGTTTACCCCATGGCAGCTGGGTTGGATCTTTTTCCGCGAATATTTGAACGGATTTGCCGTCCACGACCATTGCATTCTCCTTAACCTCCACTTTCCCTGGGTACCGGCCGTAGGTGGAATCAAATTCAAATAAATGAGCAAGTGTGGGAATATCGGTTAAGTCATTGATTGCAACGACTTCCAGCTTACTTTTGTGCTGCATGATGATGTGCAGGATTTGCCGGCCAATGCGGCCGAAACCATTGATGGCGACTTTCATAATATTTTATTAAAAAATTAAAAAAATTTGAAAAATTAACGGATACCAGCCTCATGAAGGATACGATAATCAATCTTCGTCACTTCCCCTGACGCCTGATCGATTGGCTGGTCTTCATAGGACTTCAGAGCGCTGTCAATTCGCTTCATCCAATCTGGCGTCAGGGCTGATGGCTCATCCATAAAAGCAAAAATAATTTTAAAAGCCCCGCGGATTTCTTTAAGGATGTCTGTCCGTTCTCTTTCAAGGACATGCAGTCTTTGAGCGGCCTGCTCCAGAAAATTAAGTTTATCGACGAATTCCATAGCGCCGTCATGTTCAGATGGTGTGGAGGGATTTTCCTTCATCGTTTTTATTGATTAATAAAACCATTTACTGGCGGATTTGTGCTGCGTCACACTACTGATGATATTGGCCAGCAGGGGCGCGATAGAGATTTGTTTCAGGCCTTTGAATTTTTTTTCTTTTGGCAGGGGCATGGTGTTAGTGACCACCACTTCCTTATAGCCCGCTTTTGATAAACGCTTAACAGCCGGACCAGAAAAAATAGGGTGGGTGGCGGCCAAATACAGGTCTTTTGCCCCCTGGCCTTTTAGCGCCTCGGCGGCGTTTGCCACACTGCCGGCGGTGTCGATCATATCGTCGTACACAATACAGGTCCGCCCTTTTACATCACCGACCACATGGGTGACCGCGGACTGGTTGTGTTCGGGCCGTTTTTTGTGGAGGATGGCGATGGGCGCGCCCAGATCATCCGCAAACCGTTTGGCGTTTTTAGCGCCGCCCGCGTCTGGAGAGACCACGGTGACATTTTTTAGGTTTTTCTTTTTGAAATAGTCCGAAAACAGCCGATGGACGATGACGTTGTCTACCGGAACGTCAAAAAATGCCTGATTCTGGTCCGAATGGAGTTCGAACGTGATCACATGGTCCGCGCCAGCAGTAACCAGCAGATCGGCCATCACCTTGGCGGAAATCGGTTCGCGCGGCACATGCACTTTGTCCTGACGGGCGTAACCGAAATGCGGGAGAATGACATGCACTTTTTCCGCGAAGGATAATTTAGCGGCGTTGATCATCAAAAAAAGTTCTATGTAATCCTCGTTCACAAATTGGTCCCGGCACGTCTGTAAAATAAATACCTCCTGGCCGCGGATAGTCTGCTGAAGGGCTACATACTTTTCTCCGCACGAAAAAGTGGAGAGTTTTATTTCCCCCGGTTTCTTTTTCAGGGCGCGGGCTAGTTCTGTAGCGAGTTCCGGATGCGAGGAGCCGGAGAAAATGGTGTATTTATTTTCAGGCATATGGTGGTTGATTAGCGTTCGGAGATTATCTTATCATATCTCTAAGAAGCCCGACAAATCATTGTCAGGTTTTTTGGACAGAGTGTCTTTTTTGAATTATTTGGGTTGGGGGCTCAGCTTCCGTTGTCGTTTAAAACATTGGAAGCCGAGCCCACGTTGGGGTCACTCGAAGAGCACCTTGGCCGCTTCGGCGTGAAGGGCGAACAGCTCCTTGATGAGGGTCTTGTCCTTCTCGATGCAGTCCCGGACCTTGTCCATCACCTGGTTGTGCCAGGCGAAGATGCCCTGCTTTGCGTGGTTCGTTTGGCCGTTCGTACTTAGTGCCATGGCGGACAGGTTCAGGCTCTTGACGACGCTGATGTGGATCTCGAAGACCTGGATGATATCCTCCTTGCTGGCCTGCTTGCCGTAGAGCTCCACCGCCTTCTCGATGAGGCGGATGGTCATCTTGGTGTGCGACTCCATGCTGGAGCACACCTTCTGGAGCGCGGGTTCCGTGTAGTTGCCCACACAGGCCTGCATGATCTTCGAGGGTTTTTCCGTCGCCACCTTGTTCGAGAAGAACTCCGCCTCCTTTGCGGATGCCT
Organism: Candidatus Peregrinibacteria bacterium; assembly: GCA_016932495.1. GTDB lineage: Bacteria > Patescibacteriota > Gracilibacteria > UM-FILTER-43-11 > UM-FILTER-43-11 > JAFGCR01. The sequence goes on from JAFGCR010000011.1 coordinate 35,837, forward strand.
GGCTTGCGAAGATCGTTGCCATCGCCACGAACGTGAGAACGAAAAGATTCTTCGTCATCTCTGACTCCTGTTACCTTGTTCAGACACATTTTCCCCCGAACCACTCGGAGAAAGAATGATTTGTCTGAGCAATTACCCAACCCGGATAATTCAAACTTTATTTAAAAAGATCAACAACACAATTTATGTGATGATGAACATAATACAATAAAAGTGTATTTATGTCAATAGTAAAAAGGGCTCTATTATTTCGGCATTACTTCTGTTCCGCTTTGCCCGTCTTTAACAATCCATTTTCCGGATGCCTGAATTTTATCGCGGATTTCGTCGGCCTTTCCCCAGTCTTTGTTATCCCGTGCCTCATTTCTCTCCACAATCCATTGCTCAATTTGGGGGGGCAGTTCGAATGCGATTGGTTCGTCTAATTTCAATCCAAGCACCGTGTCGAATTTCTTGATGGTAGCGAGTTTGTCCGCGTCGCTTATATCCGAATCATCCAATAATTCCCATGCTTCCGCCAAAGCTTCTGGCATGTTGAGGTCGTCGTTGATTGCTTTTTCAAATTGTTCCATGCGAGATTGGTGAATCTCGCCTTCAGTATCTCCTAAATTACACACCTTTTCGCGCAGGCGGCGGAGGCCGGTTTTGGCGGCATCAAGAGCATACCAACTAAATACCAATTCTTTGCGATAATGTGCCTGCAAGCAGAAGTACCGATAATCCAACGGGCCGTAACCTTTTCCAATCAGTACATCGAGTTTTAAAAAGTTATCGGCGGATTTGGCCATTTTTTCATCCTTTCCCAGCACCAGAAAGTTCCCATGCATCCAGTAAAGCACCCATGGCTTTAGGTTAGTGGCGCCTTCGGCCTGGGCGATTTCGTTGGTGTGGTGAACGGGGATGTGGTCGATGCCGCCGCAGTGGATATCCATTTGCTTGCCCAAATACTTCATCGACATAGCACTGCATTCAATATGCCAGCCGGGGTATCCCTTCCCCCACGGGCTATTCCATTGCATTTCCTGGTCCTCAAACTTCGATTTTGTGAACCAGAGAACAAAGTCGTGAGGGTTTTTTTTGTTGGGGTCCACTTCAATACGGGCGCCGGCCTGCAGTTCCTGCTTGTCCAGTTGCGCCAGCTTCCCATAGTCCGCGAACTTAGAGGTGTCAAAATACACATTACCTCCTGCCGTGTACGTCAGCCCATTGGCTTCGAGCTGTTTGATCTGGTCGATCATGGTGTCGATATGGTCGGTGGCTTTGGGTTTGATGTGCGGCATCAATAAGTTGAGGCGATCCATATCTTCTAAAAATGCCTGCGTGTATTTTTCGGCAATATCCCAAACAGTCTTTTTCTCTCGCTTTGCCCCTTTCAACATCTTATCCTCTCCCTCATCCGCGTCCGAGGTCAGATGCCCCACGTCCGTGATATTCATCACGTGTTTTACCGGGTAACCATTCCACTCCAGAACCCGCCTTAAAATATCCTCAAAAACATACGTCCTTAAATTGCCGATATGGGCGTAGTTGTACACAGTGGGTCCGCACGTGTATAATTTCACCTCCGTCGGGTCGAGCGGTTCGAAAAGCATTTTCTGGCGGGACATGGTGTTGTAGAGGTAGAGGTCGGCCATGATAATTAGAAAATTATAATCGGGGCCCCTTCATAAGGGGGGAATAAAGAAAGAAGGGGAAAAAGAAACAAACAAAGAAAAAGCGAAGAAAGAAAAGTCATATAGTATAATAGCCTAGCATCTACTATTTGAGAAATGAAACTTTCCGTCATTATTCCCACACATAATCGGGCCGATACACTGAAAACCTGCCTCGAAAAACTGATGGCGCAAAAAGGTGTGAACTTTGAAGTGATTGTGGTGGATGACGGTTCGACTGACCATACTAGAGCCGCAATGTCCGATGTCCGATGTCCGATGTCCGATTGCACAGATATTCGATATATCAAACAATCAGCCTCTCATCAGGGGGTGGCGCGGAATAAGGGGGTACAGGCGGCCACAGGTGATGTGGTTGTGTTTATTGGAGACGATATTTTTGTGGGACCTGATTTCCTCCAAAAACATTATGACCGGCATGCGGAATATCCAGATGAGAATGTGGCAGTTTTAGGCTATACCACGTGGGATCCAGGCCTGAATGTGAATGGTTATATGAAGTTTCTGGAGTCTTCTGGCTGGCAGTTTGGTTATCAGTTTTTGAACCCTGGCATGATCGGCAAAGCGGAACCGTATAAATTCTTTTACACCTCGAACATTTCACTTAAAAAGTCGTTTTTGGAGAAAGAAAAGTTTAATGAAGATTTTAAGTGTTACGGATGGGAGGATATTGAACTGGGCTATCGGCTCTGGAAGAGGCACGGAATGGAAATTTACTATGAACCAGAGGCCAAAGCCTATCATCATCACGAGATCCAGCCATCTGATCTGCCGAAAAAGATGCGGGCGGTGGGGCGGTCAGCCGTCCATTTTCAGCGTCTCCAGCCCGAAGTGCGGGTAATTCCACAGGGTTTGAGGCGACGGGCTTTAAAGTTGGCCACCAATAACGCCACACTGCCACTCATCCGCATACTGGGAGATCAAATGTACTATAAATTCCGGTCCTGGAATGAGTTTTTGAAGGGGGTGGAAAATAAGGGTTAATCCCCTTCTCCGTCTTTGGCAGAGCATCCCTCTCAAGTAAGGGGAGATTTAGACTTGACATAATATTTAAAATGTATTAGTATATTCAACCTAACCTTAATCCTCCTCCTTGTGTCAGAAAAATTTGATGATTTTGACGGGCTTATCGAATCTCTGGAGCCAGAGGTGTCTGATGCTGATTTGCCGAAAGCGAAGGGTAAATTAGCGATTTCAGTGCGCATGCTGATGATTCTGGCGTTGATGATGATCGCTCCTCAAGCAATCGCCAAAGGTAAAAAGGCTAAAGCGTCCCCGGCAACCGCTTCTATTGAACATACGCTTACCCTTACTTCTGAGGAAGCTCAAAAGACCGATCCCTGGGAAATGGATTTAAAAAAGATGATGGAGGCAATTCCGGCGAATTTTGGCTCAGGTATAGATCCTTTTAAGGAAATGGGAAGGGAACAGCCCGCGTTGTTTTTATGTGATGACATTCCCCAAAAGCATGTTGATGATGTCGGATTAAACAAAGATTTTTCATCCGTTATATTCCAGGTCGGGCAATTGGTAGAAATGGGGATAAAGGACCGCATTAATGCGGAGAAAGGCCGTCTTAAAAAACTTCCCAACGTTGTCCGTTTATTAAATATTGCAGGTTATAAAAGCCTTGATGACAAGGTTAAGGAAATTGAACGTAAGGTAAAAGCGGGCCCTGAAAACACCCGTGAATGGCATGCGATTGCTATGGATCTGTTAGATATGGCTGATATTTTTGTCAGAGAGGCCGGAGAACTAATCGCATCACTTGATTCTAAGGCGAAAAATTATAAATCGGTGCAAAAATTGTTTGATATGGGGAAGAAAATGTTAGACAAAGTCCGTGCCAAATTAGGGTATCATGGCAATTTTGATGAAAAACAATGGAAGGCGCTTGTCGGGACTATGCTGAAAGAGACTGAAAGTTTACTTAAACAGCTGAAGGGAATAGGTATTAGCGATGCTTACGTTACCCCCCGTTCAATCGATTACAGCCTGATCCCCCAAAGTTATCACACCCAAATTAAAAAGGCGATTGAGATTTTAGAGGCTTTAGAAAAAGACTCCAAGCCCAACCTTAAGCGGTGGCAGGAATTGCAAAAACGTATGGCAGAAATCAATGAACAGATTAAAAAAACCGTTAACAGGGAGTCGGCCATGGGCAAGAAACGCCATCGTTGCGCCCAATCTCCTGAGCCCATCGGTGTATTTAGTTTGGGCGGCCTCCAGAAAACCCGCGGCACAGTGGATTCTGATAAGCCTGATTATTATGAAGAAGTGCCCCAGGTGGCCCGCCCTTTGCCTTACCAATGCAGCTGGGTAGACCCGGAACGGGGTCGTGGCCCTGGAGTGGTGATGGCCCTAAAGGATCTGGAAGAACGAGTTAAGTCTTATATCGAAGCTGGCATGCAGCGGTTACAAGCTTATGCACAGGCTGAAAGGTCGGCAGGAATCGTTGACGACCCTATCCAGAAAAAACGTTTTGCCATGATTGCTGATGGCGAAAAGGAAATGGACGCGATTTTAGCGGAGTGGAATGACATTCTTGAAAAAATCGTTTTTTTACGGCGTGATTTAGAAAAAACAGCCGGTATGGAATTGCGCGTGGCGTTGGATTTACGACGCTGTAATGTGCCGGTAACCGCACTTGAGCAAGCGGCGAAAAGGAACGATGAACGGGGAGTATATACAGGCATACTGGAAAGACTTGGTTATACTGGCGAAGGTTTTGCTGACGGCAACTACATAACAGTTACCTCAGGGCAGTCTAAAGATGAGGTGGAAAAAAGAGCTTATTCTTCCGCTATCAGTGCTTTCGCTGGACGCGAAATCGGACACCCAAGGGTCTGGAAGCCATCAGGCGGTTATCATTTTATTATTTCTTCCGGCGAAATAAATGTATTTGTCGAAAAGCTAGAGGCAGTTGCCATGGGGAACGGTCATAGCATGTGCGGCATTGTGGCACGACTGGCGACAGGGGATGATTTACAGCCTAAAAAGTAACTCACCAAGAAGTAATCATTGCCTTATAAAGCTTTTTTCCTTAATATAATATCCAGTAAAAAAGCTTTTTTAGGTAAATTGCTGCAAACAAAAACTTCTAAAATCATCAGTGTCTTTTTACTGGTCATCGCTCCGCTTACATTGGGGGGCTGTTTTAAGACAAAGTGTCCGAAGCCAGCCGACAACATTCCCGGCACCAGCGAATTCAGGGATGACTGCCCCTACGAAGACCCGAACGCCGCTCCTACGGGTACACGCGAGCTGGATTTTTATTTTGTGTACGACAATACCGACGCGTTCCGTGAACAGATCCAGGCGTACCAAAGCCAGAACCCCGGGCTGATTATACGGATGAAAAAGTTTGTGGACTTGGCGGAGTATGAAGACTTGGTCATCAACGAAATCGCCGAAGGGGATGGGCCGGATGTGTTTATGGTACATAATTCCTGGATGCTGAAACACTGGAAAAAGCTTTTGCCCCAGCCACTCGATTTACCCATCGTCATCACACCCGACGTATTCCGTCAAACGTTCTTCCAGGCCGCGGCCGACGATCTTATCATCAACGAAGAGGTGTATGGTATGCCGCTTTCTGTCGACAATCTTGCCATTTACTATAACAAGGCTTACTTCCGCGATTTACTCGCCACCACCGACCAGCCGGGCGCTTTGTGGGAAGATATACGGGACCAGGTCTTCCAGCTGACCAAACAAAACAACAGCCCTGAACGGTTCGCGCTGGCGGGCTTTGGTATTGGCCGCGGCGACAATGTGGCCCGCGCGGTCGATATGCTGTATACGTTGTTCCTCCAGTATGGGGTAGATTTTTATAATGACACGGGCGAAGCCGCCACGTTTGCGAATCAGCAGGGGGCGCGTTCCGGCGCGGTGGATTTTCCGGGAGTAGAGGCGCTTGAGTTTTACACCAGCTTTGGTCTGCCTACTTACAAAAATTACAGCTGGAACGAAAATATAACCGGATTCGCGCCGGATGAAAAAGAAATCAATCCTTTTGTACGCGGTAAAGTGGCTATGATCGTCGGCTACCCCTATTTATACGATACGCTGGTGCAGGCCATCCAGAACCAGCAAAAGGCGGGCGGAGATCATATTGATGCGGACGATATCGGCGTTGCTCCTATGCCCCAGCTGGTTACGCCGACCGAAACGACCCGCCGCGACACGTTGGCCAGCTACTTCCCGCTAGCCGTCGCCCGTACGACCGATAACCCTAAGGACGCGTGGGGATTGGTCCAATACCTTACGACCGCTGACAGTCTCCAGACCTATCACAAGAAAACCAATCATCCGACCAGCCGGAAAGATATGGTGCAGGAACAGCAAACCGAACCTATTTTCGGTGTTTTCGCCTATCAGGCTCCGTTTGCCAAAAGCTTTAAAATTTATGACGCGGACGCGTATTACAAGGCCTTCACTGACGCAATCCAGAAAGTCGTCACTAACGTTATGACTCCCAAAGAGGCGCTTACCGAGGCTCAAACTAAAATCACCTGCGTTATTAAAAAACAGAAAAAATTAGTCGGTGGTGAGGTGGATTGCGGGATCTAAATAAATCCGAAATCCGAATATCGAAATTCGAAACAATATCGAATGTTCAAAATTCAAATGCATAAAACGTTTTGAACATTGGCTATTTGAGTTTAGAATTTGTTTCGGATTTCGGATTTAAGATTTCGAGTTTTTATGGTTAGTGTTATTAAATATCTCTGGGGTTTATTTCTCTTCACATTCCCTCTCTCTATCCGCTGGGTATTTTACGAACCGGCGAGTTATCGGTTTGGAAATTTTAACCCATGGGTGACGGGGTTTGTGTATTTGCCTGAGATCTTACTTGGGGTGGTTTTTGTGTTGTGGATTATTTATAAGTTGAAAGTTGAAAGTTTAAAGTTGAAAGTCGGAAGTTGGCTATGGGGGGTGTTTTTCTTGTTTGCCATCAATGCTTTTGTCGTTACTTTGTTGTTTGGGGATGGCTTTTTGGGAGCGATGTTTGTACTCCGTCTGTTCGAAGCGCTTGTTGTTTTCTGGCTGCTGACTGATGAAGTCCTGCCTATTAAAAATATGGTCACTATCTTACTTTTTGGTGCAGTCCTCCAGATCTTGTGGGGTTACGCGCAGTGGCGGATGAACGGGTCTCTTGGCCTTACGTGGCTCGGTGAATCGGTTTTTGGTCCTGATATTTTTGGTGTGGCTAAAATCGATTTAGCGGATGGGGCAAAACAGGTAAGGGCTTATGGCTCCTTCCTTCATTCCAATATTCTGGCCGCTTATCTTCTCATTATCCTGTTCCTCAGCCTCCGTTATTTAAAATATGGGTATAAATTATTCTGGATCGCCCTGTTCACATGGGGTATTTATTTAACGAATAGCCAGGCGGCCATGATCGTGGATGCCCTGACGTTGGGTCTTTATATTTTATTCGCATTTTTCAAATCCCCTCTTTTCCGGAAGGCAATCGGATTAGCGATTATTGTGGTGCTCGCCCTGGGGAATTTTTGGTTTTTTAAAAACAGCCACGCCATCCAAACGCGCGATCTTTCTATTCAGGAGCGCCTGGAACAGAACGTGATCAGCCGGAATATGTGGTCAGCGCATCCATTTGGTGTCGGCGTATCGGATTTTACTCTGGAGATGGAACACTTTAATGCCGATAAGCTCCTTCCCTGGGAATTCCAGCCTGTCCACAACACCTATTTCCTTATTCTCAATGAAGTCGGCGTGCAGGGATTGTTATTACTCCTTTTGTTCATTTTGGCCCTGTTCGACCGTTACTGGGAAGGCGGTAAGGCAATCGGCATTTTTATCCTCTTGTTCTTAATGCCTTTTGACCATTTTTTGTGGGACAGCTGGGTCGGCCTGATACTGATTGCCATTGTGGCGGGATTTTTTGTGCTGGAAAATCATCCGCATAAATTGTTTACTAAAGAAGATTAATTTATTGAAGATTAAAGATTGAAACGCTTCGCTATTGAAAATTAATCTTCAATCTTCAATCTTCAATCTTTAATAAGACATGGAAGCCGTTTACTTATCTGAATCACCAAAGGAGACCATCCGATTAGGAGAAAAGCTCGGCGCCCGTCTCAAGGGCGGCGATGTCGTGTTGCTCTTCGGCGAGCTGGGTGCCGGCAAGACCCATTTTATTAAAGGGATTGCGGAAGGGCTGGATGTATCGGCAACAGTCAAAAGCCCCACTTACGCTTATGTGAACCGGTATGATCTGAATGAAGCGGCCTTTTATCATTACGACCTGTATCGCCTGGGAGATAACGTTACACCTACGCCGATAACCGCCAGCCTATCTTCTATTGGCTATGATGAAAGCCTGGATGATTCCAAAGCGATCAATGTGGTGGAATGGGCTGACCGGCTGGGCGGCAATCTTCCCCGTTCTTATATTAAAGTTGAGATAGAAGGGGGGGGCGACGTCCGCAAAATCCGTATTGAATTTATCGGCTCCCGTATCCCCAGCCAATCCGTCATCCATCAGCTTTATGAAGAATGGGTGACACCTCAGCATGTACGGGCCCACATTAAACAAGTCTCTCATGTCGCTATGCAGTTAGCCCAGGCTTTTATAGAAAAAGGGGAGATCATCAATATGAACTTATTACATGCCGCCTCCATGCTGCATGATATCAGTCGCGTGTGTGATTTCAGAACCCTGGAGCGCGATAAATTCCAGGAAGATGTGACGGATGAAAAATGGAAAAAATGGGAATCCTGCCGTTTGGAATATCATGGAGTGCACCATGCGGATATTGCCTGCGACCAGCTTAGAAAACTCGGTTTTCCCGAGGTGGCTGAAGTCGTCCGCCTGCATCGTTCGGTTAATATTGTGGACGAGCCGGATTCATACAACACGCCTGAGAAAAAGATCCTCTATTATTCTGACAAGCGGGTGAAGCACGATGAGATCGTGGATTTAGATGAACGTTTCCGTGACGGGTGGGAACGGTATGGGCAGTATGATGATGACCAAACGCGTGAGCGATTTGAGCAGGTCGAGAAAAAAACATATCAGCTCGAAAAGGAGCTGTTTAAAGGACTGAGCATTAAACCCAGCGATATCCAATAAGCTGAGGATCTAATCATTTTTTTCATCCTCCTCCTTTTCCTCGCTTTCCCCTTCTTCGTCTTCCTCTTTTTCCTCCGGTTCCACTTCTTTGTCACCGCCCAGGTCCGTTTCCACATTCAGCACATCGATGCCGTAGAGTTTTAGGAAATTATCATAAATCAACTCGCTTAAGCCTCCTATCAGCTCCAGCACCAACCAAACGCCCGGCATCGCGATGAACATAATGGTGATGTCTTTAACGCCGGTAGTCACAAACAGCAGGGCCAGGCCGATGCTCACGAATACACCAAGCGCATTGCTATAGATCCCCAGCAAAGAATATTCCCGGCCCGCCAACACCTCCATAATCAGGGCAGAGATGAACGCACTGAGCAGGAAGTGTACGGCCGCGATACCGATGACAATATCCAGCGCCACCCCCATTAGATAAAGAGGGATGGTCAGGAAAAAAAGAATCAGGTTAAACAGAAAGATGTGCATCACCATGGTCTTGCGCCGGCTGTATTTTTCGTTATCCATAAACGTTACCATCACACCGGTGACCGTGTTGGCCACCAGCGTGCCCACGAACGTCATAATGATGATAACGAAAACCGATAATGAGGTCGCTTCATCGCTTGCGGGCAGTGCGTTTTGCAGTATGAAATACGCAATAAAAAGAGCCAATGTGCCGGCGGCTCCACCCACAATTCCGCTTAAAAGCCTCAGCATAAATAGAGTGAAGGTAAGTGGTCTTTTTTGATCCATTTTTGTTTGGGTAAATGAAGTAGTTCCTTTTCTATTTTAAATGAGTTTTAATTATATTTAAATCCGAAATTCTAAATCCGAAATACGAAACAAATCCCAAATTCGAATAACAAATGTTCAAAACGTTTTGTAAATTTGGGTTTCGGACATTCGATATTGTTTCGAGTTTCGGTATTCGGATTTCGGGCTTTTAGGTAATATCAGCCTTATATGTCAAAAAGAACAGCGCGATCAGCCCGAGGGTTATACCCACATCCGCGAGGTTAAAAACCGGAAATGGTTTTAAAACAATAAAGTCAATCACAGCGCCCAGATGGATACGATTCACCAGGTTCCCGATTGCTCCGCCCACAATTATGCCCAATAAAAATTGATTTAGAAATGAGTTTCTTTTGAGGGGTAGTAAATATTTCCATCCATAATAGATCAGCATCCCCAAAATCATCATCGATGCCACCATCTGGAATCCGTATCCCATGCGGATGCCCAGGGCAACGCCATTGTTTTTCTGGAGGGTGATGTAAAAAAACCGTTTTATGAATATAACAGGTCCGGCATAAAAATGCAGAAGGTAATATTTAGTCGCTAAGTCAATTGCCAGCCATCCGACAGCTGATACAATAAACACTCCGTATTGTCGCCATTTTAGTTTTTTCATACTGCGTGAGTATTATATACTTAACTTACCCAATAACCAATTTCCAGTCGCCCAATAGCAGACCCGCAGTAGACCCAATTGTGGTTCCGATTGTGGTGTACAATGGGGTCAACGATTGGGTCTACGCGCGAAGCGCGGGTCTACTATTGGAAATCCAGAATTTATGAAAAAGAGACCGTTCGACACCATATTGGCTCTTGTATTCTTTGGTCTGGTGCTTTTCGGTATTGTGATGATCTCCAGCGTGAGCGTCTATGAATCTTACCAGCTTACCGAAAATATGGCGCGCCGGGAACTTTTGGAGGAACCCATTAACAGTTTTTATCTGTGGCGCCATGTGTGGCGCGTGGCCCTTTCTATTCCCCTGGCCATCCTCATGATTTATCTGCCGCTTAAAGTATGGAAAAAAAGCGCTTTATTTCTTTTTGTTGTCTCACTTCTTTTGCTTGTCGCCTTGTTTCTGCCTGGTGTCGGGGCGAATTACGGAACGTCTACCAGCTGGATCAATGTGTCATTTTTGCCGTCAGTCCAGCCGGCGGAATTCGTTAAACTCGCCCTGATTTTTTATCTCGCTGTCTGGATGGAAAAACGACAGGAACTGGTCCGGTCTTTTCAATACGGCTTTATTCCTTTTACCATCCTGCTCAGCGCGGTAGTGGTGCTTTTGGCGCTCCAGCCCGATTTCGGGTCGGTTTTGGTGATCTCTATCATCGCGGTCAGCATGTTTTTCGCGGCAGGGGGGAATCTTTTTCATATCGTTGCCGGCGCGCTCATGGCTGCGCTCATGGCTTACCCCATTATCATGAGCAAGGAATACATCCGGAACCGTTTTATGGTATTTTTGGACCCCACCCTTGACCCTCTTAATATCAGTTTCCAGATCAAGCAGGCGCTGATCGCCGTCGGAAGCGGGGGATTGTTTGGGGTAGGCTTTGGCAAGTCCATCCAAAAATTCGGCTATCTTCCCGAAGTTCAGGGCGATACGATTTTTGCCGCGGCCGCCGAGGAGCTCGGTTTTATCCGTATCAGTTTTTTGGTCATTGCCTATCTCATTATCGCCTATCGCGGTTTCCGGATCGCCAATCATGCGCCCAATCGTTTCGCGATGCTGGTGGCTGTCGGAATCACGAGCTGGTTTGTTTTCCAGACGGTCATCAATATCGGCGTTAATTTAGCCCTTCTTCCTTTGACCGGTCTTACGTTGCCCTTTGTCAGTTATGGCGGTTCGTCACTGATCGCTAATATGATGGGGGCTGGTATTTTACTTAATATATCTCGCTATGCAGAAGAAGCGAATCCTGTTAACCGGCGGGGGGTCCGGCGGGCACGTTATGCCCAACCTCGCTATCGCTACCGCACTTAGATCCAATTGCGGGGCCAATAGCAGGTCCAATCGTGGAGCCCATTGTGGAGTGAAGCTGCTCTACGTTGGGTCGCGGGTCCCGCTGGATCGTCAGCTGGTCGAAGCGGCGGACATCCCATTTAAATCGATTTTTGCCGGGAAACTGCGGCGTTATTTTTCATGGCGGCACTTTGTAGACCCTTTTCTCGTTTTAATCGGCTTTTTCCAATCATTTATCATCCTTATCCGGTTTTGGCCCCACGTGGTTTTTGCCAAAGGAGGGTTTGTCAGCCTGCCTGTGGCACTGGCCGCTTTTGTATTGCATCGTCCTATTATTCTGCATGAATCCGATAGCATGATGGGGCTTTCGAACCGGATTGTTGCCCGTTTGGCCAAAAAAGTCTGTGTGGCTTTTCCAGATGTTATTTCTCAGGCCGAGAAAGTCGTATTTACGGGCAATCCCATTCGCCTTTCTATTCGAAAGGGGGAAGCGCGGAAAGGCTATCAGCTTACCGGTTTCCATCCGCACAAACCCGTTCTTTTGGTCTGGGGCGGGAGTCAGGGGGCGCAGGAAATCAATGAAATGGTGGAGCGGGATTTCCCCCGCCTCAAATCCACTTTTCAGGTCGTCCATGTTACTGGCAGCGGAAAGCCGACCGCTATTCAGGATGAATCTTATATATCATTCGAGTACCTAGGGCCGGAGCTGAAACACATTTACGCCATTACCGATGTGGTGGTGGGGAGATCGGGTGCCAACTCACTGTATGAACTGGCCCTGATGCAGAAACCCAACATTCTTATCCCCCTTAAAAGCGCGGCTCACAATCATCAGCAACTGAACGCTGAGTATTTTGAACGAATGGGGGCCAGCATTGTTCTGCGGGATCAGCCCCTGTCTGACATCCTCCTCGCCTTATGGCATAGCCCCGACAAACAGGCGCGGATGAAGGAGGCATTGGCCAGTGTCGCGAAACCGGATGCCGCTATACATATTGCTGAATTGATTTTAAACATTTGACATGTGACATTTGACATGTGATAACTGTCAAATGTTAAATGTTAATTGTCAATTGTAATTTAATTATGAAAATAGGAATCAATGCCCGTTTTCTGTCGGCGCCCTTCACCGGTATCGGCCAATATACCCGCAGTTTAGTGGCGGCTATGGCGGCTATTGAAGCTAATAATCAATACATCCTATTTACACCGGAGCTAGTGGATGTGGATCTGCCAGCCAACTGCAAACAAATCCGCGTTGCTGAAAAACCCTATCGTTCCGACAGCGTCCGCAAAGCTCATTGGGAGCATATTCTGGTGCCCAGAGAGATGGAACGTTTTGAAGTCGATGTGGCTCATTACCCTTATCCTTCCAATCCCCGCCGCCGCCTGTCCATGCCCACCATTGTGACCGTCCATGACGTCATTCCTTGGAGGCTCAAGGCTTATCGGCAAAAAATGCGTTCCAAGGTGTATCATCTCAACGCGCGTCTGGCCCTGCGGAAGGCCAACCACATCCTTACGGTGTCTGATTTTTCCAAAAGCGAGATCGTTAAATATTTAAAAGTGAAAGCCGAAAACATCACAGTCACCCCGCTGGCCCCGCCGTTCTCACCCGACAAGGTCAGCTGTCCCCGTTTTGGGCTGCGCAGGGATTACTTTCTGTATGTTGGCGGCTATGATGACCGCAAAAATGTCCCCCGGCTGATGAAAGCTTATCAAAAGCACATTGCGCCTTTCTACCCCATTGACCTTATCTTGGTCGGCGGCAAAAACCAAGATCTGGAAGTTTTTCTGACCGATGAATATTGCGAACGGGTGGCGGGAACCTACCTTATGAAACCAAAGGGGAAGGTCATTTTTACCGAACATCTGGATCAAAGCGAGCTGGTCTGCCTTTATCAAAAAGCATTGGCCCTGACCCACATGTCCCTTTATGAAGGGTTTAACCTGGCGTTGGTCGAGGCTATGCAGGCCGGGATTCCCATCATCGCTTCTGATATTCCGGTCCACCATGAAGTCACCCAGGACGGCGCTTTATTTGTGGACCCCCATAATATTGATTCCATTGGTAACGCTATGCACCAACTGGTCCACGACAAAGCCCTGCAACGCGAACTCGTCCAGAAAACCCAAAAACGGGCTCAGGATTTTGACTGGAAGAAAACAGCGGAAGAAACATTATATGTCTATAGCCTATTCACTTAAATCCGTTATGCGGTTACGAATCAACCCGGATCGATGCGCATTGATCCGTTACTACTCATCTCCTTGGAAAATAGTGTATAATTAAGGTGTCATTTTTTCTGAACCCTATGTCCGCTCCTCTTATTATTTTCATTTTCATCCACCTGGTCATTTTTGCGTTTTTTGTGGAAACTCTGCGCCGGGTACACAAGCGGGCCAGTGAATATGGGCTGGAGGATACCCGCGAAACACTGCCTTTCGGTTTTGTGCGTCTGCGTTATGTGGTGATTCTTTATGTTATGGCTTATGTCCTTTGGATCGTTGTCTCAATTTCTCTTTATTTGGTTTTTGTGGATAAAAATTCTTCTTTCTCCGTTCGTAATGGCACGCCTGCCGGTACCAGCAGAAATGTTGAGCTGAATCTTTAATTAAAAGAGTCTCAAGTTATATTGCTATGCATGAAAAAGTTGTCGTTTTGGATTTTGGCGGGCAATATGCCCATCTGATTGCCAACCGTATCCGCCGTTTAGGGGTTTATAGCGAAATCCAGGACGCGGAAATGCCTGCTGATCAGTTAAAAAGTTATAAAGGGATCATTCTGTCAGGCGGTCCCCAAAGCGTTTACGATAAGGATTCGCCTAAATGTGACCCTGCCATTTTTAATTTAGGCGTGCCCGTTCTTGGTATCTGTTATGGCCATCAGCTGATGCAGCAACTGCTTGGCGGGAAAGTCGTGCCCGGAAAGACAAAAGAATACGGCCTCTCTGCTTTGCGGATCAAACAGCCTGTCGGTATTTTCAGAAAAACCCCTTCCTCCATCAAGGCCTGGATGTCCCATGGGGACACAGTTGAAGCGCCCGCTGGCGGTTTCGAAGAAATAGCTGCCACTGATGATTGTAAAAATTCGGCCCTGATGGATCCGAAGCGCCGTTTTTTCGGCCTGCAATTTCATCCTGAGGTCACCCATACCGAGCACGGCATGGATATTTTTGACCAATTCCTGGCAATATGCAAAGTTACCCGCGACTGGAGTATCGAACAATTTATTGAAGAGGAGATCAAATCGATTAAAAAGAAAATCGGGGATAAAAAAGTTTTTTTACTCGTTTCCGGAGGGGTCGATTCTTCTGTTTGTTTCGCTCTCCTTGAAAAAGCGCTGGGCAAAAAACGGGTTTACGGGCTTTGTGTGGATCATGGGCTGATGCGGAAAGATGAAGCGGGGCAAGTCAAAAAGTATCTCGCACAAGCTGGCTTTGAAAACCTCCATGTCGTTGATAAAAGTGAGGAATTTTTATCCGCCCTAACCGGCAAAATCGATCCGGAAGAAAAGCGGACGATCATCGGGGACCTTTTCTGGAAGGTGAAGGAAGACGAAGCGGAACGCCTTGAGCTTAATCCCGACGAATGGATCATGGGGCAGGGCACCATTTACCCTGACACCATCGAAACCGGGGGGACTAAACATGCGAGCAAAATCAAAACCCATCACAACCGGGTCGACTTGATGCAGGAAATGATCAATGCCGGTAAAGTGATCGAGCCCATTGCCCAGCTTTATAAAGATGAAGTCCGTGAACTCGGAGAAAAATTAGGCCTTCCCCATGCTATGGTCTGGCGGCATCCTTTCCCCGGCCCTGGTCTGGGAGTGAGGATTTTGTGCTCTGGCGAAGAAAAAACGGTTGAATTTAAATCAGGTTCCGATTATCACATTCTCCCTATAAAATCGGTTGGCGTTCAGGGGGATTTCAGAACCTACCGCCACCCAGCCCTGCTTATGGCCAGCGCCAAAGAAGACAACGAAAGAACTGCCACCGATCTTGTGAACAGCAACCCGGATATTAACCGCGCGGTTACGCTGGTGGGCGGGAATTTTGAAGGAAAGGCCGCAAAAGCATCTGTAAAAAAATGTTTTGTTACTTCAGAACGCGTCCGCATTCTTCAGACTGCCGATGACATTGTTACCCGTGTTCTCCATGAAATGGATTTATATGGTGCGGTGTGGCAGTTTCCGGTGGTGCTTGCCCCTTTGTCGTTTAACGGCGCTGGCGGGGAATCCATCATCCTCCGCCCCGTTGAATCCATCGATGCCATGAGCGCTTCGGCCGCTAAATTGCCCTGGGAATTTTATGAAAAGGTGTCAGCTGAAATTTTGAAGGATGACAGGGTGTCAGCTGTCCTTTTGGATGTAACAAACAAACCACCGGGAACGATCGAATGGGAATAATAAGTGCAAGTGGCAAGTGCAAGTTGCAAGCTAGGTTTTGCAATGCGCTATTTTTGTGATAAGGTCTTAATCCTAATTTATGTTTAGAGATTTATTTTTTGCAAGATCAGTTAAAACGTGCGTCGATTTCGGTCGTTCTTAATATTGCCGAGGGTGTTGGTCGATTTACAAAAGCAGACAAAAGCCATTTTTATATTATCAGTCGTGGGTCTGCCTTTGAGGTGATTGCAGTATTGCAAATTATTGCAAACCAATATTCAGTTGATCCAAATGTTTTATGTCATTTGCGGGCAGATTTTAAAGAAGTAGTAAAAATGCTTTTTGGTTTAATAAAAAACGTTAGTCCAAAGCCAATTTTATAGGTCACTTGCACTTGCCACTTGCACTCGTGACTAGTAATATTAGAAGCCCTAATTGCTTTTGTGGTGCCGAAAATTTCAGACTTAGACAAATTGGTAGAACGGGCGAAAAGAGGTGACGCGGAGGCGTTCGCTCAGATTTATGATGAACTGGTCAAGCCGGTTTATCGCTATATTTATTATCGGGTGGAAGACGTTATCGCGGAGGATCTGACTGAGGAGACCTTTCTGAAAGTGTGGCAGAACCTCAAAAAGTATAAAAAGGGCAAAAATCCTTTTTCGTCATGGGTTTTCAGGATCGCCCATAATCTGGTCGTGGACCATTACCGTCAGAACAAGACCACAGAAATGATCGAGGAGACCATGGCGGACACGAAACGCGAAAACAACCCCCATCAACAAGCCGACTTGAAGCTTACCCAGATCCGCTTACGGAAGGTCATCCGGCATCTTCCCGATAATTATCAGGAGGTGATCATCCTTAAATATATTAACGAACTGGACAACAAAGAGATTGCCGATACCATCGGCAAATCCGAAGGAGCGGTACGCACTATTCAGTTCCGCGCGCTGGAACGTTTGCGCTCTCTGCTTTCTGATGAGCGTAAAGATTTTTGAAACAAAAGCCACCTTCTTACGTTATAACTGTCGACAATGTGTCGATGACACCGTTTATGCGCCCCCTCTAAGCGCTTGTAGTCTAATTATGGACAATCTTGAAAAAGAACTTTACCGGCTGTCGAAAGTGGAACCCAGTTCCAAGTTTTGCCGTCAGGCGAAAGACCGCTTGATACACAAAATCACCTTAAGCGCGAATGAAGCCTGGTTTTTAAGGTTGTTTAAAAAGGTGTTTTCGGTCAGTCCTTCTCCTTATTTTATTGAGCGTGCCCGTGTGCGTCTATTAGAACAGATCGAAGCCATGAAACGGCCGGTTTTCAGCTGGCTGCTTTTTACCAAGCGTGTGGTGGCCACTACGCTGGTCATGCTGATCGCCGTTACTACCACTTTGTTCTTTGTTGACGGCAAACAGCAGGTCAACGCGTCTGAGCCCACCTATTTAGAAGTCACGGGTGGAGAGGTCGCCGTTAAGCACGCTGATCGTCTGATTTGGGATGTGATCAATCAGCAGACCGAACTCATGGCGGGCGACTTAATACGTGTGGGTGATTCCGCGTCTGCAGTCATCCACTTTTTTGACGATTCCGAAATTCGTTTATCCGAAGACGCCTCCCTTTTATTGAGCCGGTTAGACGTCAGCCCCGGTTACGCCCGCCAGGGGATTATTGAGGTTTCTTTGCATCAGGGACGGGCATGGGTGCAGACTTTGAATGCCGATGACGGTTACGCGCGTTTTGCTCTGGTTACTCCCGACGCCATTGTTTCCACTCAGTATGCTTCGTTCGACGTTGAAACCAACCTTTTTGCCCCCACGGTCATCCGCGTATTTAAGCGCGGCGTGGAGGTAAAAGCCCTGCGTCAGGAATCCCGCGATGTGCTGGCGAGCGGTATGCTTAACACTTATCAAAAAGTCACCCTGGAGGCGGCCACTCCCTATCAGCCCTCTGCTGATCTGTCGGTTTTTGCTCCCATTTATGAACTTACCGACGAAGACCGCGGAGAGGCATGGGCTTCCCAGAATCTGGAAGCTGACCGCGCTCATTTGGCTCAATTACGCGACCGCGAACTCATTACCCTCCGCGCGACGACGGGCTTTTTGCCGGGTCAGGTCTTGTATCCCGTAAAACGGGCCAAGGAACGCCTGCAGCTGGCTTTTGCCTTTAATGAAGAAAATCAGCAAAACACGCAGGTCGCCATGGCGAATGAACGTTTATCTGAGGCATTGGTTCTGATCGAACAAGGCCAGACCGACCCAGCCAAGCTGGCTTTAATGGAATATCAGCACCTTGTCCGCCAAATAACGGAGGCAAAGACCACCGAAGAAGTCAAAGACCAGTTATCTAACCAGGTAGTCGCCACCCATCAAAAAACCCTTGTCGCGGCCCTGCCGGGTGACGCGCGGGTGGGAATCATAAAACAAGCGCTCGATCAAACCAAAGAACTGTTAGCGGAAAATCCTGTGGAACGTGCCCAGATCCGTTTAAAAAACAGCCTGGAAGACATGATCCATGTTCAGGAGCTGGTGGAGGCCGGCGACATAGAAAGCGCTGAAGAAACCCTTGTGGACCGCGAAATCATGGCCGTTTTATTATTAGAAGAAGCATCGGCCCTGGAGGATGAGGAGCAAAAGAAGGTTTTATTCACCCAAATCCTGGATACTCAATACGAAGAACAGCGCATTCTGAACGAATTAAACCGCCAGCTGGCCGATACAGAAGGCCCATTGGCGGCTTTGATTGAGAACGCCCACTTATCCATCAAGGAAGACATCAAACATACCGCCGCGGTGGTCCAGCCCCTCCTTCCGGACGTGGTTTTGAGCGAAGCGGTGATCCTGCCGGAAGACGAAAAGGTTATTGAGTTTGTAAACAAGGTCAATATTTACAGCACGGCCCAGGGGCAGGCTAACCAGATCAAACGCCTGCTTACCAAGCACCCGCAATACGCCCAGAATCAGGAATTCCTGACCAAAGTCCGCGACCGTCTGGACGCGCGCTCTCAGGACCAGATCAACGTGTATCTGCTTGAACTGAAGCGCGAAGCGACCGAGGCGAAAAGCAAAGTGGTGAAGCGGAAGATCGATCAGGCGAAGCGGGCGATGGAAGATAGGCGATAATGAATGGCAAATAGTTTTTTGTCATCGCAGGTTAGAAAACCTGCTCTGCCAAATGGACTATTAATTTTATTATTTTCAAAGGCAGAGCGGACTTTCTAGTCCGCGAATGCCGTTTTTTGGCATAGGAAAAGAGCGCCGACCGACGGGGAAGTCGGTGACGCTCTTTGGAGGGGAGTTCTGGTCCAGCGATCAGCTGAGCTGGCGCTGGGTGTTCGTGTTCGGTTTGACGAAGGTGCCGGTGAGCACCATCGCCAGGCAGCCTGCGCCGACCATGGCCAGGGCGGCCACAGGGCTGAAGCTGTAAGCGATGATGATGGCACACACCAGGGAGCCTGCGCCGATGAGGCTCTTGCCGAGCCGGCCAGGCGTTGCCACGGTGATGTGGGCGCCCGTGCGGCGCATGTTGATGGCCGTGATGAGCTGGATGAGGGCAAAGTAGAGTCCTGCCAGCAGGGCCAGGATGAGCAGGAACGAGGTGGTGCCTGAGACACCGTGTTCCACGGTAGCTGCGGCCTGACCGGCCGATGACAGCTTGGGCTCAGTGGGGCTGAAGTAGTCCACCGAGTCATCCCGATAGGACACGATTTTGACCTCCTCGTCCTGGACGATTTGGTCTTCAGGGGCGTCGATTGCCCCGCGCGTGAGATACCGGTCCCGCGGGACGAGGGGGGATTCTTCCAGCGGGATGCCGAGGCTGCTGATCAGCCAGTTGTTGACGTCGCCGTCCGGCAGGAAGCGTCCGACCATGTTGAGGGTCACTGGCAGGATGCTGACCTTGCGCTTGCCCTTCTCAACGGTGAGATGGGCGTAGAGCAAGCACTCGAGTTTGAGCTCGTACGTGCGGATCTGCAGGCCCTTCTCCTCGAGCTCGCTGACCCGGAACACCCGCTTGACCGGGTTGTTCGCGTTGGGGTTGGCTTGCTCACAGGTCGTGAAGTTCCCCCACTGGTAGTTCTCACGGTCGAAGTCGGCAGTACCGGGTGGGAACTTCTCGGACCAGAACAGGATGCGGTGGTTTTGGCGGTCCTTGTCCGCCTCGTCTTCGTAGAACACCACCGTGCCGTTGTTGGCGTTGATCACGTTGTAGAGCGCACGGGCGTCGTACTCGGTGATCGCGACGCCGGGGCCACTAGCCTTTTGTTCGAACGTGACCTCCTTGGCGGAGGCCGGAGAGACGATGATCAGGGTCACCGCAACGATCAGTGCGAAGCGTTTCATGGTTTTCCTCCCTATTTCTAGTTCGTTTGAACCTTGGTTACCAAAAGTACAACTCGCCTGCGGGCGAGAAAAAGAGACGTTAAATTTATCTATTTAGCTCGCGTTGGCGAGAGTGTTTATTGCGACCAGAACTCCTTGCCTGCCAGGAGCTTTACGTCCCCTAGGGGCGCTGGGCTACACTAACAGACAGAAGGATGGCCGCAATGAAGCTAATTGTAAAAGAACATGATTGAAAGTGAAAATATTATACAATATTTACTATAAAATGTCAATACATTTCTGCCCTTCTTTTTTCCATTAATTTTTTTGATTTATGTTGCGAAATTATAGGCAAGCGGCTGTGGGCGTTTGATAATAGCGCGCGCCCTTTCGCGGATGCTTTGCACACCGCCTAATTTAAAGATTTCACCTACACCTGAGAGTATTTTTAAGCCTTTATGCTGGCGCCGAAAGCCGTTTGTAACCGATTCTACAGGGGTCAGGGCAGTTCTTGTAATATTAGCGCCATAAGAAAAGCCAGCTAACCCGATTTCTCCTATAGTGGCCCCCACACCCCTTCCAAAGGCCTCAAAAGGCTGTGTAAAGGCCTTTCCTGGCAAGGTGGCAGGCGATATAACGTGATGCAGAGCCTGGCGGCTATCTCTGGCCATCAGAGCCTTTGGGGCATCCCATAGTGCTCTTTTGAGCCCCTTAAGGCCCTGCCAGGGCACATTTACGGGGAATTTTATACATTCCCAGCCAAAACGCGCGGCTTTGCTGATGCCAGTGGCCGGAATATTCCACATAGTCCGGAAACCTGTCATGATATTGTCATGAAGCGCGTACATAGGCAGGCGCACAAACATGCTTTTGCCAGATTCTATAACCGGTCCGCCGGTAAGATGATAGGCGCCCACAGGTAATCGGGCAGTTTGTTTTAACATTGTTTTTCCCGGTTCGTAATAGCTACTGGTTTTAACATAGTTTTTTACCCCTCTGGTACCCGCCTTGAGGCCCTCCCAGGGCAAAACTAACCCCGCGTAAAAGGGGGCGACTAATAATCTTGGGATCACTCCTTTTACGCTTTTGGGGCTGATCAGCCAGCGGCCTACACGCCAGTTTTTGGGAGCTTCCGCAGCCTCTGCGGCTACTGCTTCTGTTTTTTTACCCAAGCCGATTTTGCCTGCCAGGCCGCCCAGTTTTTCACTGAGTTTATAAGTCAGGCGTTTTTCCGTTAAGAGCGGGTTGGTTTGGTAGTGCCGGTAATGTGAGGTGGTGGTATACATGTGGGGTGGTTAGTGGGTGGGAACCCTCCAACCTCCCTTCTCAGGGAGGCATAATCGGTGGGTTTTTTACACTCCCTTCTCAGGGAGGCATAATCGGTGGGTTTCTTACACTCCCTTCTCAGGGAGGCATAATCGGTGGGTTTCTTACACTCCCTTCTCAGGGGGGCATAAGTGATGGGCATTATTTTTTCGCCTTACGTTCCTCTTCTTTTTCCTGCCTTTTGCGTTCCCTTTCCGCCTCTTGTTTCAGCAACGCTCCGGTGCGGCTCCGAATGTTTTTGACGAATTTTTCTCCGTCTTCATTCAGTAAGGCATTTTTTGTTTTTTCTTCCTCTTTTTTTTCTTCCTCTTTGGGTTTACGGACCTCGGTTGTGAATTCAAAGAGTGTGAGCAGGCTTTTTTTCATTTGCTGAGCCATTTCAAAATCTTCCTGCGAGACGTAATACTGGCCGGTTGTTTTATCGACGGGTTCATACGGGGCGTTTTCATCCAGCAGGATGCCCAGTTCCACCATGATCGGCTGGAGGATCTGGGTTTCAATTTCCCTTTTTATATCCGCCAATCGGCTGTCCGAAACGCCTTTAACATATAATTCGATTAATTTTTCAAAGTCAAAAGGGGTGTCGAATTTGGAAAAATCACAGTCTTTAGGAGCCACTCCGGGGATATTTTGTGAATAATCCCGGTTAAACCCCTCTTCGCGGTCGCCGTAGGCCTTACGGCATTGTTCCAGCGCTTCCCGGAAAGGTTTTGGCATCGCTTTGCCCTGGTAGTTCAGACGGCCCTGCATGGCGGCGACAAGGAAGTCAAACCATTGAATGGCCTCCCGGTAATCCGGATTATTTTTCAATCCGTCTAATGCCTTTTTGGCCTGCTCGAGAGCATCCTCTTTAGGGGCTGAAAAGCATTTCTCCAACGCTTCCCAAATCGCCTGATTACGTTCCCGGGTCTGTTCATAAATACGATTTCCCAGCACAATGATCCTTTCATAATCACCGGCAAGGGTTATTTTTTCGTCCCTCAGCATCATTTCGATTAATTCTTTTAAAGAAGTGGCCTTTTTGCCTTCCGGAAACTCATGCAGGAGCACTTCCAGGATGGAATTAATTTTTTCTTCCACCTCTGTTTTAAGTGAGTCAAAATTTACTTTAGCATCCCGCGCCTTTTTGCGTCCCAGGGGCGTGTTAAACAGAAAATCAGCTATTTTAGACGGCACTTCCGGCATTATGTTCAGCACCAGTTCTACCGCGTCGTCTGCCTCGTCTAGCGGCCGTCCCTCATTGATCGCGTCCGTGATTTCTTCCAAAGCCCATTCCAGCATTTCGGCTTCGTCAGCGCCTTCTCCTTTTAAACCTACTAATGCCTCCTGGATTTTTGGCAGGGCAGCCTGAATTATCTGAATGTCTTCTCTTACTGTTGGCGCAAACGCATTCCCTTGAGACGCTGTCCGCAGATGCCCGAGGGCCTCCCCGATGTTACTGCCTAAATACTGGAGGGCAATTTTTTGGGTTAAAACATCCGCATTGACTCCGAACGGGCGCAAAAAGGCTTTACCTCCTTCGGTTTGAGCCCAGGCAAAAAGCCGTTTTCCGCTCAGGCCTTTTAAGGCAAACAGCCGTTCTAACGCGGTTTTAAATTCGGGAGTGCGCAAACGAAACAGCTGTTCAACGCCTTTCGCGTGTTTTTCGTATAATTTTCGTTCTTTTTCTTCACCTTTCTGCTTTTTCTGGATTTCCTGCGTCATAGGGACAAGCACCGCATCCAGAAATTCTTTGAGGTGCGGATTTTGTTCACGCATACTGTGGAAAACCGACAGCATTTCTTTGAAAATGGCTTTTAAATTTTGGCGGTTTTTAGGGTTTTTCATACCCTTAAACCATTTGAACATCTCTGTAGCGAGGGCTGGGAAATGCATTTTCCCCCGTTTTTTGTCGAGTAACTGGTGACATTCTTTCATGTGCTTCCCGTTTAACTCCAGTACTTTCATAACCGCCTTGGACAGAGGGCCATCCGGCTCCTTCATCTCATTGTAATGAGGCAGGGTTTCACAATCTTCAATCCCATGGTCCTGAAAATATTTTTTTGTATGGGCGGTGTTCCCCAGGCTAAAATGGCTCATTAAAGCCAGTGCCAGGCTGAAATCGGCCAGCGCTTTTTGGAGCTGTTCTGATTGCCGTGGGCTGTCGACTTCCCCCGCGAAAACTTCATTCCAAAACGACGTCATAAACTGATCAAAGCCTTCTACTTTCTGCTCCTGTTTTTTGCTTAACTGATCGCCTTTGCCACCCCCCAGAACAAATATTGCCCCCTGTAGCGGTTTGCCATAGGTTTCTTTTAATTCACTCCAAAAACGCCCTAAAATGGCTTTAATTTTTCCGCGCCGTGCTTCCTGGGCTTCTTTTTGGGTGCGGGCCAATTCCCGATTAGCCGGGTTTAAATTGATTCGCGGAGTGTTGGGTTGATTGGGTGCGTTCATGGTGGTTTTAAATTAGATAAATGTGATAGTTAATAGGTGTATGGCGGGGGGACTTGCGTCCCCCGCGCCGTTCATGTTGTGAACTCTGGGTCAGGCCATGCGGATCATGGTGTCGCGGGCCACTTCGGCGAGCGGCTCCAGGGAGCTCTCGCGCAGGTCCATGGCCCTCTGGATCTCGTTGTACATCGTGTCGATGAGGGCGTGGTCGTCCGGATGGTCCTCGGTGAGGCCATCGCGGAGGTGCTCCATGGCGACCATGAAGGCCGGAGCGTCGAACATCCCGTGCTTTTGGAGGCTGGGATCGTTCTGGAAGCCTTCGTACAGGTCGCCGAAGCAATTGGCAATGATCTTGGCCTTGGGGTTGCCCCGGAAGGCTTTGATCGTGCCCATGGACCGGATGGCCCCGCCACTGAGACGGGCGGCTCCGGTGATGATGCCGGCACTGCCGCGGCCGAGCGCCTTGGTCCCCTTGCCGATCGAAGAGAACCAGCTGCGGTTGAAGAAAAACATGGTGATGAGCAGGAGCGCCATAGCCGACCAGATGCCAGAGCTGACCAGGGTGATCAGTGCGACGATGAGCGAGTAGCCCACTACGACACGGATGATCCATCCGAGAATGGGGACCATGCTGGTGATCGAGATAATGCCCCAGATCTTGCGCCCCCACATAAAGAGGGCGTAGGCGAAGATGATCCACTTGATGAAGGCGAGGTCCCCGTCGAGCTTGATGTTCCACGGGAGGTGGTTCGTCACGAGCAGGACCTTGGCGGCCAGCACTTCGGGGAGGTTGATGAGAAACATGATGATGTTCACCAGGGTCTCACCAACTCCGTAGATCGCGTTGACCTTCTCTTTGAATTCTTCCCACATGTTTCACTTCCTTTCGTATTCCTAAGCCCGCAGGCTTGTTTTCAGGTTCACAACAATGAGTTCGACCGCCGCTCAAGAGAGCAAAATTACTCCTTGGGCGACAGACCGCTCATTGCTGTTTTAGCGATTTTTAAAAGAGCATTGTTACAGAGATAGTTATTTTATAATATTATTTATAATTTGTCAATAGCTAATTACCTCAATTTATTGTTTCAAAAAACAGCCATTACCGTATGGTTTTCTGGCTGTTTTGTTTTAATATAATAAGCTTAATTTTTAAGGGTGTCAATACCCTTAAGGCAACCTTTTTGTACCGTTTATTTTGTTGGTTTGGCCAGTTTTTCTAATCGGTCGTTCAGGGCTTTATTCAGCTCTTTAAACACAATATCCAATCCTGTTTTAGCTCCGCTTAAGATAGACATTACTACTGACTCCGGAAGATTCATCACATCGTCTCTAATGAATTTTTCTGATAAATATGGGATCCATTTATTTTGTGGTAATTTTACTCCTTTTATTTTAGGGACATTTTCCCCCCGGAAATAAGCCGTCATGTTTTCTGCTAAATACCGCCGATAAGCCAGTTCGACCGCGTCCGCATTAAAATATTCTTTTATCCCTGCTATTACACTTACGTCTTTGGCAGCCTGCGCGATTACATTATGGTACTCGTCAAACTGTTTAGGAATATTACTGTTTTTGCCGAATTTACGCACCAGCTCCGCGCGCATGCGGGTGCCGCTTCGAGACCAGTGCTGTTCTTCCATGAATTTCTCCTGATAATTTTTTTGGATCGCTTCAAAGAATTTAATCCTCAGATTGTCATTTTTGCCATAATCCATTAAAGGCTCTCCTTCGGCCGCAGCCTGGGCATGGTCCAGCAGTTTTTTCAGGTCCCAGCCGCCGGTATCTTTAGCCTGCCATAAATCAAAGGCTTTCATGAATTTTTTGGCCTCGTGGCTATCGAGCGAAGAAACATATTTAGGAGGAATGACCTCATCAATGCCAAATACAATGGTGTGCTTATAGTCTTCCAGGTCCCCATACCGCCAGTTACGGTTTTTGCGCATGTAGTACTCATAGTTTAAACGCACTTTCTTTTTTATTTCTTTCCCTGTGGCCTGATCGACATAGGTATATTCTCTTGTAGCCCGATGCTGTTCATGAATGGGAGTAGGAACCCTTAAAAACAGCAGGTAACCATTTTGCGTGTTGCGGAAAGAGCCATATCGTTGGATCATCGGTTCTACGTGGGCGCGGATTCTGTCTTTATCCCGGCTTTGGATGGCCTGAGTGAATTCATCATTGGGATCCAGATAATCCACATAGGCTGTATGATTCGCGTCTTGTGTGTGGAAGAATTCCACTAAATTTTTCACCGCATCGCGGTAGGCTTCATCCCTTTGGTCCGTCAATGGCCTAATTGAATCTTTGCACACCCCCATAAAGTTCACATAGCCTTCCGGTACCCTAAAATCAAAACGCTGCATCGGTTCTGTCATTAAATTTTTACGAGCCAGCAAACCTCCTTTGTTCTGCCAGTCGTACCAATCTTCTTCGTATTTTCCAAAAATTTCATATCCATTGGTAATAAAATTTAGCTTCCAGGATTCTTCTTTGTCTTTTAGCGCTTCAGCAAGCGCTTTCTGGTCAATGTTATAAGGGCCGGTTTCATCGGGGAACATATTGTGCACAACCCGTATTTCATTTCGGCTCCAGCGCTGAAAATTTGATTCTACCTTAGTTAAAGCGGTCGCCAGTGTATCAGTGGCGCGGTCGCCTAATTCTAAAGTGGCGACAAAAGGCAGTTTTACGCCTGTAGTGATGATCTGCCAGGTATTATTGGCCATGCGTTTAAGCCGCAAGGCGGTTTCACCTTCTTTCCACCATACCGAGATCTCCCGGCCGGTTTCAGCAGTAAATTCCCAGCCTTTCTGGCCCCATTCTTTCATGGTGCGCCAGGCTTCCGGGCCGTAATCTTCCGAGAATTTCCGTATAGTTTCGTCGGTAAAATATTTGACTTTGCCTTTCAGGTGGAGCCAGCTTGGCAGAGCTTTGTTTTTGTATTCCACCATTTCGTTGTACAGCCAGCTGGGTACTCCCAGTAAGCCTTCATGTTCGCGGTTGGCCTGTTCCCATTCAGCGGCAGTGCTCAATACTTCGCTGGCTTCTTTATAATTCCATTTGTAGCCGCCGTCCTGCAGATCTTTGGCCTCATCAGGCGCCAGGTAAAGCACTTTTCCTTTTTCGGCCGCTTTTTTAAATCCTTCCGCGGTGAAGTGGTAGTACAATTCGTCACGGCCGGCTTTAAGCAGCTGTTCACGATCGGTTATTGTCCCACGAGTGGCACGTTTGCCGATCATTAACAGTTGCTTTTCAATCACATCCACAAACTTGGCGCCAACGGCTTCTTTGTTGGTCTCGTCGGGCATGATCTCATCCAGCTCCCGCGGTTTCAAAAGCCCGGAACGGGTAAGGGAAGCATAATGGCTGTAACCACGATTTTTGGCTTTGTCCTGAGCGCTCCAGCCGTATTCACCCCGGCCGTCGTACCACTTTATAATATCTTCGATTTTTTTGTCTTTCAAAGTGTCCAAAGCCCGGTGGCCAGCCTGGTCATCATATTCAATTCCGCTGTTTTTAGCCTCTTTGTGCAGCCAGGAGCCCCGCGCGGTTTCCGCAGGACTGTCGATTCCCAGGAAGCTGAGGGCGGGCTTGCCAGTTACGTTTTCATAAATCATCCCAATACCCAAAGCCGCCGCCGTTCCGCGGATTAACTTTCCCGGCCACCCTTGGCCGGAGACTCCGCGGGAGATGACGAGATAGGCCATAAACCCGTAAATAAAACGCACTTCCGGCCGTACGCCGGAGCCAAAAATGTTCTCAAACACATGACCGCCCACCTTATGCACCCGTTCCATTAATGTATTTCCTTTGTCGTACATGCCCTCTTCGTAGTCGATTTTGTTTTTCAGGTCTTTTTGGGCTTGCTCAGTACGGCGCTGGAATTCGCGGATAAATTCCCTTAACACCTCCCGCGCGTTCTCGTGTTCAGGGTGTTTTGGGTCTTGTAAGGCCTCCACAAAAGCCTGATTACCGGGCGTGGCGCTTAAAATACGGGTCAGCACTGTGACCGCTGCGCTTTCACCTCCCTTCTTATTAGCCAGTTTTTCATCTAAATCTTTTTCCCATATGCCTACCTGAGTTTCGGGGTTGGACCAGTAATTGCCTTTAAAATAGCGGTAAAACGCGCCTTGCCATACCACTTGGTTGGCCGCGCACACGCGTTCAAATTCCGACATTCCTTCTAAGGCCTGGGCTTCCACGTTTTTAAAGTAGTCTTTTAATTTATCATTCGGGACGCCTACTATTTCCGCCAGCTTATTTATTCGTATTTCATTCCGGCGGTTTACAAAATTGTTACTGATGTCATTCAGGATTTCTGCGGCTAACACACTATCTCCTGCTTCTATTTTTTTGACTATTGTTTCCCATTTGGCTTTATCTTCCGGCGACATTCCGGTTGTGTCCCGGCCGGTGATCATTTCGTACAGTACGTTCCCTTTAAGAGGCCGTTTAAGTTTTTCAAGATATCCTGTTTTGGCGGTGGATCTGCTGGCATACGTTAACATTTCTGTCAGGCGTCCGATGCGCGTCTGCATAACGGCTTTTTTGTCAGCGTCTTTTTCTGTTGTAAGATTTGTTCGTAATTCGCCGATATATTTTTGTGTCAGCTCTCTGCCACTCAGCGTGTCCATGTCCATATACAGCTGGTTCAGTTTTTCCAGATCCTTTTTAATGCCTGTTTTTTCTTCGTCGTTATAATAATAAGAAACCTTCGGCAGCATATTGATCTCCGCGATCCGGCTGGAGACAAGGGCCGCTTTGTCGATATCCACCTCTTTTAAACTGGCGCCATCCATTCCCACATATTGCTTCAGGGTTTTGTTCAGCAAAACAGCTTTTTCATGCATGCCTTTCAAACGCCCTGATTGCTCTTCGTAGAATTCATCATCCGGCGTAAAGCCTTCATCGAGAGCCTGGCGATAAACCACACGCAAAACAATTAAGTCCACCTCGATTTGACTGTGAAGGCTCCGGATCTGCTGTTCATAAGAAGCTAATTCAAATTCTTTCAGTACCTCGTGTTCAGGCAGGCCGTTTGCATCTAAAAATTCCTTTTTTCCGCTGTCCGGATTGAATTCTTTGCCCTGAAAAAGTTTGTCGTGCTTATAGGCTCCTTTCTTTTCCTGAATTTTGTAGTTGGGGCCGATTTTAATGCCCTCTAGTTTTGCGAATTCATCTACTTTGTCCACTCCTGCCAGCATCGCAGTAGTCAGCAGGTAAGCGCGGGTACGAGGGTCGCGGGGGAGCTGTTTGCCATATTTTTGTTTGATTTGGTCCATGACCATCAGGTACATGTCCATGGCCATTTTTACGTTTTCCGGCGCGCGTGACTGGCCGTCCTCGATCAGTTCTTCGTAATATACCAATCCGCTTTCGGCAGTCACACCAAGTCGTCCTTCCAGGATTTTTTTGGTCTGATTCAAAGCTTCCAGTTCAGCCTCTGCATTTTTAAGGGCAACCGGATTGTCTGTTCGCGTGGCTGCTTCCTTAGCGATTTCCTGTTTTTTGATTTCAGCATCATTCAGTTCGATTGATTTGCGGACGCCCATGTCATCAATAATCTTCATTTTGGGGCTCGCCTCCATCGCCTTCAGGTAGATGTAGGCTTCCCGCACAAAGGCCAGATGTTTATCGATAAATTCGATTTGGTCTTTTTCAACCAGATGTATGTAGGCCTTGGCATTAGCAATTTCTGGTGCTGTTCCGCTGATATTTTCTACAACACTTTTACCTTTTTCGGCGTTGTTTTTGGCAATAGCGCCGGCATTTGTCAGTTGTTCCAGATAACTCTTGGAATCAGCCAAATATCCTTCCAATTGTGTTTTATTTTTTATTTTGCCGGTAGGAACGGTATTGACGAGATTCCGATATTTAGCGGAATCAAGGGTATCCCCTTCAGCGGTGCCCATTTCGATCAAGGGAACATTTTCCAATTCCGTTTTTTCATTAGCTCTCAAAACTTCATTAATCTTATCCTGCGCGCTGCCCACCTGTCTTCGGTTCAAACCTGCGTAGCTGAATTTTTCGGCCTTAATTCCTCTGGCTGTATTGGCCAACTCTTTTCGCATACTCTCCAGGCGGGCGTTCATACTGTCCAGCGCAGTGGTCTTTTCTTTAGTCCCCGCATATTCGGTTGCCAGTTTTTTCAGGTTGGGATGGTTTTTATCAATGCCGGTCGGGCTGGTGGGATTGTTCAGTTTCTGCAGGCGGATGTATTCCAGCAGGATCCGGAAATCATCGCTTTTACCCTCAAAAGCCTTATATTCAGGTTTATTGGGGTAATGGCTGATAACATCCTGAATAAGCTCCCCCGTATCTTTGCTTGTTTCGATGGTTTCTTTTGCCTTTTTTAATTCAGGGTTTTTGTACACATACAATAACCGGTTTTCTTTAGCGCTCCCTGCGTCTGAGTTCTCAAGGCGGGAAAGGGTCATTTGGGTTTGTTTTTGTTTTAATAAATTTATCTATATATTATACCAAAAAAAGCATATTTTAGCTAGTAAATATGTTTGACCGATTTAAGAGAATATGGCGTTTGCTTTTTAGTCTATTTTTATCTCCTATTTACCTGTTGTTCCATTTTTTCTTTAACCACTTACTGCCTTTATCGAGCCATTTTTTGCCCTTTTTCTTGAGCCGGTGTACTTGGTATAAGCCTTCCATCGCCAGACTTTCTTCCACAGTCACGCCCCATTGGAAATGGTGTTTTTCACTCCATCTCCAGCCCCCGAGCCAGAAGAACCCTTCAGCAATCAGATAGGGCTTTGCTTCCGGCCAGTTTGCCACATCCACGGCTAAGCCGACCTCATGCAAAGAGTGCCCAGGAGGGGCTGTTGGCGGGAGTTTTGGGTTTTCCTGCTTGGCGATAAATAAGTCATTTTGCTGCATGTTCACGCTAAAAGCGCGGCTGATTTTAATATGGCCTTTCCCGTCAGCTACCATTTTTTTATCGGCCTGAATAAATGCTTTGGCGGCCGGCTCTTTTAGCTTATAGAGCTCATCGATATTCATTTCATATTTATCATATTTATATCGCCCGCATTCCTCAGGTAATTCTTCCAAATCCTCATCCACTAATTTGTCGCCGGCGGTTTTAACCAATTCAGGACTTAGATAATTGCCGGTGGCTGAATCTTTTTTATACCCCTTTTTGTCCAGAGCCTCCGCTAATTGTTTGACTGCCTCCGATTCCTTCGCATTATGTATTGTCATCAATTCATCTAAATCGATCTGCTCGATCAGCTTATCTACCTCTTCCTTAATTTCTGATTGCCGCTGTTTGTCGATTTCATATGAGGCAACAGCGGCCAGACCTAATATCAAACTGCCGATAAGAAACCGGCGGCGGCTGATCAGGATTTTTTTAGCCTCCCTCTCAGCCTTTTCCGGGTCTTGTCGGCCTGCCTGCACGGGTGCCTCCCCCTGGGCACGTGCTTCTTCGCCTACCTCTTCCATGGTCGGAAAGCGGTCTGGCGCCTGAAAGCCCGGTGCGTTGGGGTCGTTGTTGTTTCGCGGGGGGTTAGCCATTAGCGGCAAAATTAAGGGTGAATTGGGCGAATTGATTCAGTGAGTCGGTGATATTCTCCAATAATTGGGGATTCTCTGTTAAATAAGTCTCGAGCACATTGTCCATCGGAATCCCCATTTCCTGACTCATTTTTAGTGTGTCTTCCAGGTCTTCCGCGCTCATGTATTCGCTGATCTCCTCCATCATGATGTCATTGGCCTGCAGGGTCAGGTTTGCCTTCACTGAGTTGGTTTGCAGTTCTTTAGGAAGTTCGTTGTACAGGCTCTCAATAAAGTCTTCCAGGCTCAATTGTGTGATGTCATTATTTTGAGGCATGTATTATTTTATATATAAATTTATATTTTGTCAATATTTTAGGCTGTTGCCGGCATCAATCCTTTTTTACGCTGGCGGCGATGCCATAAGCCTTTAGTCAATTTCCATCCGCTCCAGCCCATAATGGTCAATGAAGTGGCGGGCCAGCCCCCCAAAAAGATGCAGGCGGTTACAAAGGCGCTGGCTTTGGCAGTTCCTTTCGGGTGTTTTTTTACAAAATTATACAATTTTCCCAATCCAAATCTCCCCCCTTTTCCAAATATCTTAGTTAAACCCCAGGCGCCCGCGGCCAAACCACGCCCTGCCCGCCGGGTGAGATAGTTTTTACGATGTTCTTTTAGAAACGCTTTCATGTCGTCCGGTAAATCCACAGCCACATGTTCCCGGGCTTCAGCTAAGCTCAGGTTAAAATCATCGATTTGTTTAAATACTTCATGCATCCGTTCTTCTTTTGACAGCTCTTCCGTCTCTGCCCGTATGCCCTTTTTTACATTATCCACCAAATACATCCGGTAGGCATGGATTAAATTCTTTTTAACAGCAAACAGCTGTTTGGCGGCCCGATAATTAACCCCCATTTTAAGAAAACGCCTTTCATCCATCAGGCCTTGCATGTGGCTTAACAGGGCGATTATAGCCCTTTTCAGTTCAGCGGGCCGTTCCTTTTCGCTGAACTGGTCGGCCAGCGTATTGATCCATTTTTTGGTAACTGCAGTGTCTTTTGTTTTTAATCTGATCACCTGTGCCATTACCTTCCGCGCCTTTTCCGGCAGATGGGTGAGCGGGCCTTTTTCGCTGGTCAGAAACGTCAGCACTTCTTTTTTGTCCGCCCCTCTTAATTTATGCCGTTTTTCTTCCGGCGGATGATGTGCTTTCAGGGTTTTTTCGGTTTTTTGCAGGATGATTTCAGTTCTTTGCACGGGATCCATATCCTCGTTTTCCATGAAAAATCCATGAATATGCATCACCATGGTCTCGGCAGAGATTTTCCGGCTTCTTTTCAGCCGGTTCCGCGTGCCGTGGGTGATCATGTTCAGTTCTTTGTTGAGCGTGCCTGTTTTTTGTTCGATGGCGTTTAATTTTCCACGCAATTCCTGCTGGCCGCCTTCGCCGGTGCGCAATTCCATCAGGCGGTCGATTTGTTCTTTGGCCGGGCTGGCACCCTTTGGCAATCCTTTAATATCCTCCTGCAGACTGCGGATGTCTTCGTTTACATATTGGAGCTGTTGGGTGATTTTCTTTTTTTCTGCCTCGCTTTCTTCGAGCTGGACTTTGCGTTTATGCACCTCTTCACGGGTCTTTTTTTCTGTCCATTCTCTGGATTCCTCAAGCACTTTTTTCAATTCAGGCGTGTTGGCTTCCAGCACCTCCGCTTGCCGGTAAACATTTTTGTCTAAATACGCTTGCAGGTCTTCCGCCAGATTTTCTAAAGGACGGGTTGGTTTTTTGGCGTATTGGGCGATTAATTTTATTACCAGTTTTTTAAAGGCAGGACGGTCTTCGGATGATTCGATGTAATTTTTTACCACCTCGAAACAGGCCTTCGCGTAGTCTGGCGCGGCTTCGGGAGCCTCCTCAGGCCTTTCATCTTCAAACTCTTCTTCGTTTTTCTGAGATGACGCAGAATCCTGCGCCTCTGCAGTGTCTACGGCATTGCCGGATGGTTCTGCTGTATCGGTGAATTCGGGTTCCTGTTTTCCTATTTCTGTGGGCATTTCGCCCATGGAGAATGGTTCTTCGGATACGGCTTCAGCAGGCGGCGCGTATTGTTCAGCCACGGCCTCCTCGGCAGTCAGATGGTCGCGCAGAGCTTCTAAACGACCTGTTACTTCTTCGTCCATAAACTCGATATGCGCACTTTCCATTACCGCCTTAATCCGTTTACGGATCCCCAGCTGCGTTTCCACCGTTTCCAGATGGGGCGCGGTGAAAAACTGATGCTGTTCCAGATCCTGGATGATCTGCAGAACGGTTTGCTGGTCGGGTTTACCCTCCAGTTGCTGCAGTTTTTCTAAGACCTCCTGTGATGCGGGGCTGTTTACTGCCATTCGTCTTTTAGAAGTTTTTTGTTATTGATATAAACCCGCTTGAGCCGTTTGGTCATTTCTGTCAAGAAGGCGGTTTCATCCCAATGCTCGAACAGCGTTTTCGCATGACTTTCCAGTAAATCGATATAGTTGGCGGCCAGGGCCTCCCGGGATTCCGAAGTGATCAATGGATCCCCTTTGGCGTTGCGTTTATCAAAAATGTCATTAAAGGTGCTTATGTCATCTTTAAATCCTTCCGGCGGGGTACCGGTTTGCCGGTATTTTTCTACTTCGCCGAATCCTTCCCGGATGATTTCAAGTTTGTCCATCAGGCCCCTGATCGTTTCATCATTTTCCATCAGTTTTATCATTTCTTCGGCAGGAGGCGCGGTTTTAACGTCAGGTGCTGGCCGTGGAGCAGGAGGCGGAGAAGCTGCCGGTGCACGTGACGGGGAGGGGCGAGGAGGCGTTGGTGCTGAAGGGGCTGGCTCTGGTGTTGGAATGTCCGCAGGAGGCACATCAAAAGCGCCTGGAGTAATTGGAGCAGCTGTTTCGGGCTCTGATTCCGCCTCCAGTACATCGTTGTCATCTAAATCGATTACTTCTTCGTCTGTGTCGGGCCCTTCTGATGGATAAATATTTTTATCTGGAATAAATTTTTCAAGCCCTATCATTGCCATCATGGCATGAATATCATCCACAAATGCGTCAAAGTTTTTTCTGATTTCTTCTAACTTCTCTTTTTTTTCTTTGTATGGCAGTTTCCGGATAGCTTCTAATTCATCGTCAGGGATCGCCATTAAAACGTCATAGATTTCTTCCTGGATATTTGCCAAAAGTCCTCTCGCGTATTCGTGATAATCATCATCTCCTTCAATCCGTTCGGGGTTAAAGTCCGATATTTCGAATAATCGCTTAAGGGGTTTCCGCAAGTTAACACTGAATCGTTGGAGTAATTTTCGGCGTGCCATTTCTTCCTCGCTGATTTTTCTTTTTTTTGGGATTTTCGCGGCAGTCGCCTTGGTCAATTCATCCATATCTTTCATCAATTGGTCGATTTCACCAGTGGTCATCCTTTCTTCTGTACTTCCTGCTTCTGGACCATCGTCCATGTCACCAAAAAACTGTACAGCCAATTCATCCGAATTCAGTCCAATCCCGGCGTCGTCCCCCTCCTGGCCTGGAGTTCCCAATGCTTCTTCCACCCTTTCTCTCACATGTTCCCCCAGCAGTGAAAGAGCCTGACGGAGGACCTTCAGGGGTTTTCGATAACGGTCTTTATCGGTTTTTATCAGATCAATCGCTTCCCGGATCAGCTTTCTTTCTTCTTCAATCGGCGCCATTGACGGCAGCATGCCTGATTCGTCCAATCGCTGATAATATTTCAAAAGCGCCATGGCGGCTTGTCCTGCCCCCTTGGGGTCATGAGCACCCTTTATCTGATTAAGCACCTGGCGGGCCGAGGTAATATCAGAACTTGGTGATTCGGGGATCCCGTTGGCCATTTTTGTTTTTGTTTTTAAACCTCCCCCGTCTCATCTTCGCTGAGCGCTCAGATGAGTCGGCCCCTCCTTATCAGGAGGGCTTGTGTTTTGGTTTTTTGTTTTTAAACAAATCTAAATATTATACCAAAAAATCACTAAAATATCAAGAGTGTATTTGGCCCACTGTTCGGATTTCTGGTGTCTAGAATTTGAAATTGTTGAAATGAAAGAGTATCTTTAGAAGATTATTCAGGCTCTTTTCTGAC
>JAFGCR010000012.1 GCA_016932495.1 Candidatus Peregrinibacteria bacterium
GAGACGAAAGGGTGGATCGAACGGGGAATCAATTATCTGTTTGAACGGGGGATCACCATTATGGCGGCGACTGCCGCGTCGGCCGCGGTTTTGATGATGTCGATGGGCGGGTTTATGATGCTGGCCTCCGCCGGGCGCCAGGATATGTATGATAAAGGCAAATCGTATATTTTCAAAGCCATCATCGGCTTAGCGTTTGTTCTGGGCGCTTATGTTCTGGTCACGACCGTCCAGCTTATTATTAAAAGCATCTATGCTTAAAAGAATCCTTGCTTCACTGGTCTTACTGGTTACGCTGACGCTAAGCGTTCAGCCGTTGGTGTACGCGGCGGATGAGGGAGTAGGGACAGATGCGGCCAGTACAGAGAAGAGTAAAGTGGTGGTTGTTAAAAGTCCTTCTGAATGTACTTATCAGGTGCCTCCCGCGGGCGGGAAAGAGGTTTTGCCAGTCAATTGCCTGTTTTTAGAAGAACCAATTGGTGGGAAACCGGGTTATGACCTGTTTCTGGAAACCTGCACTAAGCAAGCTGACGGAACTACTAAGTGTGTGATGGAATTGTGGCGGGGCGGGGCTATACCTAGTGGTGCCCGCGGTCCTATTCAGGCCGTGCTGACGTTTGAGCCCGATAAGCCTTACGAAGGACCGTTCGGTTTGCTTTACAATTATTTGGGACTGATTTATGCCTATATGTCCGGCCTGATTATCGCGGTCGCCATCCTGTTTGTGGTGATCGGGGGGATCCAGATGAGCACGGCCGGAGGCGACCCGTCTAAATTTGACGCGGGCAAAAGCCGGATCGTCAAGGCAGTGGTGGGAATCATCCTCTGGTTCACCGCGTCCCTTATCCTTTACACGATCAATCCGACGTTCTTTGCGTTCTAGCTGCCGATGGTGGAGCGCTAGTGGGGCAATGGTGGAATTGTGACCACAAACGCCCCACAGCGAAGCGGCTCCACAATGAAATGGCCCCACAATCGCTCCACAACATGAAATTATGAACAAACTAAATTATTTAATCATCACGGTCATAATCTCATTATCCCAAATTCCTTCCGCTTTAGCCCAGGGATTCGGACGTAATGAGGTGGAGCTGACGCCGCCAGTGGGCGGAGATATCCTGCCGGGCGGGCAGTCGCTTACTGGTGATGTGGAGACCAGCCTGGTTTTCAGCAAAGTCATCCCGTTCGCCATCCAGTTTTTAATCGGCCTGGCGGTGGCGCTTTCTGTGGTGGCGCTGATCATTGGCGGATACCAGTTTATGACGGCGTACGGCAATGAAGAACAGCATAAAAACGCCCAGAAGACCATCACCTACGCCCTGATCGGCCTGATTTTGGCCATCACGGCATACGGTATCGTCAAGATCATTACCACTATCCAATTAAGTTAATGACGTCCTTTCTTAAAAAAACCAGCGTTCTCCTCCTGATTCTCACTTTTTTGTGTCCGTTCGCTCTGGCGGATGAGCGGGGTGACCTGAAGGACACTATGGAAAGCCTGCAGAATGAAGTGCAGGGAAAATACGACGCGCTTGTCCTCAGGATCGACCGGATGGATAAAAACGACCCGAAGAAAGACGGAGTTGAAGCGTACCGGAAAGACGCCAAAGATGCGGTGAAACGGTTTACCGATCTGGATGCCGGCAGTTATATCACCGACGATCTTCAGATCAGCCGAGTGTTTGAACTGGCGGAGGAGGAAGCCCGCGCCGCGATCAGTGAGGCCAATGCTTATTTTGTCCGGCCGGTCATGCCCGGCGCCACCAATATTACCGGTGAGGGGAGTGTACCGGAAGGGGATGTTGTGGAGGATTTTATTCCCCAGTTTATCCGCCTGCTTTTCCGTTTCGCGTCTATGGCGGTTTTTGTGGCTTTTGTGGTCTCCGGCGTGATGTTCGTAATAGCCTTCAGTAATGATGAACGGCTGGGCCGGGCCAAGAGCATGCTCTATTACACCCTGATCGGTTTCGCGTTTGTAGCGCTGGCTTTTGCCATTGTCAAAGCGGTGACTGATATCGATTTTTTTGGTTTTATTTAAACGGATCGTGGCTCGAATAGTTGGCCGAATAGTGGACCGAATGGTAGTAACCACTATACGAACCACGATTCGGTCCACAATACGTTCTACTATACGGAAATATGAAAAAACTCACCTATCTTATTCTCGGCTTTATTCTTTTATTCACCTTTCATATGCGGGAGGCGCTGGGGATCGGTATCAAGGATTTTCAGGAATCCAATGAGCCATTTGAGGTGCTCCGGCCGGAAAACCTGCCCGGCACCAAGGATGTAACCGGCGGCGCGGAAACCACCATCAATGAAATATTACAATTCGCCATCAACCTCATCCTGTACGCGTCAGGGAGTGTGGCGGTGTTTTTTCTGGTGCTGGGCGGAATCCGTTACATCACTTCTTTCGGCAATCAGGATATGATGGACGGGGCTAAAAAGACCATTAAATACGCGGTCATCGGTTTACTCGCGGTCATCTTAGCCTACGCGGCGGTCACCAATGTGATCGACCTGATCTACCGGGCAACGGCCTAACAGCTGACGCCTGACAAAAGTCAAATGTCAATTGTCAGATGTCAGCCGTTAATGGTATCTTTATTCCGTTATCACGTTTTTCGTTATGAGTAAATTTTATACTACCACCGCGATTGCCTACGTGAATGCCCCGCCGCATATGGGGCACGCGCTGGAGTTTATTCTTACCGATGCCATTGCCCGCTACAGGCGCCTGATGGGTTATGACACTTATTTTCTCACGGGAACAGATGAGCATGGGGTCAAGATCTATAACGCGGCCCAGAAAGCCGGTATGGCTATTCAGGATTTTGTGGATGAGAACGCTAAAAAGGTCCAGAACCTGAAAACACTTTTAGACCTCTCATACGATGATTTTATCCGCACCAGCGACCGTCAGCGCCATTGGCCGGCCTGCCAGAAGTTATGGAAGAAGCTCGTAGAAGCCGGGGATATTTATGAACAGGAGTATGAAGGCCTTTACTGCGAGGGATGTGAAGCGTTTATGACTCCCCGGGATCTGGTTGACGGCAAATGTCCGAATCACCAAAAACCGCCTACACTGATAAAAGAGAAAAACCATTTTTTCAGACTTTCAAAATACAGCGATCATATCGGTCAGCTGATTGAAAAAGATGAACTCCGCATCGTGCCCGCCTCCCGCAAGGCGGAGATCCTGAATATGATCAAAGAGGGTCTGCATGATGTGAGCTTTTCCCGCCCCCGCGACGTGCTTCCCTGGGGGGTGGATGTGCCGGATGACCCCAGTCAGGTGATGTATGTGTGGTGCGACGCCCTCACCAATTATATCTCGGCGCTCGGTTACGCGGATGAAGGAAAGCTGTTTAAAATCTACTGGCCCTGCGACCTGCATGTGATCGGCAAAGACATCGTCCGGTTTCATGCCGGCATCTGGATCGGCATGCTCCTGTCGGCCGGCATTCCTTTGCCTAAGGCTATACTGGTCCACGGGTTCATCACCCATAATGGCGATAAGATGAGTAAGACGCTGGGGAATGTGGTCGACCCGGTAAAGATCGTGGAGCAATACGGCACCGATGCCTTGCGTTATTATCTGCTCCGCGAGATCGCAAACGGCCGGGACGGGGATTTTAACGACAGGCTTTTTGCTGAACGGTTTAACTCGGATCTGGCCAATAATCTGGGCAATCTCGTTAATCGGGTCCATGCCCTGATCAGCCGGAACGGGATCCGGGATTTCACCTTTGACCGTTTCAGCGACGGCTATCGGAAAAAAACGGACAGCACATGGAAAAAATATGTGACCGCGATGGACGCTTATAATCTGCACGAGGCGGTTTTCCACGTGTGGCGCCTGATCGACTTTGCCAACAAGATGATGGATGAAGAAAAGCCCTGGAGCCTGATCAAGGAGGACCCCGAAAGAGCCAGGGCGGTACTATGCAACCTGCTCGAGGTCATCCGCCATATCAGCATCATGATTTCCCCGATCATCCCTAAAAGCGCGGCTCTTATCCGCCGTCAGATCGGCCTGCCTCCTCAGACAGACAGCGAAAAAGAGAGGGGATGGGGCGTGGTGCCGAGATGGGAAAGGCTGGGAGAAGGAGTGATTGTATTTCCGCGGATAGAAATGGTTTAATATTTTAGGATTTCTTATTTTTTAAGAGAGTGTTTGGGTATTGACAAATATATTGATATATGGTACATTTAATATGCTTTTTAATTGAGAAACGGGCTTAAATATGCTATAATTAAAGACTAATATGCATATTGATTACAAAGAGGAAATCACCGACTTGGAACAAAAAATCTCGTTTTCTGAGAAATTTTGGCAATTCGTCCGTT
Source organism: Candidatus Peregrinibacteria bacterium (assembly GCA_016932495.1). Classification (GTDB taxonomy): domain Bacteria; phylum Patescibacteriota; class Gracilibacteria; order UM-FILTER-43-11; family UM-FILTER-43-11; genus JAFGCR01. The sequence goes on from JAFGCR010000012.1 coordinate 4,354, forward strand.
TTACAGTGGTGACAGGGATGATTTTTTCTGTTTCCTTTTTCGCCCTTAATTTCAGCGCTTATAAACAGATCTTTGAGGGGGTGATCAACCCCGATGCCCAGGCTAAGGCCCAGGAGACCCTGGAAGAGGCAATGGGGGAGGGGGAAATTGATTCTTCCCTGCTTTTGCCGGTCCTTCCGGATGAAAAAGATGTCAAAAAACAGTTCGCCTGGCCGGATATGCCTATTGCACCGACCGATAACCGTTTAGTGATTCCGAAAATGGGAAAAAGCGTTCCGCTGGTTGCCATGAGCATGGAAAATATCCAGGGGGAAAACTGGAATGAACTGGAGAAGCAGATCCAGGACGGCTTACGGGACGGCGTGGTCCATTATCCGGGAACCGCCAAGCCCGGCCAGTACGGTAATGTTTTTTTAACCGGCCATAGTTCTTACTATCCGTGGGATCCGGGCCAGTTTAAAGATGTGTTTGCCACTTTGGGCCAACTAGAACCCGGCGACCGGTACTATGTGTATTTTGATCAGATCAAATATGTTTATGAGGTGATTGACAAAAAGGAAGTTTATCCTTCAGATGTCACTGTACTGGAACAGCCGCATGATAAAAAAGTATCCACTTTGATGACCTGCACACCAGTGGGGACAGCACTGCGGAGACTGATCATCCATGCTGAGCAGGTAGGTTAAAATCGCTGGATTTCTGTATTTACTGTAAATCCTATTTATAAATACCGTATAAGATACATTGTACGGGATTTTATTTTAA
>JAFGCR010000013.1 GCA_016932495.1 Candidatus Peregrinibacteria bacterium
AAGGAATGGGTGATGCGCGCCAGCAAAAAGGGTGAAAAAGTCATCACACTGGATGAAGAAGAGGTCGAACTGATCGACGGCGTAACCATTCTGGATGACGGCCATGAGATCTTTGACCTGTGCGGGATCATGGGTGGCCTGCACAGCGGAATCAACCAAAAGACCAAACGGGTGCTCCTCCACGCGCCGGTTTACAACCCGTCGCTCACACGACGGGCGGTTCGGAGCTTAAATGTGATCAGCGACGCGGCCATTATTTATGAAAAAGGAGTGGATAATAAACTGGCGGGAGAAGGATTGGCGCGTTGCGTGGAACTGATTTCAGGGCTGTGCCCGGACGCGAAAGTGGCCAGCGAAGTAATCGAATTTAAAAACTACAAATCCGAAAATCGGGTCATCAAACTGCGTCATAAACAGATCGAACGGCTGGTGGGCGCAACGATTCCGGATAAAACCACCAATAAAATCCTCACCGACCTGGGTTTCAGTTTAAAAAAGACAAAAGAAGGGTTTGATGTGACGGTTCCCAGCTGGCGGCTGGGGGATGTGCGTATGGAAGCCGATGTGATCGAGGAAATCGCGCGTATTTACAGCTATGACAAAATCCCATTCACCATGCCGCAATCGGACATCACACCTATCCTGACGAACAAACGGCGCGCGCTGGAAAAACAGATCAAAGAAGAATTGGTGGCTTTTGGCTTTAATGAGATCTGCACGTTTAGTTTTCTGGGACCGGATCTGCTGAAAAAATGCGGCATGAAATCAGATAAAGAAAGTGTGGTGGTGGCCAATCCGATTTCAAATGACCTGTCAGTAATGCGGCAAAGTTTGCTTCCATGGACACTGGAAATGATCGCGGACAATCTGCGGTACCAAAAAACATTCCGTTTATTCGAAATCAGCCGGACCTACCACAAAAAAGGAGAGGATGTGGAAGAACCCACTCAGCTCATCATGGCTTCTGTGGGCGAGGATTTCAGGGCATTGCAAGGAGTGCTCGAAGCGGTTGGATTAGGGCTTAAGGCGACTAAATCCTGTTCAGCCCATCAGCATCCCGGACGGCTGGCGGATCTGTTCTTTGGGGGAAAAAATGTGGGCCAGATGTATGAACTTCATCCTCAGATCGCGAAGAATTTTGGATTAAAAATAACAGTCGTCATTGCCGAGGTGGACCTGGAAGCCATCCATGAGATGAAAATCGACCAGCGCCCCACCTTTAAAGAACTGCCCAAATACCCTGCCATTCAGCTGGATGTGAGTATTCTGATTCCCAAAAAAGAACCGGCCGAAAAGTATTCGGACGCTATTGGAAAAACGGATAAAACGCTGGTGAAAAGCATTGAGCTAACAGATGAGTACCAGGGGGAAAATATCGGAAAGGACAAACGAAGTCTGACGTATTCCATTACTTACCGTTCAGACAAAGAAACACTGACTGATGACCAGGTCAACAGCATCCACCAAAAAGTACTGGCAAACCTGAAATCAGCCGGCGCGGTGATACGGGATTAGCCTTCTCGGCGCTCCCTGCATTTGACAGCAGGCGAAATTTTGCTAACATCAAGCTGTATGAATAAACAGCTTTCTTACTTTTTCGGTTTTTATTTTAAAATCCGCTAAGCGGCCGTTATTTTCATGCAATCGAAATAATAATGACCGCTATCAGGCGGTTTTTTAACAACATGCATTTCCGACTTAATTATTACCGAAGGGGCTATCGCTATTAGAGCTTCCAACGCTCGACCCTTTTTGTAATAATTAACCAGCCAGCAAAATGCAACCCACCAATACTTCCGTAACTTTTATTCACATGATCGTAGTCATGCACAAGGACGCCACGCGCGAAATGACCGAGCACGTGCTCCATATTATTGAGGAGCATGGATTAAGGGGTGAGGCGATGTACGGGGATCAGCGCACCGCCATCGGCGTCATCGGTGAAAAAGAAAAACTCGAAGAAGGCAAAGTCATGCGCCTGCCGGGCGTTAAAGAAATCTTGCTGGTCTCAAAACCTTACAAAAAAGTAAGTCGGGAATACAAACCCGAAAACACGGTAGTAAAAATAGGCGATGCGGAATTTGGAGCGGGCAAACCCGTCATCATCGCCGGCCCCTGTGGCGTGGAATCGGAAGATCAGATCATGACGATCGCCAAAGGCGTGAAGGAACGCGGTGCTCATATGCTGCGGGGTGGAGCCTTCAAGCCGCGAACCTCCCCCTATTCTTTTCAGGGGATGGAAGAAAAAGGCTTAAAACTGCTCTCGCAGGCCCGCGAAGCAACCGGGTTACCGGTAGTAACGGAACTGATTTCGGTGGAACATATTCCGCTTTTCAAAAAATACGACATCGATATGATCCAGCTCGGCGCGCGGAACATGCAGAATTTTGAATTGCTGAAAAAAGCGGCGCAGACCGGCCGTCCTATCCTTTTAAAAAGAGGAATGTCGGCAACCGTTGAAGAGTTTTTACTCGCCGCCGAATACTGCCTGAATGAGGGGAACAAAAATGTGGTATTGTGTGAAAGGGGTATCCGGACGTTCGAACAGTCCACGCGCAACATTCTGGACCTGAATTCGCTGACACTGATCAAAGAGACTTCTCATCTGCCCATCATTGCTGATCCAAGCCATGCGGCCGGACGTTATGACCTAGTGGCCCCTCTGGGATTGGGCGCGTTAGCCGCCAGCGCGGACGGATTAATCGTGGAAGTGCATAATAAGCCCGATGAAGCCTTAAGTGACGGAAAGCAGTCTTTGACACTGGAAAGCTTTGAAGAAATGATGGACAATCTGAAAAAAATGCAACTCATCCACTGAAAGCGCGACGCCACCATCACACACGTACCCACCGATTATGCCTCCCTGACAAGGGAGGCTGGAGGGTTCCCCACTAACCGACCGCATGAAAACCATCACCCTCAAAACACCATCGGGCGCCTCAAAAATCCTCATTCAGGAGGACTTGTTTAATGAAATCGGAGACAGGTTAAAAAAAGATTACCCGAACAGCCGTTTCGCCATTGTAACAGACGGTAATCTGGAACCGATTTATGGCAATCGGCTAAAAAAAATGTTTCCAGGCGCTGTATTCCTGACGATACCAGCCGGTGAGGCAAGTAAGAATTTTGAACGGGTGATTTCCTTGTGTGAACATCTGCTGAAAGAAGAATTTGCGCGCGCGGATGTGCTGATCGGATTCGGAGGCGGGATGGTGACGGATGTGGCAGGCTTTGTGGCCTCTATTTACATGAGAGGAATGAAATATGTAGCGATTCCAACCTCGCTTTTAGGAATGGTGGATGCGGCGATTGGCGGAAAAACCGGAATCGATTTTATGGCCAAAAATATCATCGGCACCTTTTACTTAGCCAAACAGGTTCTGATCGACCCATCGCTCTTAAAAAGCTTTGAAGTCCCCTCAAAAATGCCGGGGATGGGCGAAGTGATCAAATACGCGGCTACGATTGATAAATCTTTATTTGACCATTTTGTCCCTTTCGATTTGGAGACAGTTATCACTAAATCTGCCCAGGCCAAAGTGAGTGTGGTGGAGCAGGATTTTAGAGAATCCGGACAACGGCGTATCCTGAATTACGGCCATACCTTCGGCCACGCCATTGAAACCGCCGCCAATTACCAGATAACCCACGACCAGGCCATCAGCATTGGGATGGTTTTGGCCAACAAAGTCGCTCAAAACCTCGGCAAACAAAACCCAGATGTTGGAGATAAGATTAAAAGAGCTCTGGATCAATTCGCCCTTCCAACCGCCCTTCCAACCGCCCTTCAACTGAATCAGCTATTGGAATATATAAAAAAGGATAAAAAACGCACGGGCGACATTATCAATTACGTCATTGTCACAGGACTCGGAAAGTCTGAAATTATACCAATGAAACCGGAGGAATTGGTAAAATTAGCAAAATAACCGATTCTGCCTCCTTGAGAAAGGAGGTTGGAGGATTCCAACCACATAGCAAAAACCCCGCTCCTCATACGATGTAAAAAGGAAACGGGGCTGATGCAAAGGGATTTTAGAACCGTGGCACGGACGTGCCGAAGTGGGGGGCGGGCGGGATGAAGGGGGCCGTGGTGGCGTGGAGCACCTGGCGCTTCGCCGGGTCGCGGCTGTCCATGGCGAGGGGCTCGTGGAGCGAGCCACCGCGCTTGTCCAGCTCGTGGGTCTTCTGCGCGCACACGTCGCGCTGGGCGACCTTGGTGGGGCGGCGCGGCTTGGCCTGCTGCGTCTCGGCGGCCTTCACGACCTTGGCCTCGATGATCTCGGTCTTGGGCATGCTCATCCAGGCGGCGAAGCCGATGAGGAGCAGGTCGACGAGGATGATGCGGGCGATGACGAGCTTCGCGGTCTTGTCCATGGCTTTACCTCCAGCCATTCTTCTGCCAGCCTTTCCGACAGAAAATCTGACCACTGGTTTGAATAATCAGATTTCCTGCCGGAAATAAATACCCTTTGCTAGTAAAGAACGTCTCTCAAGCACAACGATAGCTGACTTGATGAGAAAGTAATAAAAATATACCATATTTTATTAAATTTGTCAATACTAATACATCCCCCATTTTTCTGATATAGTTACCACGTTTGGAAATCGAAAACTGAAAATTGAAAATTTTAATCGCCACTCACAACTTCGGCAAATTCAAAGAGCTGATGGAAGTTCTGGAAGAACTGCCTTTTAAATTTGCGAGTTTAAACGACGAAAAAATTGAAGAAGACGTGGAAGAAAATGGAGAGACGTATGAAGCCAATGCAATCATCAAAGCGGAGTTTTTCGGACGGCTGACAGGCTTGCCGACGATTGCCGATGATTCGGGCATCCATGTGGACGCGCTGGAAGGGGAATTGGGTGTGAAGACCCGCCGATGGGGCGCGGGCGGCCAGGCAACAGATGAGGAATGGCTGAATTTCTTTTTAAGCCGGATGCAGCGCGAGGAAAACAAGCAGGCGGAATTTATCAGTGTGGTGGCTTTATGCCGCCCAGGAGAAGAAACCATCACCTTCCGCGGGGAATGTAGAGGGATTATTCTGCCCACGCCGCAAGTCGATCTGGAGCCGGGCATTCCGCTTTCCGCCGTATTTCTGCCTGAGGGGAAAGATAAAGTGTTTTCCGCCTTGAGTAAGCATGAAAAAAACGAGATCTCCCATCGCGGAAAAGCTATTAAACAATGTCATGACTACCTTTTAAAAAATCTGACATGAACGATGAGGAATTAGACGCCCTGCTCAAAGAATATGCCTCCCCCGCCCAGGTCAACGAGGCGCTAAGCGCGAAAGAATCGGACAAAGGAACCCTGTCCGTTGGTGAACAGGTAAAACATTACCCCAAACCCCAGCGCGAGCTGGATCTGCACGGCAAAATCGCCAATGAAGCCATGCGGGAAATCGACCATTTTTTGCAGAACGCGGGTTCTCAGAGAATCCGGACCGTTCGCATCATCACAGGCAAAGGTCTGCACTCACCCAATATGCGATCCATCCTGCCAGAAGTGACGGAACAAAAGATCGCTGAACTGAAACGGGTAGGAAACGTACTTACGTTTAAAAAGGAAAAGGGGGGCGGTGCTTTTGTGGTTTATCTTCCCTGATTTTGTGCTAAAATCAAAGCCACTTTAACCCACTAATAATGACAAATTTGGAAACACCTGATAAAGAAACTGAGCGGGAAAAGCATCCGCCAATAGCGATTCCGCCGGAAGTGCTTTTAAGTTTTTTGGGAGCACAGGTAACCGAAGCTCAAAGAAAATTAGCTGAAAGATTACTAAGGGGTAATAAAAAAGAAACCCAATAAAAAATTATTTTGAATATCGGAATTAATCCCGTACAATATAAAGTAGTAAAAACGTCCTCTAACCCAAAATAAATATGTCACAAGTCGAAACAGAAGATCGTTCAGAATTGGCGGATTTTGATGATCGAGCTGATTTTGAAGGATTTCTCATGTCACAGCGGAGCAGGGGAGTGGAAATCGTCGGAGCAGAACGAGACCGTCTTATGAGCGTTGTTTTTCACGATGGCTTATATTCGGATGAAATGACACCCCAGATCCCCCTCCGCACAACCGAATGGTAAAATGTCCTCCATGTTAAAAAATGAAACTTTCTGATGCCATACGGCAGTTTTTAGAGCACTGTGAAATCGAAAAAAACCAGTCTAAAAGGACGCTGATCAGCTATGCGCATTATCTGGAGCGCTTTTTGGAATTCGCCAAAGGCATCGACATTGAAAAAATCAACCTCCCTTTAGTCAAAAAATACCGGCTTTTTTTAAACCGTTATGAATTCCGCCCGCATGAAAACCTGAGCGTTAAGACCCAAAACTACCACATCATTGCCCTTCGGGCCTTTTTGAAATTCTGTGTCAAAAGCGATTGGAAAGTGCTGGCGCCCGAGAAAGTGGATCTGGCGAAAATCCCGGACCGCCAGGTGGAATATTTAACGCGGGAGGAGTTGGAACGGCTTTTTAGGACCGTGGATGACGGGAAAATAACCGGTCTGCGCAATCGGGCAATCCTAGAAATGCTGTATTCAACCGGTCTGCGCATCAGCGAACTGACTGCTTTAAGCCGGCAGAATGTGGATATAGAGCGGGGAGAGTTCGGCATTCGCGGAAAAGGCAAAAAAGTGCGGATTGTATTCCTCTCGGAACGGGCAAAGGGATGGTTAAAAGAGTATTTAGACGCGCGCGATGATAACTTTGACCCCCTGTTTCTAAACCATCGGCGAAGCCGGGAAAAGAAAAAGGGAGAGCTGGATTTAAAGGGTGAATATCGGCGACTGACCGATTACACGATTCAGGAAATGGTGCGGACAACCGCCTATCAGGCCGGTCTCACCAAACATGTTACCCCACACACCCTCCGTCACTCGTTCGCGACAGAACTCCTGCTTAACGGTGCTGATATTCGCTCCGTTCAGGAACTCCTCGGCCATTCCAGCATCACCACCACCCAGATCTACACCCATATCACCAATAAAAAGCTGAAGGAAGTGCACCAGAAGTACCATAAATAATACGGATTGATACCGAATCGATTCGCAGTCTATTCGCAGTCTATCCGGACGCCTTCATCAACTCATCAATTTCGGACGTCAATTCAGGTGTAAAGCTGACCGTCATGGGCGCGGGAAGGATCTTGTCGCCGATGACCAACTGGATTTTCTGGTCGCCGGGATGTTTTTCGAGCAGGGTTTTTAGTTTAACGAAAAAAGTCTTGTCGACATCACGGTTGATCATAATGGAATGAGTATTGTTTTCTTCGTCATCAAGCTCTTTTACCTCCTCCTCTTCTACATGCAGAACCTCTTCGGCTTCCGCCAGATCTTCCTCCTCAGCATCCTGACGGGCGGTCCGTTCGATTTTTTCATCATCGGTCCATAATCCCTCTTCTTTGGCGGCTTCCTGGAGCTTTTCCAAAGAAATCGGAGTAGCGTTTTGAATCACGATCTGTGGTTCCCCCATGCGTTTTTCCAGAATGCCCTCCGCAAATAATAAATGGTCTTCAACTAAAGTGCTGGCATTTTCGCGATAGGCTTTCGGGAACATCACCGCGTCCACTTTACCGGAAGGGTCTTCCAGAGTAAGCATGGCCATCATATCCCCTTTTTTGGTGGTGATTTTACGGTAAGACTGTATAATCCCGCCGACCTTGATCGGCTTACCGACAGCCTTGTCGGACAATTGGCTGATGGGGATGACTTTTCTTTGGAAATACTTCTTCAAACCCGCGAGGGGGTGGGAGGAGACATAAAGACCAAGGTATTCCTTTTCCCATTTAAGGCGTTCGCTAGCCGTGGCGGATTCTACGTTCGCCAATTTCAGATGGTCCGCGATGGTTTCTCCCAGTTCATCAAATAATCCTGCCTGGTCCGTGTGTTGAGTGGACATGGATTTCTTGCCGAAATCCGCGATCAGATCAAAGCTCAGACCGATCTGCTTACGTTCACCCAGAGTATCCATGGCACCGCTGAATGCCAACGCTTCGATGGTTTTTTTGTTCAGGATCTTGGCGGGTACGCGCCGGGCAAAATCTTCGATGGATTGGAATTTCCCGCCCTCATCCCGCGCTTCAATGATCATTTTAACCGACCCCTGTCCTAATCCCTTGATAGCAGAGAGTCCGAAACGGATTTTGCCGTCTTCCACATACGTAAAATTAGACAGCGATTCATTAACGTCTGGCGGCAACACACGGATGCCCATCTGTTCGCATTCGCCGATCTCGATGACGATACGGTCGGTATTGCCGTAATCCGCGGACATAAGAGCGGTCATGAATTCGGTTGGATAATGAGCCTTCAGGTAAGCGGTTTGATAGGCGATCATGGCGTAACAGGCAGCATGGGATTTGTTGAATCCATAACCCGCGAATGGTTCGATGACTTTTTCAAAAATTTTGATCGCCAGGTCTTTTTTATGGCCTTTAATAATCGCGCCCTCGATGAATTTTTCGCGCTGGGCTTCCAGTTCCGTAATGATCTTTTTACCGATAGCCCGGCGCAGAATATCGGCTTCTCCCAATGAAAACCCAGCAAACTCCTGGGCGATCTGGAGGATCTGTTCCTGGTAAATCGCGATTCCGTAGGTGGTTTTAAGAATGGGTTTAAGGGAGGCGTGGATGTAGGTGATCTCTTTCCGGCCGTGTTTTCCTTTGATGTAATCCGGAATCCATTCCATGGGGCCGGGACGGTACAAAGAGACCATGGCGATGATGTCTTCAAATTCAGTGGGTTTCAGTTCTTTTAAATAACGTTTCATGCCCGCGGATTCGAGCTGAAACACGCCCGTTGTCTCCCCGCGCGCCAGCAACGCGTATGTTTTCCGGTCATTAATGGGAATTTCTTTGCGGTTGATTTTTTTACCCTTTGTGCGGTCGATGACTTTAAGAGCGGTCTGGAGGATCGTGAGGTTTTTGAGGCCCAGAAAGTCCATTTTCAGAAGCCCCAGAGACTCCAGAGATTTGGCTTCGTATTGGGTGATAATACCTTCCTCATCTTTGGGCGGATGCTGAAGGGCGGTATATTTGGTCAGGGGTTCATCGGCGATCACGACCGCGCAGGCGTGGACGGACACATGACGGACGGCTCCCTCCAGCTTAAGGGCATTGTCCATCACCTGTTTAAAAATATCGGATTTTTCAATGACTTCCCTCATTTCCGGGGACTGTTCCAGGGCTTCCTTTAGTTTGGTGCCCGGCCGTTCAGGGATCAGCTTGGCGAATTCGTTCATTTCAACAAAGGGGACACCAAGCACGCGCCCGACATCTTTAACGGCAGCCCGCGCCGCCATCGTCCCGAACGTGCAGATCTGGGCCACACGGTCGCGCCCGTATTTATCCGCCACATAATCAATCACTTCATCCCGCCGGTTGTCCGCGAAATCCAAATCGATATCCGGCATGGAGATGCGGGCGGGATTCAGGAACCGCTCGAAAAGAAGATTGTATTTAAGGGGGTCGATTTCGGTGATATCGAGCGTGTAAGACACCAGTGCGCCGGCAGCCGATCCGCGGCCGGGGCCGACCACGATCCGCTGGTCTTTGGCCCATTTTACAAAATCCCACACAATCAGAAAGTATCCCACAAAGCCCATATCTTTGATGATCTTAAGCTCATAATTCAGGCGATCGGTCAGTACCTGTTCCTCTTCAGTCAGATCCTTGGCTTTACCGGTCATCAGATATTCATAAGACCGGCTGAGCTTGTATTTTTCAATCAATCCCTTAAAACAAAGTTCGGTTAAATACCGGGCCGGGTCTTTGTCTTCGGGCGTGTGGAAAGCGGGGATAAGATACTTGTCGAATTCAAAATGAACATTGCATCTGTCGGCGATCTTGAGCGTATTTTCAAGAGCCTCGGGGATATGGGAAAACACCTGATACATCTCTTCCGGCGGGCGCATGGAATAATCGGAATTCATCATGGAGATCCTGCCCGCCTCATCCAGATTCCGGCCCGTTTGGATGCAAAGCATAATGTCCTGCGCCTCATTATCCCCCCTGTTCACATAATGGCAATCTGCCGTAGCCACAATGGGGATGCCTTTGGACTTATGGAGTTCGATCAGCTTATCGGTGACCACTTTCTGCTGGGGGAGCGCGGGATGGTCCTGGATTTCCAGGTAAAAATTTTCCTTACCGAATGTGGACTGAAACCGCTCAATCAGTTCTTTGATTTTCTCTTCATCCTCATTCAAAACCGCCTCCGGAATATCCCCTTTCAGGCAGCCGGACAGGGCAATAATGCCTTTGGAATGTTTCTTCATAAGCTCCCAATCCACACGCGGTTTGTAATAATATCCTTCCAGATGGGCCGCAGTGGTCATTTTCAGCAGATTTTCATAACCTTCCTGGGTTTCGGCTAAAAGAAGTGCGTGGGTACGCTTGGTGTCGATCTGATGGCGTTTGTCCGTCAGTTTATTAAAGGCGATATTCACTTCACAGCCGATCACAGGTTTGATGCCATGTTTTTGGCAGGCCTTGTAAAACTCAATGCACCCGTGCATAACGCCATGGTCGGTAAGCGCCACAGCCGGACTGCCTTGTTCTACCGCCTTCTTAACATACGCCTCGGGTTTACTGAGGCCATCTAATAATGAATAATATGAATGGACGTGAAGGTGTACGAACTTTTTTTCAGACATAACGGACGAACGTTGAGAGGGTTTCAGAATACCATAACTCACTGTGAACTTCTAATGGACTTCTGTGGACAGCTAATAGATAGCTAATAGATAGCTAATAGATAGCTAATAGATAGCTAATAGATAGCTAATAGATAGCTAATAGATAGCTAATAGA
>JAFGCR010000014.1 GCA_016932495.1 Candidatus Peregrinibacteria bacterium
AATCCCGATGACGTGATCCGGAAGTACGGGGCTGACACTCTGCGTTTGTATGAGATGTTTATGGGGCCGTTTGACGCGGTGAAGCCCTGGAGCACCAAAAACATCGAAGGCTGTTTCCGTTTTCTGCAAAAAGTCTGGCGGTTGGCGGAAGAGGGGAATGTTGTGGATGAAAAACCGGATGCAGATTTAAACCGCTTGACCCATAAAACCATTAAAAAGGTCGGGGATGATATTGAGACGTTCGGCTTCAATACCGCCATTTCGCAAATGATGATTTTAACCAATGAATTGTTTAAGCTGAAAAAAATCCCCAGAGAAGCCCTTGAGAAACTGTCACTTATCCTTTCTCCCTTCGCGCCGCATCTGGGTGAGGAGTTATGGGAAAAACTGGGCCACAGTAAGACGCTGGCTTATGAGCCATGGCCTGAATATGATCCTAAACTGGTTGTCGATGACACGTTTGAGCTGGTGTTTGCGGTCAACGGCAAAAAGCGCGGTTCCAAAATGGTGCCGAAAACTATTTCCGAAGAAGGCGCCATTAAAGAAGCACTGGCAGACGGCGGTGTACAGCGGAATATTGAAGGAAAGGAAGTGATTAAAAAGATCTATGTGCCGGGGAAGCTGGTGAATATTGTAGTTCGATAGTTCTGCCTATGGTGTGGAACTATTTCATGTGGGCCAACACTTTGTGTGTGGAACTGTTTCGCGTGGATCTGACCTTCGCTCGTGTAAATTCAAAATAAGGGTTCAACCTATCACAATGTTAATTAAAAAGTCAATTTGAGGCGAATAGGTTCCAACATGAAGCGGTCCCACGGTTGTTAGACCAGTCTCACATTGAAATGGCTCCACAGCGAAGCGGAATTATTCCTGCTGAATGATCGTAAAGTCAAACAGCGGTACGGTGGTCTTTGGCGTGACCGTGGAGGTGATGGATTGTTTGAATCCACGGTAATATCCGTCGGATTTGATCTGAATGTAGGGGCGGGGGAGTGAGTCGGAACTGGAATTGACCGTGTATTCAAAATAGGGGAGTTCAATCCGTTCCTCCTGCGTAGGATTGTTGATATAGGGGGTGTGGATATGCTCCATCGGGGCGATGATCAGGAATTCGAAAAGCAGTTTAGAGTGGGTATCGGCTGAGGCGCGGTCGATGAAAGCAGAAATCTTTTCTAAATCTCCATTTTCATTGATGCCGTAAGCCGAATCACTCAGAGTGAATTCAAAATCATTGGTTTCTCTGAAATCCTGCTCACACAATTCCGATTTTTCATTGCCGGCGCCCGAGTCGCTGAGGCAGCCCCGGATAGGGATCAGGCTTTTTTCCGCGCCGTCCGACATCTTCCATAAGATCACTGGGTCTTTTTCACTGTCTTCATTCACTTTGCCGTCGCAGTCTTTGTCTTCCGGGTTTTCCGGACAGTTCTCGATGGCTTGCTGTGTGACAGGTTCATCAGGATCTTCATTGATGGTATTCAGGCTTCCGTCATAATCTCTGTCATTGTCGATTTTCAGCTTTCCCGTTGAACCGGGTATGATACCCTCCGGTATTTTAAAAGTGATGCTGAAGGTATCGTTGATGGTGGCGATATCGGTAGCAGCAAAAGGACCGGAGTTGATGCCATTGGTATTTGTGCCGGTGTAATTAGTATCGTTATAAAGATAGATCATCAGTTTCTGGTTCGCATACATCCGGCCCGACCATTCAGTTGCCCCGCTGATGCTTTCCACTTCCCATTCATTGCACCAGTCGGCAGTACCCGTACTGCATGGTTCTGAATTGATAAAATTCGTGTTGCGTACTGCGCCGTCGTCCAGCGGAGGGGTTTCATAGCCCGCGAAATGGGGTGTTATTTCATACAGCGCGTCCTCTAAGCCGGCTTCGGCTGCCAGATAAGCCCGGTTGCTTGCTTCAATGCGCGTGGAGGCCTGAAGTCCCCGTATGATCAGCTGGCTCACGGCGGCGGACGAGACCATCAGCAGGGTAACGAGCCCGATGACGAGCGGCATGGAGACGCCTTTGGTGTGCTTTTTTTCGGTGGGCATTAAAACAATTAAGGGCAGGTAAAAGAAACGCGGATTTCAGACAGCCAGGGACTGAAAGTGCCGGCTGAGTCGGACAATTTTGCTTTCCAGACCAGATTATTATCATTGGGGCCGAAATTTACATTGACTCCGATATCAGCCGTTGAAAGCCAGTTATTGCCGGAGCAGTCCATAGGGCCGCACCAGGTCAGGCCGCCATCATTGGAAAGCTGCCATTTGATTTCGGTCATTCCGCCGGAGTCCGCGAACTTATCATCAAACACAGCGTTCTGAATACGGGCATTAAGTACACGGGGGCAGCTGGCGGGATTGAAAGGCAGGGATTCGCTGATGATCTCGCCTTCAATGGGCGCTCCGCTCGCGTTCAGTGTATACGTTCCGTCCGCGTAAGTGATGGTGTCGTCGTAAGACTGGATATAATTCTGAGAAGATAACTGGTCAAAGAAACTGCGCTGGTTCCAGTCGAGACAGTAATGGTCATTGATTCCCACCAGTCCGTTGCAGTTTTCATCACTGTTTGAGCCGTCACCTGCCAGGCTGAGCGTGTCATTGCACACTTCGAGATTTGTGTTAAAGGGAAAGCCTGTCACGTTACAGCACTCGGGTTCGAACGTCTCATCCGCCAGGGCGGCGAGGGGGTCGGCTTTCGTGTCGATATGGTCAAAGCGCTCATGGCCCGTGACCGCGCTGACCCGGCAGTTGTTGTTCAGGCCGTCTATGCATTTGTCATGGGTGTTTTCCAGGATATTCGGATGGATATTGATGTTCGTGTCATCACAGTCATAAGTAGGGCGTTCTTCCAGTGCCATTAGAGTTGCATTGCATTCCGGCGGATTGCCTTTATAAAGGTTGGCGTCCTGAATGCCGAATCCATCCGCGTCCGTATCCATACAGCAGGCTCGATCGCTGTGATCCCAGCCATCATCTCCGATCGCCACGGCATAACGGGCGTTCACAAAACTGCAGTTGTTGTCGATGGGCTCACCGACAAGCGGGGAGCCGACACCATAAGTCGCGTCATCGCATAACTCTGGGTTGTCGTCATCCGTCCCTACGTCAAAAAGGCCGTTTCCATCATTATCAATAAAAGGCCTGATGCTTGCGTCATCATCATTGCAGTCGATGATGCCATAGGGGCCGTAGGAATCCGCTTTTTTATCTTCGGTCTCACAGGTCATCACGCCGATTGGACCCATAAAGCTGTCATTGTCATTATCCGGGCAGCAGTCTTCATCGCTATTAATTCCCTGATTGCCGTCAAAAAGAATGTCACAGTCATTATCGACCCCGTCGTTACAAATCGTTTCCCCGCCTTCTTCATAGGGTTTGATATTCTGACACAGGCCGCCGGTATCCGTGCATATCTCATCCAGCTCCGTATCGATATCAAACG
Source organism: Candidatus Peregrinibacteria bacterium (assembly GCA_016932495.1). Taxonomy (GTDB): domain Bacteria; phylum Patescibacteriota; class Gracilibacteria; order UM-FILTER-43-11; family UM-FILTER-43-11; genus JAFGCR01. The sequence goes on from JAFGCR010000014.1 coordinate 3,440, forward strand.
GGGCTTCAAAGTCTGTGTAATGACCGAGGAAGTCATACCATACGTAGTCATCGGGGTCCGGCGGGTTCTGGTCCAGCACGCTGATACCCGCGAGTGCCTGATCGTGTAGGGTGTTGCTGCAAATGGTCGCTGTGCAATCCGGATCGAATTCATCAGCGCCCCCTGAGTCGTCCAGCGGGTCATAGTCACAGTCATTGTCCAGCCCGTCAACGCACAGCACGCCCACTTCATCCCCCTCATTGACCAGCCGGTGATGAATGGGGTCGTCCGGAGCAGTCGCGCGGTCGCACAGCCCGCCGATATCGATACAGATCTCATGCAGTTCATCGGATTCCGGTTTGCCGAACAGGTAGTTCGGGTTGTCGTAAAAACGGGGCCCCAGTATCACATCGGTCGGATCTTTAACACCGTTAGTGCACATGATATCGATGCAGTTCTGGTCGTATTCATCCGCTCCCTGGCGGAGCGCGATGTTCCATTCAGCCACGGAGCTGTTTTCGTCCAGGCCCTCATAGGCCATGTAGTCTTCCAGGCCTGCGGTCACAATATCCTCCCAGGTAAGTTCAAAGTCGTAATTGCAGTCATTGTCATAACCGTCCGAGCAATTGGTCTCACTGAGGGCCAGCGGGCGGAAGTAACACGCACCGCCCACATCGATACAGGCTTCTCCCGGATCCAGATAGCCGTTGTTGCACAAGTGTACCAGGCAGTTCGGGTCCTCTTCATCGGTCAGTCCGTCCCCGTCGTTGTCCACATCGTCGTGACAGCGCCGGTTTTTGCATTCGTCATCCCCGTCGCAGGAATTCATCTCGTTTTTTCCGCCCTCGTAATAGGTCCGGCCCCCTTCCGTATCAAAAGGCGGTTCGTGGTCGAGACCGTCCGGTTCCGGCGGGTCGATCGGGACGAACAGTTCTCCTTCCATCCGGACCGGGGTGATGAGACCGCTGACGATATTATCAAATGCCTGTTCCTCATAAATAATGTCGCTGCATCCGGGCCATACCCCCTGTGAACAGGTCTGCTGCGCGCCTGCCACAATGCCCTGGTTTTTGGGGCAGGGTCTCATGTCGCCGTCGATGCATTCCTGCAAATTGCATTCCGTGATGATCTCGGTCTGGGTGCGGGAGGAGACTGTGGATTCAAGGACAATGTCCGGCGTGCTTCCCCGGATCTGACTGGCAATACGCGGGCTGGCGCGGATGATCATTTTAATCGTTACATGAGGCTGGATCTGGACGTCAGCATCCGCGTAAGCTTTCCGCGGGTCGTCGCTGGGAGTGATGAAAAATTTCAGGTCCACCACATCCAGCGAGGCAGGAGTGATATCCATGTAACTGCTGTTTTCCAGGTCATCCGGGTCATCGCGAATGATCTCGGTATAACCGAAGATACAACTCGGCGGAAGATCGCCGGGGGTTATCCGATCACATTCAAAGCCTTCGTCACAGACCCAGGTATCCACCAGGCCGTCTTTTTCTCCCTGATCCCTTCCGCATCTTAAGCTGTTTTCTCCGTCTGACAGGTGATCGATTCCATAGTCTTTCCCTACTAGTTTTAAAAGGGCTATTTTACCAATCGTGTTTCCCAGTTCATCCGTGGTTTCGATGCGTCTTAGGTACGTCCGGTGGGTCCCGGTCGGGTCGATCAGGTAAAGTTTTTCCTGGATCGGGCTTTCCAGGGGGGCTGGCGTATCCTCATTACGAATGCCCGTGCTTTCATCGTCATAGGTGCCGTATTTTCCGTCCGGTCCCGCGGAATAAAACTGCCGGCTGTACTGGCAGTAGTTCTGGCCGTACGTCTCGTTAATACCGGTGCCGAAAAAGTTCGCGGCCTGATTATAGTATTCTTCGTAATCCACACTGCCGTTTCGGACCTCTTTCACAATCCGTTCCATGACAAAGCGGGCTTCTTCATAAACGATGTTGGCCGCTTTGATATTGCGGTAGGAGTTGAAGAAATTGGTGTAGATCCCGGTGGCCGTGGCGATCAAAACACCCAGAATGAATGTGGAGACAAGAAGCTCGGCAATGGTGAAGCCCTTCTGATTGAGACCTATTGAAGACCCATCGAGGACCCGATGGATTGAAAATCCGATCCTCAGTCTATTGGGTCTTCGATTGGGCCCTCTATTGGAATATGCCTCTGTTATATCATTGTATTGTTGTATCGTCGTGTCGTTAAGCAATATTTAGCCGTTTAATTGTTCACGGCCAAGATAATCGGTGATATGGGTGGATAGTTCCACGGTATGTTCCATCCGGCTGTCGCGCCAGGTTACGGTAACCGTGATGCGCATGCGGTTCAGGCTGCCGGGGCCGGCCGCATTAAATTCCCCAGGGGTGCTGATGAGTCCGCCTCCGTTGGTCAGGTACTGGATTTTAACGGTCCGACGGAAGATAGTTTTGTCCGCTTCGGTTCCCAATCCGTCATCTGAAGGGATGTAAACATGGTTATAGGTGTCGGTATCGTTTACATAATCATGGTCCAGGTCTGTGTCAGTTAGGGGATCGATATCCACCAAAAACAGGGTGGCAAAGTCGATCCACTGGGTCCCGTCCCACACATAACTTTTGTTTTCATCAGTTTTACGGAAGGTATCGCCTTTAGCAGGGGATTCAGGGAAATTCACACCGCTGCTATCCATATTTAAAATATTGCCCAGCCGCCAGCGTTCTGTATCCTGTTTATAAATAATATATTCTCCGGGCAGGATCAGTTCGTCTACCGCGCCCGTGCAAGGAGCGTTCGGGTCAAATTTTGGCGCGAAGTTCCAGCACTGCCGGCGGTTGGTCGCAAATCTGAGCCAGTTCGTGTCCCGGATATTCCGCACGGCTTCGATGCCTTCCCGGGCGATATTGACGGCCACGACCCGGTTTTTGGCGATGTGGACATTTCCCAGTGAAGAGCCGATGATGGCGCTGGAAAACATGACCCCAAAAGACAGGATCGTCATCGCGATGATGGCTTCCAGAATACTTTCTCCCCCCCTGTTTTTTAAAGAAAGTCTCATAAATTTTAATCGTTGCATTCATCGGCGCTGTATTCAAGGGCCGGAAAAGTTTTGATACGGTTGATGCGGATGAACTGGCATTTTTTTGCTGAATCCTCCGGGGCGGCCGGGTTGAAAAATTTCATCCCCAGCTCTTCCATGGAATCCATGGCTCCGCTATTGTCTCCAATAAAGGTATCGGCTAAGGGGGGAGTGTAGATCACCACGGCTTCCGTGGCAGTCGGTTCTTCCGGTTCGTCGGTGTCCCATTTCCATTCCCCGTCAAAATAAAAGGAGTGGAAATGAAGCAGGTTGCCGGGAATTTCAAAGGTCCTGATGACCCTGTCATTCCCATCGAACCGTTTGGCGTCGCTGTCATTGTCATCGTTCTGATACCCCTCATGATCCGGGCCGGCTCCCAGGTTGGCGAATAAAGTAAAGGTAGACATGGTGTCCGGATCGGGTTCCAGTTTTATGTAAACCCCGTATCCGTCTGCGGGGATCAGATTCTGCCCCAGCGTGTCCACATAAATTCCTTGGCTCGTATTGGCAAAATTGCGCGCGTCGGTCAGCATGCCTGTCATCTGGATAAAAGCTTCATTAAAATCAAAGCGGTCGCGTTCCTCAAAATAGATCCGTCCGCCGATGGTCATCAGGATGCCGGCAATGATCGTTACAATGAACATTTCCGCAATCGTGAAACCATTGCTTCGCAAAATTTTCAATTTTAAATTTTTAATTTTCATTTCGATAAAAGTTTTTTAGTTATTTTTTTCCCTTCCTCCACGCCGGGCTGACTGAACGCGTTCACTTTGTACATAAGCCCCAGAAGCGCGATCTGTATTTCAAAAAGCATGAAGAGCATGCCGAGGCTTTCCGCATCGATGGTCGGGATCTCAATGGTCACGTTTGGCCGCTTGTTTTTTGTTAGCGATTCCGACGTCCCCTGAAGCGCCGCGTCGATGATCTGATTTAATTTTTTATGGTTCAGGAAATCCAGTTCTTTGGGCAGATGGCTGCCGAGCTTAATTTCGTTTTTATGTTTTAAGACGCGGAAGAATATGAACCATTTATTAGCAGGCCCCTCGCAATACAGTTGGAGCTGGGAATGCTGGTCCGTGGTCCCCAAAGCGGTGATGGGGGTGGGGCCGACGGTGCTTTTTTTGCCGATACTTTCCGCGAGCAGCTGCCGGTACCAGTCGCCCATCCGGAACAGCCGGCTGGAATAAGGCATTAAAACGGTCATCCCTTTCTCTTTCTTTTTATCCAGCAGGTATTGCAGGCAGGCCAGGATAAGCGCGGGGTTTTCTTCAGGATGTATTTTTTTGATAAGGTCCCTCATCTTTTTCGCCCCCTTCAAAAGCGCGCTGGTATCCACTTTCATCAGGACCGCCGGGAGCAGGCCGACCGCGGAGAGCACGCTGAACCGCCCTCCGATTTTCGGCGGCACATCGAACAGATCAAATCCTTCTTTTTTCGCCAGGGTCCTCAGGGGATTCTTTTGAGGGCCGGTGATAAACACGAAATGTTTTTTCAGGTTTTTTACTTTTTTTTCTTCCAGTTTTTCACGGAATATACTGTAAAGCGCAAGAGGTTCCGTCGTGCCGCCTGATTTAGAGATGACTATAAAAAGACTTTTTACCGGATCGGCCACTGACAGCAATTCCGCTATGGGGTCGGGGTCGATGTTATCGATGATGAAAAATCGCGGTCTGTTTTTTAGGTTTTGGCAATGTCCGGTTAAGGCTTTTCTGACCGCAATAGCTCCCAGTGCGGAACCCCCGATGCCGAGCAGTATGATGTTTTCCCATCGGTTTTTTTCCTGTCCTTTTGCCCATGCTTTGATTTTGCGAAGTGTTGCCTGATCATCCGGGAGGTCCAGGAACGCATATTCCTCTTTATTTTTTGAACGAAAAATGGTTTTCAGGGACGGCTGATTTTTTTTAAGCTCTCCTAAAAAAGAACGCTTGCTTATGCCGTTCGCCAGCCCGATTTTGTCGCTTAAAGCGTTTTGGTAATCAACGTAGAGCATATTTTGTTTTGGTGGAATATTTTTTACCATCATCAATTATACCTTAATTTATGGGTGAAACTAAGGGATTTTTTTGATAATTTCCCGCTGTCAGTTTTGTTTTAAGAAATGCCTGATCACTTCTTCGGTTTCCGTGATGTCTGCCGGAAGGGCAGAAAGCGCTTTGATCACCTGGAATTTTTCGTACCCCAGACTGACCAGCGCGTCGGCTGCTTCTTCATTGTAAGCCATGGAAATGGTCTTCCCCCCGCCCGTTGCGACAGGAATGACTTTGTTTTTCAGTTCCAGTATCAATCGTTCGGCTGTTTTTTTGCCCAGCCCTTTGATCTTGGTCAGGAGCCCGCTATCCCCGTTCAGGATGGCCTGCTGGGTGATATGTATCGGAGTCGATAGGATATCGAGCGCCATTTTGGGTCCTATTCCTGACACGCTGATCAATTGTTCAAAAAATTTCAGCTCTTCTTTTCCGGGAAAGCCATACAGCGAAATGTCATCTTCCCGTACAGCGGTGTGGATATAGAGCTGGATCTTCTGGTCTGTTTTGGCGTTGGCGATGCATTCGGTCGTCGCGAAGACTTTATAGCCAACGGATTGGGTCAGCACAAGAAGTATTTTTTCGTTTTTATCGATGATGAGGCCGTTCAGGTAGCCGATCATGGGGGAGTGGTTAGGGGATTTTATTGTAACGTTTTTTCTAGTAGAAGGGAAGAATGTAAGTTCCCGTACTCTGAAAGTGAGGATAGCTATCCTCACTTTCAGAGGTGAATCATTCATCTTTTCCCTTCCAATTTCTCTCTGAAAATGATATAATATAGTGATAGTTTTGAACCCTTATGAAAGCTTCTTTCTTTCAAAAACACCGGAAAACCGCCAGCCTGCTGATTCTTTTAAATTTTGTGTTTGTCAGCAGTGCTTTCGGGCAGATGATCCCGAGCGAGGTCCTTTCTCAGGATGAGGCGGACATTTTCCCTTTTTCCCACCTGGATTTTGAGGAAACCGATCCGTTTGAGGACAATTCTGAAGAACGTACGGTGGATTATAGTGAGGATTTATATGAAATCACCGATGAGGGGATTTACGATTCAGAGGGTTATTTTCTGGACCCCGTATCGATTGAAGAGGCGAACCTTCCTGAAGAAACGGTAACGAGCGCCCAGGACGCTTTTGAGGCGTATAAAGAAAGCATTATTTCCAACTGGGGCGGCAAGCGGGCCTTTACCGAAAGCCGGCTGGAAGGCATCCGATCAAACCTGAACACAGAGAAAGACCGTTTTACTCAGCTGGAAAAAGAAATCGGCGAACTGAAAGAAAAGCTCGAGCCCCTCCAGCAGAAGATCGAAAGCCTGAAAGACCAGATCAATCTCCTGAACCACCAGCTGGTCGAGACCAAAAACAAGATCACCAATGCCGAGATACAGATCGCGGATAAAGAGATCCTGCTTCGCGACCTGATGTGGGATCTGAAGCAAAGCGAAACTGAGCTGAACATCCAGCGGAACATCGTTCTCCAGTACATCCTTCTGGTGTACCAGGAAGAAGAGAAATTTTTTGATTATTATGATGAAAGCTCCAGTACCTTAAAGCTTCTTTTGGCGGACAACAGCATGAGTGAGAACCTTTTGGGAAAAGAATATCTGGAAGTCCTGGAAGAGGCGGGACGGGAAGTCTTTTATGAACTGCATGACAAGAAAGTGGCCCTGGAAGAAAAACGTGACAAAGTGAATGAAGAACGGGAGAAGCTGGATGAACTGTACCGTTCCCTTGCCCAGGAACAGCAGATCCTGGAAGAGGGCCGCCAATCCAAAAAAGACCTGCTTGAAGAAACGATGGGCGAAGAAGAGCGTTACCAGCAATTGCTGGAAGAATCTATCCAGCAGCAGCTTGAATCCGCGATCGCCATCCAGAACATGCAGGACAACATCCAGTTTATTGAAGAAAAATTAGAACTGCTGGATGATTCGTTGGAAAAGGTGGAAAATCTGAGTCCGGATTCAGAAAGTGTCGAGACTTTAGAGCAATTCCAGCAGGAGGTCATTGACGAATCAGGGACTGATGCAGATGAAGAAGGGGCGGCGGTGCGGGAATACGCTTTTTCATGGCCCGTTCCTCCTTTGGCGATCACGGCTTATTTCCATGATCCCACGTATCCGAAAAAATGGGGGGTCCATCAGGCCATCGATATCCGCGCTAAGCAATACACTGAGATCCGCGCGCCGGCGAACGGATATGTGTTCCAGACGAAAGACAACGGTATGGGCTACAGTTACATCATCCTGGCGCATAAGAACAAGTTTGTCACCGTGTACGGCCATGTTTCGGAGATCCGCGTGAAGGCCGGGACGGTAGTGAAAGAAGGGGATGTCATCGGCCTGAGTGGCGGCACACCCGGCACCAAAGGGGCCGGCTGGCAGACCACTGGGCCGCATCTGCATTTTGAAGTATGGCATGAAGGCAGCCAGGCGGACCCGCTCGACTTTTTGCCGGTTTTTGACCTTCCGATAGAATATATTCCGGACCGCTTTTTAGAAAATCTGCCTCATTAAACCGGATGGATCATCACCACATATTCTCCCTTCGGTTTCCCCGCAGGAAGTTTTTCCCCGATATCGCTGATGGTCCCTCGGAAAAAAGTTTCATGGATCTTGGTGAGCTCTTTGGCGACCACGATTTCAGCAGCCGGTTTTAAGAAATCTTTTAATTGCGTCAGCGTCTTCATCAGCCGGTGAGGGGATTCATAAAATACCACCGTATACTCTGAACCAGCGATTTTCTGGAAGACGGTCTGCCGTCCTTTTTTAACCGGCAAAAATCCTAAATACAGAAATTTGTCGGTGGGCAGACCCGATGCGCACAAGGCGGTGATCACGGCGCTGGCGCCCGGGACCGGGATGACTTCAATATCATTTTCCATGGCCGCCTGGATCAGTACATAGCCCGGATCGGAAATGCCCGGCGTGCCGGCATCCGAGATCAGGGCGACATCGTCCCCGTTTTTCAGATACGCCAGCACCTTATCCACTTTGGTCTGTCCGCTGTGGCTATGGAAGGACAGGAGCGGTTTTTTGATGCCGTAATGATCGAGCAGGATCCTGGAATGGCGGGTGTCTTCACACGCGATCAGTTCGACAGTCTCAAGGATTTTTTTGGCGCGGAACGTCAGGTCATCGAGATTGCCGATGGGGGTGGCTACGATGTGTAATTTACCTTGTTTCATAAATTTCATGTTGTGGGGCCATTTCATTGTGGGGCAATTGTGGGGCCGCTTCGCTGTGGGGCGATTGTGGTTACAATTCAACCATCGCTCCACCATCGCTCCACTATTCGTTTACCCGTTCGACATCAGATGTAAGTGGATATGGAAGATGATCTGGCCGGCTGATTCCCCGACATTGAACAACAGCTGGTAGCCGTCCAGCTTTTTTTCTTTCGCGATGTTGCGCGCCGCTAAGGCCATCTTGCCCACCAGCACCTCATCCGCTTCATCTTCTCTGAGGTCTTTAATAGTGTCGATGTGTTTTTTGGGCACGATCAGAACATGGGTTTTAGCTTTGGGATGAATATCATTAAAGGCGATGAGATCGTTATCCTCATACACGATTTCCGAAGGGATCTCTTTTTTAATGATCTTACAGAAAATACAGTCATCCATGCGCGCAGGATTAAGTTATAAATTCGTTATAGGCAGGTCCAGACCTTCCAGCTCTTCTTTCAGGTCGGTTTTGACCTCTTCCTCAATGGCCGGTTTGTCATCTTCCAGATATCCGCTGATGACTTTTTTGATGTTTTCAAAGGGCTGCTGGCCGATGAGTTTGTATTCATTGATCAGCAGGGTCGGTTTGACCATCACCTGATTTAAAGACGCGTATTCAATATCGTCCTGAACCGCTTTTTCATGCACTTTTGCTTCCATGCAGTCTGTCAGCGCCTCTGTGTTCAGCCCCAGGCCTTTTCCCAGCCCGATGAGTGATTTGGCGCTCAGATCTTCTTTATTATCATGGATTTTTTCGTACAGGTCCCAAAAATGTTCCTGGTCCGCCGCGCATTTCAGGGCTAATGCGGACTCGTAAAGCGGTTCATCATTGATATCCGGAACGACATAGAGATGCAGGTCGATCTTTCCCGTTTCCTGCGCCAGCGCCTTTATTCTCGGCAGGGTGTTTTTCGCAAAATCCGTGCAGTCCGCGCACGTCAGGTCGTCGAAGGCGTCGATCCGCACCTTGTTGGGCAGGGAGGGGCCTTCCTGCCGAAACGTATAGGTGAAATCCGGCGGAATCGGGCTTTCCACTCTTACAACCGGTTGGCCGGAATAGCCCATAAAAACTAAAAAGGCCAAAACGATGCTGATGAATGTCGACGCGTTTAATTTCATGACCTTAATCTATCAGTTCGGCCCCTTTATTACAAGCGCTCCCTATCCAGATGAAATCCGTTTTTCCCCTGAAGGTTTTTTCAGATGTTTTCAGACTGACGGGACCCTTAAACTGGCCAAAGACCATTGATCTTTTTCCGCTTAATCCGGCCGATTCCGCCCCCTGTTCCTTCAGAATCCTGACCAGTGCTTTTAGGTCGGGGAAATAAGACGGGGGATTATGATTTTTGGCCCATTCTGGATCAATGAGGATGTGTTTCGGGCGGATCAGCACTATTTTTTTACTCGTTTCAGGGAGACTAAAAAAGATTTTCAGGATCGCGGGCATTTTAGGGTCAATGGTTTTGGCGATTGCTGACAGTTTTTTATTCGGCAGATTAAATCCCCATAATTGATTCAGCGCGATCAGCGCGCCGGCCGCGTTACTTAACTGGGAATGGAGGCCGCTGAAAGTGGGAATGTTTTTTTCGATGCCGATTTTTACCCCGAATTTATTCGGTTTTAATTTTTGCAGCGCCGCTGCCGCTTTAAAAACCGGGTTTTCATCATTGGTCGGGATCTTATACCCTTTTGTTTTGAGGAGGTGTATTTTACGCTCGTTAATGGTTTTGATGGCCAACTTGTCATACAGGGCAACAGGAATCCATTTTTTGCCACTCACAATAAAAGCTGGTGTTTCAATCGTTATTTTCATGGGCTGATTATAAATGAAAGTGATTAGACGGAAAAGTAAGCGGTGTGATACAATACTTAAAACAGTGTTTTATTGCCATTTTTGGTCAAAATTGGTATAATTAATTAATTAAAAGATTGAAGATTAATTTTTAACAGCGAAGCGTTTCAATTTTCAATCTTCAATAAAAAGAATGCCCGCTAAAAACCAACATCCAGAGGCCGAAAAAAAACAACCCTCCGCCCACGAGTCGGTGGAGTCGTTTATTGGCCGGAAAAAGGCGGAAAAAGAGGCTGAAGTCAGAGAAGCAGTTTCCGAAAAAATGGCCGGTACGCAGGAAGAAGTGGCCGAAGTGATCGGTAGCGCGGAAAAGCCGAAAGAAAAAGTCTCTAAAAAGGCCGGGGAAAAAGGGGAGGGAAAGATGCCGGCGGGCAAAGCTCCGTCTGATGACCAAGCCGCTCAGGTCATTACGGCGGATTTAAAGGATTATGATTTTCCTTCCGAAGAGGTGATGGTCAAAAAGATCCGTACCGCCATTCAGGCTCAGATCAAATTCGAATGGAAGCGGGCGAAAAATTTTCAGGGAAAATTGGATAGCGGGGGGGCGGACGGGTATAACAAATCCATTGCCCGCATCCGCAGTCTTAAGCAGGTTTTGGCTTCCCTGTTCACTTCGGCGGCAGGTTTCTTAAAAAACCTGTACGTCAAATATTTCACGCCGGATGGGAAGCGGAGGAAGATGGAGGAGGTGGAGTAGGGATTAAACAGTTGCTTTCGCCTTTTCCTTTTCCCACCAGTTATTCAGAATCTCTACCATCTTTTCTTTTGGTAGTCCTATTTTTTCGTAAAACTTGATCCAGTTGCCGCTTCGGTCAGCGTCCAGCACTTCGGTGTCAATAATTCCCGCTTTATCAAAATCGATATCTCCACCGTCCACTTCAAAGGGGCGTTCGGCACCCGCCACCCAATGATGTTTTGCGGATTCGCCCTTTATCCAGTTTAATAGGTTGCTCATGGAAACTGCCTGGGCAAAATTGAGGCTGGTGGCATAATTCTCGATATTCCATGTATCACCTGATTTTTTAATAGTCGTTTTAGCGTCAGAATCCAGACGTTTTAACAGGATGGTATTTTGATCTTTTACTTCAAAATCCAGCTGACTCCAGTTCATGCCTTCTTTGATTCGGGTGATTTCTGCAGTGTACTCCTGTTCAAAATGTTCAGATTCTTTGGGTTCCTGATTTTCAAATGAAGCGGGCGCAATGTGTCCGATTTCTTTACGTCCTTTATGGAATTTACGGATGGCTTCATTGTAACCGTTTTGAAGTATTTCTGCCATGCTCCTGACTTGATAGGCGAAATTAAAGCATTGGGCGTCATGTATAAATTCAGTGGTCGATACCACAAAGGAGCGGTGGCGGTATCCCAGTACATCGTTGCTGTTCTGATAAAACCGCTCCACAACCTCCTTTATGAATCCTTCTTTATTCATATCCTGTTCGTCCAGTGTAAGATCGAATGACAGGCCTGGGTTAAACATATGCCATTCGCTTCCGTCCCAGTAGATTCCGTGGAATTCCTCTTTTTCTTCGCAGAAAAATTCTTTGATTGTCGCCTCGTCCGCATCTCCCGTGTAACCAAAGTATTCCGCGAGCCGGTACATGGCGTACAAGCCCGGTTTCCGGCTTTCTTCGGGAATGTTTTTTTCAAATTGCTGATAACTCGGGGAATTTTTTACATCCATGTCGTTTAAATTTGTCAGGACTTCATCTAAGGTCATGGGCGGTTCGAAAAGTTTGGGATTACTCAACGCCATTTTCCAGTGCACACTCCGTTTAGCCACCAGATAATTCCGGATCATGGTCGCGTATTCACGCATGGCATACATGATGCCGGGATTTTCCGCCAGTTTTTTTTCTGCTTCAGGGTCTTCGGTGACTTTATGGATCTGAACATACAACCGAAGCAGATAGAATGTATCCATTTTTTCCAGATTTTCTTCCAGATAGGGGTTCTCCTTTTTATCGAATGTGAGTAAGTGGCTTTTGTACGCATCGATCAGTAAGTAGGGCGCAAAATCCCTTTTGGCCTCTGGGCTGAAAGAGGTTCCTGTGATGTCGTAGCGTTCATCCATCAGGTCATAAACGGTTCCTTCACTGACAAATTTCAGTTCACCGCCCGCCCGCTTTTTTTCTTCGCGCATTTGCATCAGGTCATCAAAAAGCTGAGCGTCGGCAATGAATTGTTTAGCGGCTCCATAATTTTTTACGCTGGTTGCAATGCTATGCTGAAAATAATATTCATGATATTTGGTATAGCTTTTTTCAATGGCTTCGTTGATTTCGTAATTTTTCGCCCCTTGTTTTTTATTTTCATCAAACATGATGTTGTAGATCTCCGGGTTTTTATGAGCTGCGATAAGCGCTTTGAACATCTTATGCATGATTTTCTTTTTCTCTTCGATGCCTTTGTCCACTTCCTTATCCAGTGCTTTTTGATAGGCATATGGATTGGTTTCTCCGAAAGCCGAACCGGAGGCTTTGAAGCCCGAAATCCATGATTCACCTAAATTGACTCCATGGTAAGTGGTGAACCATTGATGGATTAAATCGTCATACGGGTAGCTCTGCAACCATTCCGCTTCACTGCGAACCCTTTCCTCTGCCACTTCATACATTTTTTCTCCTGCATAAACCACAAAAGTGGCCGGGACCCATGCGCGTCCAAGTGCTTTAGTGGCAGCACCTCCTTTGCCGAACAGTGTCATTGCAAAAGCGGTGTCGATGGCAGTGTTGGCTAAATAGAGTCCCCCCATGGCTGTTTCCATTCCAACCCTTTCAGGATTATCCGTTGAGACGGCTTCATAAAGGTGGGAACCTGAACTCCAGGCGCCAACTGCCGGGGCTGCCACGAATAACGCTTTGCCGCCTCCTTTTAAGAATTTTAAGGCTTTTATCAGTTTGCTTGATTCATTAATCGCTTTGAAAGCTTTTTGCGAATTTTCCATAGCGGCCTCGACGGCTTTTTGAGTTGTTTTTAAGGTTTCGGCAGACCCTTTGGCTGTTTTCATGGCTTCTTCCACTTTTTTTAGTTCGTTCAGCTGGGCGACCAATTTTTCCATTTCTTTTTTAGCTTCAGCCGCTTTATTCAGTAGCTCTTCTGCCTTGGCCGCGTTTTTCATTTTATTGGCGCGGGCAATTGCTTTTTCAATGGTGGTCATATCGGCTTCCGCATTGGCGAGCATTTTTTGCAGATTTCCTTCGGCCTGGGCGTAACGGTCAAACCGTTTGGCTACATTTTTATATACATTGCTTAGTTTTTCTTTGGCCTTCCCCGCTTTTTCCCCGATGGCTTTCCTGAGTTTGGCGAGGCGGGATTCGGTTTTTCCGGAGGTTCCGATTTTTTCTCCTTCTTCCAGAACATGTTTAATATCTTCAGCGCTTCCCCCTTTCAGCATTTGTTCGATCACTTCACTTTCCGCAGCAAGACCTCTTTCTTTTAATGAGTTCTGGATTCCTTTTTTGATATCGTCGATTTGGCCCTGAAGTTTTGCTCGTACATCCAAACGCATTTCAGTGCTTAATTTTGATTCCAGTATTCCGATTTCTTCCAGCTCCCTCGCATAAAAAGTCGCAGCTTCTACTTGAGTGACTGCGGCAGGCGCACCACTTTCCATTTTTGATAAGATTTCTTTGATTTTATTTTGGTCTTTGGTGTCCGCGATCAGTTCCGCTGTTTTCCGGTCAATAGTTACGCCTTTTTTGGCTAATGTTTTTTGGATTTTATCGGCGTCGACTTGCTTGGCCAATGTCTTAAGCAGTTGATTGAATTTTTTAGTGCCGGCAACGGCTTCAATGATCTCTTTGTTGCTAAGATACTGGCTCCCGTCGGTTACCATACCAATAAATTTTTTGACATATTTAGGATTTTTAAGCTGTCCTAACAAATATTCTCTTTCCGACCCATTTATTACACCGATTTCTTTAATTATTGGCTTAAGTTTCTTATAACTGTCCGCATTTTTAAATTCAGGATGGCTGATTAATTTCGAAAAAAAGTCATCCAATTTTTCCGCTTTGTTGTATGCCTTGTCGATGTCAATAGCTTCACTTCCTTCTTTTAATACCGTGATTTCTCCTCGCCCTCTTCCGCCAAAAATTCCATCATAACGGTCGGCAAATCGTTGTGTATAAATGTGCAGCATACGCTTGTTCCAGTCAGGCATTAATAATCGGCTGAACTCCTTTTTTGTTCCGGCCGCCCATGCATATTTGGCCCTTTTCCATAACCCCATTTTCGCTAAGGGCTTTACGGAATAATAATGCCGGAGCATTTTAGCGTCCCGGAGCATAAGGTTGATTGCCTGACTTGGTGATTTTCTGTATTTGAGGATACTGACAGCGGCCAAGCCTTTTTCTTTGCCAAACCGATATAATTTGTAAGCGCTTTTAGTGGGCAGTGTTATTGGTGTCGTAAATCCTTTTCTGAATCCTTTAACCCCCCCCCACACTTTTGAAAGGGGTCCTCCCTTTGCCTTAAGGATTCCAACGGTTGTACCGATGGCAATGTAAGGTGACGTACCGACAGCCCATACTTTCAAACCTTCTCCGACATCCCCATTGATCCATGCTTTAACGGCATCGACCGCGGCCCCCATCGGCTTAAAAAAGATATGTTTTAAACCCACTTGTATATAACCCATATGAGGTTCTTCCCGGGAAAAGAAAAGTGTAAAACCTTGGCTTACAATCAGACTGAGCATCGCTGTCCATCCACCATCCAGAGCCTCTTTCCATTCCTCATCGCTGACATCCAGAGCCGCTCTGAAAGGGGCAATAGAATCTTTGGCCATCACAATGGATCCCCTCACAGCCTCCTGTCCGAACCCTCCGCCGAATGTAAGAAAATCTGCTTTCGCCATCTGTCCAAGGAATTGTTTGCGTCTTTCAGGGGGCAATTCATCAGTCCATGGTGATAGTGCTTCTTCGGCGGTTTTGGCTACATTTTCTATTCGTTGTTTTGCGTATTCCTGCAAGCGGCTGAAATACGGCTTAAGGATTGCCAGATCCGGCAGCTTTATATTGAAGTTCGTTTCGGCATTCGAAAGCACGTAAACCAATTCAGACAGATAACGGGTTTTAACCTCCGGGCTTACCGTATTCAGCAGTGTGTAAAGCAGAGCTAATTGGGTCGGTTGGCCGACTTTTTGCTCAGGATTTTTAAAGTCGATATTTTTTGAGACAAAATTTAAATAAACGGCGTCTGAGAAAGCAATGGGTTCCGGTGAATCGAAATACCTCTGGAGCAGATTTGAATTGTTTTTAGGATTTCCGATGGATTCGGTAGGAAGTTCAAAACGTTTAATACAATTGGGGATTATATCTTCGAGTGTCCGTTTTTTTATGGTTTCAAAGAATTTTTCGGCCGCTAAGATCGCGTTGATCGATCTGCCTTCGGCACGGGCATTGCTTAAAACGTCTTTTGTCTTCATATTCAGCGTTGCCCCACGGAAAATATCTTTAAAAGCAATGGCTCGGAAATCACGTTTTTCCTCTTTTGTTAAAAGCTGGGTCTCGATACCTAAATGTCTGCTTAAATCTTCAAGGAATTTCCCTTTTTCATCCTTCTTTTCAGCGCCATGGACGGCTTTTTTGATTGATTGTTTCAATTCCACTATTTCGTAGCTGCCTGCCGCAATGGCTTTCTTTAAACTTTCCTGTACATTTTTATTGATTTTATGGGCAGGATCTTCGGCCAGATGTTTTTCAACAAAATCTTTTAGAAGCATACTTCCGTAATCAAATCGCCCCCCCATACCTTTCTGCAGACCGTAATAGGTTGATGCAATGATATTAAAAGCTGCGTAAATATTTTCCGGTTTTACATTATTGATCGGCATGAGTTCATTGTCATTCGGGATAGTTCCTTCTTCACCCATGTCTTTGAACTTTTGCCAAAAGGCCGCAATGTCTCCTACCTTTTTCTCTTTTAACCGTTTGCATATATTCAGTATTTCAGCTTTATCACCTGGCTGATACCGCCTTTCATTCAAACAATGGAGGGCGATTAAAAGGCTTACTGGCCCATCAAAATCAGCCTCTTTTTTCAAGATATCCGCCTGTTCTTTTCCTTTGTCCAATAGTCCTTTAGCCTTATCTTCCCCCTCCGCCGCCTTTGCTGCCGCTGCCGCCTCCAATGCCGCGATCCTTTCCTCAGCCTCTTTGAGTTTTCCATCTTTCATTTTTCCCGCAATGTCATCCAGGTCCGCGTCACCGATTTTGATGCCCATTTTGGCATACAGGAGTTTTTTCAGTTCCCCCCGGCCTAAAAAGAGGCCGAGCAAAAGAATACCTAAAATCCCCATGGTCTTTTTGCTGGGCATCAGGCTTTCAAAAAATCCTTTTTCACTGCCTTGCCCCAGGGTTTCAGGGGTTTCATCTTTTCTTCCCCAGTCGAATATGCCTTTGAGGACTTTGTAGCCCAGATAGGCGCCTACAGCGCCTACAGCCAGAAGGCCGATGGTGGCGGTCTTGTCCCGTTTCCACATATCTCCCAGTTCGTCGAGCCATTTTTTGCTTTTTTCCTGGGCGTTTGAGGTGATCTCCTGCCAGGCTTCCTGCAAATGTTTGCCGGTCGGGCCGCCCTGACCGGTGAGTTCATTGTATTTTTCGATGGCGGCGGTTTCAAAACCATGGACTTTAACCCCGCTGCTGGTTGCTTTGGTCGCCAGGGTGCTGGCAGAGAGCTGAGTTAAGTCGATGTCTTCTTTTTTTTCTTTTAACCGCGCCATCAGGCCGCCAATGATCATTTCAACGGCGTACAGGCCCTGGGTCTGTTTTTCAGGCTCTACATTCGCCTTCAGCTTCGGTATCTCCATTACGTCTTCGGTGCTGACATCCATTTTTTCTAACAGGTCAGCGTTTTCTTTTGCTGATTTTTTCAGCTCCGCGATTTCACGGTCCGTGTCTTTGTCGGACTGGGTGCGGAGTTTTTCAATGGCTTTTTTGGGGTTTAGATCACGCATTATTTTTTGGGTTTTAATTTTTCAAGCTGGTGGCGGGTTTTTAAATGGCTCAGGTTTTTACTGATGATCAGCTGTTCCGCCTCTTTGAGCTGGTCATTTTCCAAACTGTAGCCAAGGAGCGCCCATTCTTCTTTTTGCCGGTCGGTTAAGAATTGTGCTTTTTCGACGGCTTTCTGATAGCGCGTTTGGGCGTTATGGCGCTTTTGGTCGTAATCGATGGCGCCGGGGCTGATGAGTTGTTGAGTAGGGATGTTCATTTTATTTATTGAAGATTTAAAATTGAAGATTGAAGATTAATTTTCAATAGCGAAGCGTTTCAATCTTTAATCTTCAATGAATTAATCTATATATTATAACATTTTTTACTCTGAAAAGCCACCCCTAAATGGTTGTCGGTGTCGGTGTCGCCGCGCGTATCGGTATCGTAAAACGTTAACGTCACCGGCCCGACACCGTTTGACCACAACGATACGAGCCATGACAACACTAACGACACCTTGTGTTTAAAACTGTGCCAATTGCTCCTTTAATTTCTCCACTTTTTCCTCCGATTCCTCTAATTTTTTCCTCTCACCTTCCACCACAGCGTCGGGGGCGTTTTCCACAAATCGTTTGTTGCTGAGTTTGGCGCTTAATCCTTTCAGGTATTTTTCCAGATTTTTCACCTCTTTTTCCAGGCGTTCTTTTTCCTTGTCTGTGTCTACTAATCCTTCCAAAGGGATGAAAAGCTCCATGCCGTGTACCACGTCGGCGGCGGCTTTGTCGGGTTTTTCACCGGTTTCCTGCAAGGTCAGCTCACTCACGCGGGCCAGGCGCAGAATATCTTCCTCATTCCGTTTCAGTTCATTAGCTTTTTCGTGGGCGTAGATGATGACCGGGACTTTTTTGGCGGGTTCGATCTTGTTTTCCGCGCGCAGATAGCGGATTTTGGTGATGATGTCGATCAGTCGGGTGATTGGTAAATCACAGTATTTTCGGCTTTCCAGGGCAGGGTAGGAGGCATGGATCAGCATGCCCTCCGCTCCCGGCAGGTGGCTCCATATTTCCTCCGTTACAAACGGGATGAAGGGGTGCAGAAGGATGAGAATGTTTTTAAGCACATGGTAAAGTACGGCGGCATTCTGCTTGTCGCCCTTGGAAAGCTCCAGATACCAGTCGCAGAAATCATTCCACAGAAAGTCGTATAACAGCTGCCCGGCTTCACTGATCTTGTATCCCATCAACGCATTGTCGGCTGCCTGAATGGTTTTATTCATCTTGCCCAGGATCCATTCATCGGCGTCGGTCAGGTTTTCAGTGTCGATAACCGGTGTATCCTTTATTCCTTTTTCCTCGAAAATTCCCAGCACAAAACGGCTGGCGTTCCAGAGTTTATTGGTGAAATTGCGGTACCCTTTGATCTTTTCCTCATACAGGCGCATGTCGTTGCCCGGCGTGTTGCCGATGACCATGCTCATCCGGAGGGCGTCGGCGCCGTACTGCCCGATCATGTCGAGCGGGTCGATGCACGTGGCGGGATCGGATTTACTCATCTTTTTACCCTCTCTCGTCCGGATCAGCCCATGCAGATACACGGTTTCAAACGGGATCTGGCCGGTGGCGTACGTGGTCATTAAGATCATGCGGGCGATCCAGAAAAACAGGATGTCATACCCCGTTTCCATCATCTGGGTGGGGTGGAATTTTTGGAAATCCGCGCTTTGTTCAAGCAGGTCATCGAGCGACAGGATACCGTCTTCGGTGACGGCAGGATCGATGAGCGTGCTCCATGTCCATAATCCCGAGGAAAACCAAGTGTCCAGCGTGTCTTCGTCCTGCTTCCAGCCGTCTCCTTCCGGTGCCTCAAGGCCCACAAATACGTCATCGCCCTTGTACCAGACCGGAATGCGGTGCCCCCACCAGATCTGACGGGAGATGCACCAGTCCTGTAAGTTGTCGATCCAGTGGAAATACGTCTTCTCAAACCGGTCGGGGATGATGCTGACTGCTTTTGAACGTACCGCTTCCTGCATCACTTCCTTTAAGCTCATCACTTCCCCTTTCCAGCTCACGGTTTTTTTATTCACGTCGATGAACCATTGCAGTTTCGGCAGGGGCTCAATAGGCTGTTTGGAGCGATAGGAGATGGAAAGCTGCTGAGGGTAGGATTCCTCCGATTTCAGCCGTTTTTCTTTTTTCAGACCTTCCACAAATTGCTCCCGGCAATCCTGAACCGTCATTCCCGTATACCCTTTTATATGTCCTGTGATGGTGCCGTCTTCGTCAATGACCTGAATGGGGTCGGTTTTGATCTCTGCTTTATGCCGCTGCCATAATTCATAGTCCGTTTTGCTGTGAAACGGAGTCACTCCTACCACGCCGGTTCCGAATTCCATGTCGACGGTATGGTCGGCGATAACTGTTATGCTGATGATCTGTCCGCCCGGCCATTTTACGTCGAAATCTCTTCCGATCAGATGCTGGTAGCGCTTGTCATCCGGATGGACCGCGAGTGCGGTGTCGCCCAGTTTCGTTTCCGGACGGCTGGTGGCCACATACAGCGGTTTGCCGCCGGTCTGTTTCGCGCTCAGGTATTCAAAGGTATAAAGGGTCCCTTCCTTTTCTTCATATTCCACTTCATCATCTGAGATGGTGGTCTGAAGGGCGACATCCCAGTTTACCACCCGCTCGGCCCGGTAGATCAGCCCGTCTTCATACATTTTTTTAAACACTTCGTTCACACAGCGGTGGAGGGACTGGTCCATGGTGTACCGCTCGCGCGACCAGTCACAGCTGGCCCCCATCTTCCGTATCTGCGACCGGATCACTCCCTGGCTTTTTTCCACGTACTGGGCGATCCGTTTGATCAGCTTTTCACGTCCTAAGCTCCGCGGGTTTTCAATCCCTTCCTCCTCCTTCAGGTTTTTGATCACTACGCTTTCGGTGGCGATGGCGGCGTGGTCGGTGCCCGGCAGCCACAAAGCTTCATACCCTTTCATCCGCCGGTGCCGGATCATGATGTCTTCCAGCGCCAGCATGACCGAATGCCCGAGATGAAGGACGCCGGTGGCGTTGGGAGGCGGCATGGAGATCGTGAAGGGTGGTTTATCAGAATCAGCGCTTGCTTTAAAAGCCCCGCCTTTTTCCCAGGTTCTGTAGATCTTATCTTCATATTTTCTGGCTTCGTAGGCTGACGGTAACATGTTTTTTAGGGTTTGAATGTCAGCCCAAATCTTAACACAATAGCCACTTATAGGTAAAAAGATATTTTCGTTTTCGATTGCCAGTTATAGATATCGGTTATCGTGATTCGTAACTCGAAGCTCGATCGAGCATCCAGTTACGATAAACGAAAGTCGACATATGTATTACATGCTGGAAATTTCTTCCAAAAGTCTGGCTTCACGCTCACGCTCTTCCTGTTCAAACCTTGTTTCTTCTTCCTCACGCGTCCGTTTTTTTTCTTTGTATTTGGATTCGTCGAATTCCAGTTTGCCCTTGTCCGCCCCTTCTTTCGCCTTTTCTTCGTAGGTTTTATTCACTTCCTCCATCTGTTTTTTCTCGTTTGCCAAAATCTCGCGCAGGTTATCGAGCTGTTCTTCCGTCATGATCGGCAGGACATCCACCCAGTACTGGCGTTCTTCATCGTTCATAGACTGGCTTCCGATGATCATGTCGACCAGTTCCGGGAATTTTTCCCGGGTTTCATCGGGGACAGTCAGCGTGGTGGTTTTCGGATCGATTACCATAGGGTTCAGATTATCTATTTATTATACCAAAAAAATGCCTTATTTACAAGGAAACCGGATTCTGAAGGCGCGGATAATAATCCGCGCTTCAAATTTTCGTTTCCCGATCTCCTATTACACCACCTTCAATATTTTCGTATTCAGTTTTTTGGTAAAAAGATACGACATATACAAAAATCCTCCGATGATCCCCGGCACCGCTATGAATGTCAGGTTCCGGCCGAATAGTTCAAGGGTGGTACTGAGGTTAAAAATGACATGCAGAAAGGTGGCCAGCATCATTCCTTCTAAAACCAGGATCTTTTTTTCATGCCCTCCGCGGCGGGACGGACGGGCCTTTAAAATATTCTGCCGGATGATATGAAGACTTAATATTTCATAATTGATGAGGTCTTTTAATTCAAACGTCAGAAGGTGTTTTTTAGAAAAAGGAGTGATCTGTTTTGAGAAATAGGCGTAGGCCCAGATCAGTCCGGCCAGGCCTGAAAAAAGCGTATGGGCCAGCATGGTCCCCAGGCTCCGGAAAGCGACCACATAAATAAAGTTTCCTCCGTGCAGATCACCTGAAAGAAAACTGCTCAGGTAAAACAGGTTTTCCATAAACGCGAAACCCAGGGCGGCCGTGACTGCGTAGACCACCCCGTCGATCAGCTGGTTGAATTCCAGACGATGGCGGGTGACCACAAAAATGGCGGCGGACAGTTTTGCCGTTTCTTCCATCAGCGCAAAAATAATGGTGCCCGACAGGCCGCTTAAAAAGAATGGGCTGAGATGGAGCCAGGTCATCACATGACGGAGAAAGATAAACGGAATGACCATGGCGATGCCGACGAGAAATGTCTGGGCGATCGCTTTTTTGGGCTCAGGGTCTTTGGCATCTTTTTTGTAATACAAAACCAACCAACCCATCGCCGGAATAAAAGCGAAGAAGAAGGCGATGGCTAGATGACTTAGGTTCATGCGAATGGTGGCTCGAATGGTGGGCCGGATGGTGGTGGGCCGAATGGTAATCGTATAATACAAGCCACGATTCGGCCTACAATACGGTCCACAATCCGAAATTATTTAACTTTCAGCACTTTATATTCGTACACACCGGCCGGCACTTTGACCTTGATCACATCGTTTTTCATCTTGCCCAGGAGCGCCGCTCCGATAGGGGATTCGTTGGAGATTTTGGATTCGGTAGGGTCCGCTTCGGTGGAGCCCACGATGGTGTAGGTCTCCGGGTCATCTTTTTCTGTCAGGTTCTGGACGGTCACCGAGGTGCCGATCTGCACCGTGGCATCCGTGCTCTTTTTCCCTTCTGTGATGATCTGGGCGTTGGTGATCATTTTCTCCAGTTCGATGATCCGGCCCTCAATAAAAGCCTGTTCATTTTTTGCCTCCTCGTATTCGGAGTTTTCCGAAAGGTCGCCATAAGAAATGGCTTCTTTTAAACGTTCTGCTACTTCTTTCCGGCGGACGCTTTTAAAATGATCCAGTTCATCTTTCAGTTTGGCCAACCCTTCTTTGGTTACCAATACTTGTTCGTCATCGTTGTTAGGCATATCTGTAATAGATTAAAGATTTAAGATTAAAGATTTTAAATCTGAAATCAGATCCTGAACTTGATCCAGGCTGAAATCAGAAATAAGTTTTATTTATCCTTGATTTTAATGCTGGTGGGATGGTCACGGAGTTTCTGGAGGATCTTGGCTTCGATCTGACGGATCCGTTCGCGTGTGACTCCGAATTCCCGCCCGACTTCTTCAAGAGTATGGCCGATGCCGTCATCCAGGCCGAACCGCATGCGGATGATCTTCTGTTCACGCGGAGAGAGGTACTGAAGCATGGCGTGGATGTTTTCCTTGATGATCTTGCGGTTGGTGGAATCGGCCGGTGAGATCGCTTCATCGTCTTCGATGAAATCTCCCAGCTTACTGTCTTCTTCCGCCCCCACAGGCGCCTCCAGGGAGATGATGTCCTGAGAGATCTTTAAAATATGGCGGACTTTTTTAATATCCATCTGCATTTCAGAGGCCAGTTCATCCACGGTGGGTTCACGGCCCAGTTCCTGAAGCAGCTGGCGCTGGGTATGGGTGAGTTTGTTGATGGTTTCCACCATGTGCACCGGAATGCGGATGGTCCGGGCCTGGTCGGCGATGGCACGGGTGATGGCCTGGCGGATCCACCACGTGGCGTAGGTGGAAAATTTAAAGCCACGTTTCGGGTCGAATTTTTCAACGGCGCGGAAAAGCCCGATATTTCCTTCCTGGATCAGATCGAGAAAGGAGAGACCCCGTCCGATATATTTTTTCGCGATGGAAACGACCAGCCTCAGGTTGGCTTCGGCCAGTTTCTGCTTGGCGATCGGGTCACCTTTGGCAATGCGTTTGGCCAGCCGGATCTCTTCGTCGGCTGTTAAAAGTTCCACCCGTCCGATTTCGCTTAAGTACATCCGGACCGAGTCATTGGCGATCTCTTTTAAGTTTGCCTGTTTTTTAATCGCTTTCTGTTCGGCCTCTTCATCTTTTTCTTCCTCATCCACCTCGGGTTTTTCTTCACCTTCCTCTTCAAATTCGTCGATTTCCGTCAAAAGGTCATCCAGTTCCCCTTCGTCAAAATCCGGAACCTCGCCTTCTGTTTTTTCTTTTTTAGCCTTTTCCCCCCAGATGATATTGTCTTTCACGTCGATGACTTCGATTCCCAGGTCCAGGAAAAGGGTGTAGATCTCGTCCAGCAGGATCACATTTTCTTCGATTTCCGGCATGGCTTTTAGAAGCTCCTGATGAGTGACAAACCTCTGTTCACGCCCTTTCTGGATCAGGTGCCGGATCGCTTCGGGGTATTTGGCGAGCGTTTTGTCGTCTGGCTGCGCGATGAACTTATTTTGGATTTTTTTGGCCATAAGGGGCGCAAATTAAAAAATTAAAATAGAGCTTCGGCCGGTTTTTTAGATCCGTTGTTCCAGTTTAGAGATTTCCATTAATCGGTTGAGAAGCAGTTTCGCATCCTGTTTATCTTTGGAGGCGTTTAATTTTACCTGATAATCCCTTTTGATGACGTCAATGTTTTTCCGGTTGATCTGACGGATAAGTTTTCCAACTTCTTTCCCTGCCAGCTCTTTGGGAAAATCAGGATATTTTTCGTCGATAAGAAGGCTGTAAATACTGACATTTTCGCGTTCTTCCTCTGTCAGTTCAGAGAGGACGCGCTCCATATTGATCGGGCTTCCAAGAGTGTACACTTTTTTGAGAAGGTTGTAAAACCTTTCTGTATTAGTATCAAACGGCACATTGTCGATCAGATTTTCGGCAACGGTTTTATAGGTTTCCGGATACGTAAAAATGAAGCCCAGTAAAAATTCTTCACGGCTGAAAATCCGTTCGTCCGGCTTCGTTTCCCTCTCTGTTTTTATGCCGGGATAGGTTTTTATTTTTGTATTTCTCAGATCGTTCCAGAGCAGGCGTACATCGGTTTTTAACTCCAGGGCCAGCCGATTGAGGTAGACCCCCTGTTCCACCTCACGTTTATATAGTTTGATCAGCGGGAGCAGAAAGTCCATGATCTGCCGTTTGCCTTCCATGGTCTGTTTATCGAATCGGCTGAACGTGTAATCAAAATAAAAATCCATGACGCTGATCGGATTTTCAAGCGCATTTTTCCAGGCTCCGGGATTTTTCTGGATGCATTCGTCCGGGTCTTTTCCTTCAGGGATCCGGATGATCTGGATGTTCACGTCCGCCATCTGGGCGAGTTCGATTCCGCGGAATGTCGCTTCACGTCCCGCACTGTCCTGATCAAAGGCAAAAGCGATGTTCTGGGTATAGCGTTTGATGAGTTTGAGCTGCTGGGGAGTCAGCGCGGTCCCGCAGGTGGCGATGGTGTTTTCGTTGCCCGCCTGATGCGCGGCGATCACGTCCATATATCCTTCCACAAAGATCGCCCGGTCTTTTTCTTTGACACTCTCCTTTCCCCAATTCAGCCCATAAAGCACCAGGCTCTTGTTGTAAGCCGGAGTTTCGGGGGAATTCAGATATTTCGGCTCCCCGTCACCCATAATCCGCCCGCTGAATCCCACAGGGTTATCCTGATGGTCGAAAATCGGGAAGATCAGACGGTCCCGGAACCGGTCGTAACTGTTTTTATCCGCAATCGAACGCTGGCTCACGACGGCCGCGTCGATCAGTTCACGGGGTTCAAACCCCTTTTGCAGGAGATAATTTTTAAGCTGGTCAAAGGAATCCGGCGCGAAGCCCAGTTTGAATTTTTTAATGGTTTCTTCCGCCAGCCCCCGCTTCAGGAAATATTCTTTTTTAGCGTGATTTTCTTCCAGCTGTTCCTGAAAAAACTGAACGGACCACTGGTTGATCTCGATAGACCGCAGGCGTTTGTTGTTGAGTTCAGGCATTCTCTGCGGGAGAGTGACATTGGTCTTTTGCGCCAGGATCTTGACCGCTTCATTAAAACTGACGTTTTCAATCAGTTCGACAAATTTAAAAATATCCCCGCCCTGATGACAGCCAAAGCAGTACGCGATACCTTTTTCCGGGCTCACCATAAAACTGGGCGTCTTTTCATTATGAAACGGACATAAGCCCTTTAAATTCCGGCCGGCTTTTTTCAGCTGAACGTAACTGCCGACCAATTCCTCGATCCCCATGCGGGCTCTGATTTCTTCTAAATGATCCATTATTTATAATCGTGTCTCGTGCTTCGTGTCTCGTGACTTGTATTTTATTTGCTCACGAGTCACTAGGCACGAGTCACTAGGCACTTAATAAAATAAGTTTTTCTGATCTTTGTTTTCAATGTATTCGATCTTCAGGTGCGCGTAGGCGTTCTCCGTGACCACGCGCCCCCGGCTGGTCCGGTCTAAAAAGCCTACCTGCATCAGATAGGGCTCGTAGAGGTCTTCGATTGCCTCAGTCTCTTCGGCGGTGGCGGCGGCAATGGTGTTCAGGCCGACCGGGCCGCCATTGAATTTTTCGATGATGGTCAGCAGGATCTTCCGGTCGGTCCGGTCGAGGCCGATGACATCGACACCGATGGTCTTTAAGCTGCTTTTGGCCAATTCCGCGTCGATCTTTTTTTTGTCGGCCACTTCCGCAAAATCACGCACTCGTTTAAGCAGGCGGTTGGCAATGCGGGGAGTGCGCCGGGCACAGCGGGCGATTTCTTTGATGGCCTCATCGTCGATCGCAATGCTCAGGATGGCGCTTGAGCGCCTGAGAATGCTTTCGATTTCCTGTTCGGTGTAAAAATCCAGTTTATAAATGTGGCCAAAACGGTCGCGGAGCGGAGAAGAAAGCGAACCGGCTTTAGTGGTGGCGCCGATCAGGGTGAATTTAGGCAGCTGGATGCGCATAGAACGGGTGGCCGGCCCTTTTCCTATAATAATGTCCAGCGCGTAATCTTCCATGGCGCTGTACAGGATCTCCTCCACTTGGGTTTTAATGCGGTGGATCTCATCGATAAACAGGATGTCATTTTCTTCCAGGTTACTCAGAATGGAAGCCAGGTCGCCCTGTTTCTCAATGGCTGGTCCGGAGGTGGTTTTGATGTTCACTCCCATTTCGTGCGCCACGATGTTGGCCAGCGTGGTCTTGCCCAGCCCCGGAGGCCCGTAAAGCAGGATATGCTCAATGGGTTCTTTGCGCTTTTTAGCAGCCTGCATGGCGATTTCCAGGGTTTTTTTAATATCCTCCTGCCCGACATATTCGTTCAGGGTTTTGGGGCGCAGGGTCAGGTCGAACTGCTGGCTGTCATCGTCTGCCTCCCTAGCAGTGGTGATTTGGTTTTCTCTTTCGATCATAATTTAATAACGATATAACGAAATGACGGCGTAACGAAATAACAAAGGGGATTATTATTATAGTCGGGAACTCACTATTACGCTAATGATTTTATAATGGTACCCCAGGCAAGAATCGAACTTGCGACCTCCAGCTTAGAAGGCTGTTGCTCTATCCACTGAGCTACTGGGGCAGGTCACATTTATTTTAGGTTGCATTTTGCCTGGGGGCAAGGTAAGGTTAATTTCCTCTGTATCAAGTCTTAAAAAAAATCTTGATTCAGTCTAGTGCTTGTGTTATATATATCCAGGTTTTTTAAAAAAAATAGCCAACATGTCTTCCATAAGAGTCCGAAGTCTGCGGAAAAACTACGGAAATACCGAAGCGCTGAAAGGGATCTCATTTGATGTCCATAAAGGCGAGATCGTGGGGTTTCTTGGGCCGAACGGCGCCGGTAAGACGACTACGATGAAGATCCTGACTTGTTACATGGCAGCCGACAGCGGGGAGGCGCATGTGTCCGGTCATGATTGTTTTAAAGAAGACCTGGCGGTTCGCCGGAAAATCGGCTATCTGCCGGAAAACAATCCTTTATACAGCGATATGACTGTGGCGGAGTATTTAAGGTATATGGCGGAGCTCCACGATACACCCGCTGAAAAAATGAATGAACGCCTCACCGAGGTGACGGTCGAATGCGCCTTAAGCGGTAAGCTTGGCGATACTATCAGCACCCTTTCCAAAGGATACCGTCAGCGGGTGGGTTTGGCCGCGGCGCTGATCCATGATCCCGATATCCTGATTCTGGATGAGCCGACGGTCGGACTGGATCCGAACCAGATTGTTGAAATACGCAATCTTATTAAAAAACTTTCCCAGGAAAAGACCGTTATTCTCTGCAGCCACATTCTGGCTGAAGTGGAACTCACCTGCAGCCGGATCATCATCATCAGCGACGGCCGGATCGTGGCCTCAGGCACGCCTGCTGAACTGAGAGAACTTGTTGAAGGTCATGTGAATTTAAAACTGATCATCCGGGGAGATAAAGAGGCAGTGAAAAAAATCCTCAAAAAAATACACGGCGTCAAAAAAGTAGACATTTATCATGTGCCCGAAAAGGACGCTTTCGGTTATGACCTGGTCACGGCCAAAAACCGTGATCTGCGGGAAAAAGTGACAAAAGTCATTTTTGAGAACGGATTCCAGCTTCTTGAAATCCATAAAGAGACTGTCAGCCTTGAAGAGATCTTCAATGAGGTGACCAAAGGATTAAAAACCACGACCTGACCTATGAACTTTAAACACATCAGCACCATCATGCATAAAGAGCTGTGCGGCTATTTCAATTCCCCGCTGGCTTACATCTTTATCACCGTATTCCTCACGCTCACTTCCTGGCTGTTTTTCCGCGGGTTTTTTATCGACAATGTGGCCAGCATGCGGCCGTTTTTCACGTTCCTCCCCTGGGTCTTTCTGTTTCTGATCCCTGCCGTGACCATGCGCCTGTGGGCCGAAGAGCAGAAGGCCGGAACCCTGGAGATCCTCCTCACCGCCCCGCTGAATGAATGGGAAGCGGTTTTGGGGAAGTTTCTGGCCAGTTTCGCCTTTTTGGTGATCACCCTGCTTTTATCGCTCGTCCTTCCGATCATTCTTTTCTTTATCGGCGAACCGGACTGGGGCATGATCGCGGGCGGGTATTTCGGCGCCGTCTTTTTAGGGGGCGCGTATCTGGCCATCGGCCTGTGGATCTCCAGCCTGACCCAAAACCAGATCACTGCTTTTATCTTGTCAGTGCTTATGATCTTTATTTTTTTTATTATCGGCGAGCCGGTGGTCCTTCATACGGCTCCTCCTTTTTTGCTCTCTGTTTTCAAATATCTGGGGCTTGGTTCCCATTTTTCCAGTATTTTACGGGGGGTGATCGACAGCCGCGACCTGATTTATTATTTAACGTTTATCGGTTTTTTTCTTTATCTGAATGTAACGAGTCTGAATAGCCGAAAATGGCATTAATAGTGCAAGTTTCAAGTGCAAGTTTATTAATAATTCCTTGCACATGCACTTACCCCTTACACAGAACGTAGTTTATATGAATTTTCTCAATCGCTTTAAATACGCCCGGGATTCCTACTTCATCACGATTCTTATCGTGGCGATTGTTCTGATGGTGAATTTTATCGCAGCCCGCCATTTTATGCGCATTGATCTTACCAAAAACCAATTTTACGCTGTTTCTGATGCCAGTAAGACTATCATGAGGGATCTGGAGGATATTGTGACCGTTAAAGTCTTTTTTTCTGAAAAACTTCCCCCTAACCTGTTTGCTGTCCGCCAGTATGTGCATGATATCCTGGATGAGCTTGCCTCTTATTCAAAGGGCGATCTCATGGTGGATTTTCTGAACCCCGAAGACTCTAAAATAAGACAGGAGGCTTTTGAACTGGGCATCCCGGAAGTGCAGATGAATATTGTGGAAAAAGATAAACTTGAGGTAAAAAACGGTTTTCTGGGCGTCGCCGTGGTCTACGGCGACCGGGTCGAGATCCTGCCAGTGGTCCAGAATGTGCTGAATGTGGAATATGATCTGGTCGCGGCGATCAAAAAAGTGACTGCCCAAAGTACCCCAAAGATCGCTTTTTTGACCGGTCACGACGAACCTGAGCTTACCCAGCGCGCGGGCGTTGATCAGATGAGGGATACGTACGCCTTATTTAAACAGGCCCTGGACCATAATTATCAGGTGGAAACGGTAAATCTGGCGGAGAGCGGCACGTTTTCGGACACCGACACTCTGCTGATCGCGGGTTCCAAAACCGCTTTCTCTGATGAGGAAAAATACGCCATTGACCAGTTTTTGCTGTCCGGCAGAAATGCCATTCTGTTTCTGGATTCAATTGAGGTAAAACCCGACCTGCAGGCGGAAGCGTTTGATTTAAACCTGTCGGATATGCTGGAACATTATGGCGTGGGCATTGAGGAGCAGTTTGTGCTGGACCAGCTGAATGAGCGGGCGTCTTTCAACCAGGGTTTTATGAATTTTATCGTGCCTTATCCATTTTGGATCAAAGCGGTTCATCAGTATTTTGATCCGGAAAACCCCATTGTCGCGGCCATGGATTTTATCGTCCTTCCATGGGCCAGCCCGCTGAACGTATTTGACCGGGAGGGCGTGAATGCCACCGTTCTTGCTTACACAACTCCCAATGCCTGGCTCCAGCCCGGACCGCTCTTTAATCTCGACCCCAGTTCTTTGCAGATCTCCAGTGAACAGTATCAGTATCCGTTAGCGGTTCTTCTGGAAGGGGAGTTTACCAGTTTCTTTAGCGGGGATGAGGACTGGATCAAATCCTCTGATGACTATCATGAAAAATCCACTCAAACGGGCCGTTTGCTCCTGGTGGGCAATTCCCGTTTTATCAATGACCATTTTGTCAATCTGTACGGCCAGAATATGCTGTTCGCGCTGAATACCGTGGATTTTCTGACACTGGATGATTCCCTGATCTCGATCCGGTCCAAATCATCATTTGACTTTCCCCTGAAAGACCTGTCTGCGCGCGACCGCCAGCTCGTTAAATTTACCGGCATCTGGCTGATGCCGCTTGCTGTTATCCTTTTTGGCGTCGTCCGTTTTGTACTGCGCCGCCGTAAACCTTTTTCCCTTTAAACTTTTTACTTTTATGACTGAAAAATTTGAGCAATCGTTTGATTATTTTAAAAAGATGAGCACGCTGAAAAAAGTCCTGATCGTGTTTGTCATCCTGCTTATTTTTATTATTGTGGTCGAACAGCCGGGCCGGGATGCCAAAAAACGGCAGAGTGAAAAATTCTTTATTCCTAAGTTTGTGATTGAGGACGTCACTAAAGTCCAAATGGGGCACGCGGCGCAGGAACGGGAGGTCATTCTTGAGAAAGGCGAAGGGGGATGGCGTGTCGTGAACGGCCATTCTTTTCCCGCGGATACCCAGAAGGTAGATGATTTTCTGAAAGCCATGTACAGCCTTAAAGAAGGGTCAGTGGTCTCTAATAATCCTGAACGCACGGCTATTTTTTCCGTGGACGAGAAAAACGGCATCCATGTTCAGGCATGGAACCATAAGGAACGGGCGATCGCGGATTTCTACGCGGGGGAAACCATCCCCGACGGTCAATATTTAAGAAGGGCGGATGAAGATGAAGTCTTTCAGACTATCCCCAGTCTGACCCGTTTTCTGACTGATTCACTGGACAGCTGGAAAGACAAGACTCTTCTGAGTGTGGAGGAGGCGGATGTTCGGCGGTTTTCCCTTAAAACCCCTGAGGAAGAAATTGTCTTAGAAAAGAAGGATATGGTGTGGCATGTGATACAGCCTGAGGATTACGAAGCCGATGGTTTGGCGGTACGCACGCTTTTCGACCAGTTTAAACAGCTTCGCGCTAACGCTTTTGCGGAGAGCACCGATGCCAGTCAGGCCGATTTTTCCGGCCCGGATTACAAGCTGTCGGTTCGTATGAATGATGACGCGTTGCAGTTGGTTTTGTTTAAAAAGGCGGAAGAAGGGGATTACTACTTCGCCAAAAACGGGGATAAAGACATGGTCTATACTGTTGATCAGCCGTTGGTCGATGGTATTTTCGGATTGGAGTTTAAGGCGGAGAACCCCGCCCAATAACCATT
>JAFGCR010000015.1 GCA_016932495.1 Candidatus Peregrinibacteria bacterium
TCAAAAGATAGCCATCGGTTTCACAGAAAAAAGACGGCAGCAAGAAGGCAGTACAGCGTAAAGGAGGATTGGTTTTGTAATCCGGTGCAATAGTTATTGGGCGGGGTTCTCCGCCTCCCTCAGATAAGATGGTAAAAAAGTCGGTTTTTTAAGACCCTTCACTTTCTTAACGATATCCAGATCATTCATGTTGATCTTGCCGTAATACAGATCGCGCAGGTCCCCGCCGTTTTTGATGAAATCCAGAATCATCCGATAGCCCTTGAAATAAACAAAATCTTTGGTGAAGGCGCCAGGCTTTGAGGTGTCTTTAAGCCCTCGCTTAGCCTTAAGCGCTACTTTCCAGGCCCGATCCATACTGAATCCAAGTTTGACGATTTCGGCATACACTTCTGCGAATGATCCGTGCAGCGCCCGATAAATCCCTACGACCGATGAGGCAGGCCAGTATTTTTTTTCGGTTTCATCGGATTCAGTCCGTTCCTGGTTATACACAGCTAACCCTTCTTCGGTCGCTAAGTAATCCGCGAGCCCGCGCTGAAAGACCTTATAGGGCTGCTGACTGCCGTTCATGGCTGTAAATACATGGGTTTCGATCTCATGAGTGATGGTGCCCTTCAGGCGCTCTTCGGAAAACAAAGCATCT
The DNA here is from genome assembly GCA_016932495.1 of Candidatus Peregrinibacteria bacterium. Classification (GTDB taxonomy): domain Bacteria; phylum Patescibacteriota; class Gracilibacteria; order UM-FILTER-43-11; family UM-FILTER-43-11; genus JAFGCR01. Next base: position 647 of record JAFGCR010000015.1, read on the forward strand.
TCCCTCAGCATCACAGAATTTTCCTTCCCCGCGATTGCATCGGACACCATATCTTTTTTGATTTTCACGCTCCAGCCCTTGAGACCGAATTCTCTAATCGCCTGCTCAAACAACACTTTGGCTTCTTTGGCGGTCAGGAATTTTTCGGGTTCCGGAAATTTGTCGGGCATTTTCATGATTTCTTTCAAAGCCTCCTTCACAATGTCCTGATCCGGCGCGCCATACAGATGCATGGACTTTGCGGTAAAACTTTCTGAACCGCGGGATTCTAATAATTCTATCTTCCGCTTGATCTCATCCGCCTTTTTGCGCCACAGGATACCGATGGGGGAATCTGGGAATTCAATCCGTTTCAAACGCGCGTGCAGATTATTCGGATCGAATTTAAGAGGCTTATATTCAAATTGGGGATTGTAAGTGGGGTCGACCAAAAATTTATTGTGTTCTTCGTTGAGATTGTCTGGCCTCAGGTGAGCCAGCAGGCGGATTTCTCCGTCGATACTGACGATCTCATCATCGATTTTTTTCAAATCGGATTCGGTAAACTGGCGGACAATATGGGCCACATTGGAAGCTGGTTTTTCCCCAGTAATCTTTTCAGCGCTCATGTGCTTGGCGGGATCGATCAAAAAATCTCTCAAATCGCGCTGTCCGATTACCATTTTATATTTTTGATGACTGAAATCTGCAACATCCACAACCGTTTGGATACGATGTCCGATTAGATTGAATTTGCAGTAGCCCTCATCTAAATGTACCTCATTGGCCACATTTTTATCCAGAACCGATTTTTGGACGGTGGGATCGATCTGTGCGATGACTTTTTTATTATTTTTCTTTCCCATCACTTCCACGCGCTCCAGATTGCCGACCACAGGTTTCGAAGGCGCTTTTTCCTCATCAGCTTTGGCTTCGATTTTCTGACCAAAAATATCCTGTGCAATACGGACGCCCTTTTCCGGCGTAGCGACTTTAATTCCCTCAATCCGTTCCAGCCGCCGGCGCAAAGGGGCCATATTTGCGATCTGCACCGCCAATCCGGCACGCGCGTTGATTTCCAGTAAAACAGGACCGGACTTATCCAGTGTAATATCGACCGCCGCAAAACCCAGGTTGGTTACATGCTGCACGCGGGAAGCGATAAGAAGGATCTCGTCCCAGTGGGGGATTTTGGTTCCCTTAACCGGCCCGTAACCGGGGATGCTATCGATTTCCTTGTTGTATTGCGTGATAAAAGTCATCTCGCCCTTCGCGATGTCGATTCCGACTGCGATACCGCCGAAATGGACATTGGCTTTGCCTTGGGATTCTTCGGTCGGCAAGCGCATCATGGCCATAACCGGAATAAGGTTATGAACGACGACACGGATATCCGGCAGACCTTTATAAGACATACTTTTGAAGGGTTCCGGCGCCTCCAGCCGTTGTTCAAAAAAAGCAGTGTCTGAAATATTAGCCAGGGAATAGCGGCCATCGAGAATATCGCCCACATGCCGTTCCATGGCCTCGTGGCTCATTAAATCGTCGTCACTTAACACCCAATTCCTTCCCTTCCGCCCCTGGATAATCAAAATCCCCTCGCCGCCGTATCCTGAGTTCGGCTTCAGGACAAAAGAATTCGGCAGACTATTCCAGTCAAAATTATCCAGCTCTCTCTTGTTGTGGATGGATGCGTAAAATTTAGCAACGGGCACTCCGCGCGCGGACAGGAAATTTTTGGTTTTGATCTTACTGTCCGCCAGCATGATGGCTTTCTTGGGATTATACGCTCTGATGTATAGCAGGTTGCGGGCGTTGATGCCCAGCAGACCCGGATTATGGAAGAACCACATAACTTATAAACTTAAATTCGAAACCCGAATCCTCGAAATCCTAAAAAGTATAAAATACGAATATTGAAATGTTCAAAATATGTTGTTTGAATTGTTTATATTTAGGTTTAAAAATTAGAATTTTTTCGAGTTTAGATATTCGGATTTCGAGTTTTACTCCTCGGTATGTCGCATGACTTCGCGAAAACGGATGTATTCAAAAAAACGGAGGCCGGTCCATCGGCCAAGGCCAAGATTGACCAGAATCAGGAAAAGGATGATTTCGGGATAGCTCAAAATCAGGTTCTGCAAAAACTGCCATTCCACCACCCAATAACAGATCAGGGAGACGACGGTGGTCTCAAGCATTAAAAGCACCGCCGCATACACCCCCTTCCCGCTCTGAGCGCTCACAAACTTTTCTGCCAGCGTGGTCATGATGAGCATCGGAAAAACGGCGATGGAGGCCAGCTCCTGGATGTTCAGATACGTGCCAAAACCAAGCATCAAAAGAATGATGAGGGTGGAAATAGTGAAAACAATGGCCATACGGGGAATGTGAAGTAGGCGGACATGGGCCAGCGCTTTGCGCAAAATCGAACCAGTCAGCAGGATGATGATTAAGATCGCCAACCCGAATTTAAGGCCCAGCGCCAAAAAGGAGAGGGTGATGATCGACGGGGTGTAAAGACCAAACGTCGTCACCCCGATCACTTGCTTTAAAAAGGCGATGATCGTAGCAATAACCGGCAACATAAGCAGAAGTACGATGGTGTTACTGGGTACCCCCTGGGTCAGCATGAAGTTGACCAGATAGGACATGAAATTCCATAGGCCGATGTGCCGGGTCTCAGCATCGATGATCCGGTATTCGGAAACGCCCTCTTTCAGATCGGTTACGAATGTCTGTACATTAGGAGCGCTGATAAGATTATTCAGTTCATATTCACGGGTAAGGACGATCTGTTTAGGTTTGATAATATTGTAATTGCTTTGCATGATGCGGCTGAGTGTTTTCAGGTTCTTGTCAGAGATCACCACGATGGTCTTATCTTTCAAAAATTCCTGAATGTCGGGACGTTCGCGCACTAAACGGGTAAGGGCGTTGATTCCGCTGCCGCGCGTTGTCCAGATGGCGATGGTATCAGCGCCCGAGATCATATTCACCTGTTCCACGAGTTTTTTGGATAAAGTTTCTTCGGACATAAACGCCGTGTTGCTGTCGTAACTTTCAATCACATTCACATAAGTGCCTTCTTTGAACGCCTTATCGGTGAGTTTTTCAACACTCTCACGACGATCAGTGACATCGGTTAAAAAGAGGGTGAGCTTTTGATAAGCGAACACACTTCGGGTAATGGAAGCATTTTCGCCCTTTTGGCTCACCGTGAGGGTTACTAAATATTCACCGGCTTTTGGGTAGGAATGGACGACTTCGGCTCCGAATTCTTTCGGGCTTTTGTCTCCGAAATCCCATTCATAAGCCACCGGGGCCTCTTCGTCAGGCACAAAAGACTGTGAACCATCGAGAATGATATTCTTCCCGACCTGCACCACGTCATTGGCATCGATGACCGCGCGGATGTCGTTGAGGTCGAAAGTGACCGCCGCACTGGCGACATGGGGCAATAACAAAAAGCCTGTAAGTAAAGTGAGTAATAGTTTTCGCATGATTAAAATGGATAGGGAGTAATCTTAGCGGATGATGAAATTTTAAAACAGCCTTATTGTACCAAAAAAAACTTTTTTTACTAAGTCTGTTTCATGGTAGGATTAATCTTAATAAAAGATAAAAATTAAAACCATGAACCTAAAAAGCCGTATTTTTTCTTCAGCAGGCGTGTTTTTATTGCTCTTTGCCTGTTTTCTTTTTAGTCCTTCAGCGCATGCCGCCACCTACACGGTGGATACGTTGGCGGGAGACCAGGACAACTCCTGTGGTGATGAGGACTGTTCCGTGCGTGACGCGGTTTACGAAGCCAATAATAATTCGGGAAGTGATACGATCAATTTTAGCGTTAGCGGTACTATCAATCTGGGTAACACGCTAGAGATCAATGAAGGGGTTACACTGGATGGCGGAGATAACATCACGTTAGATGGAACCAGTATTCCGGGAGGTCAGGATATTATTTTTGTCAGCGATACCGGTGACGGTGCCACCATTAAAGATATCGCTCTGGATAATTCTCCGAATAATGGTATTCAGATCAATGGCGATGTCGATACCGTCACCATCCAATCCTGTGTTATTGGCGGTTCTACGGGTACCGGTATTTTAATCGCGGGTGATGGCGCCGGCAGTAATGATGATCCACGAAATATCACCATCAAGGGTAATATGATCGGTACTAATTCAACGGCTACTGCTGCCAATGGCAATGGGGCCAGTGGTATCTGGATCTGGAATGTCGATTTAACGAGTGATGGATCTGATCCTATTAAAATCGGGACGTCAAATGTCAACGACTTTAATATTATTTCGGGGAACGATGGCTGGGGCGGTATTTTTGTGTCGGATTCGTCGTTTGATGAAGACGAACTGCTGATTCAGAATGCGGCTGTCGGCACGAATCTTACCGGTACATCGGCTATTCCGAATAGCGATTCCGGCATTACGCTTAGTAACGTTACCCGGGCTACCATTGGCGGTGACAACACGGCGAATGAAGAAAATGTGATTTCGGGAAATGGCAGCCCTCCATTAGGAGATACAGATGGGAGCGGGATCAGCATTAATACTTCTTCTTATATTAAAATATACGGAAATCATATTGGGAACAGCGCGCAGGGGGATATCGCTATTCCCAACGAAGAGCATGGCATTGAAATCGATTCAAGCACCTCTTATGTTTATATCGGTTCCACAAGCGGGTCTGAATACGGCAATGTGATTTCAGGCAATGGAGATTCAAGTTGTGATGGTAATTGCCATGGAATAGAAGTTCAGGATTCGAGCAACATTTATGCTTACTACAATATCGTGGGTCTGGAAGCCGATAAAAGTGATACCCTGGCCAATGATGGAATCGGGATTTATTTTGATGGAGTTACAGGAGCAGCCGTGGTCGGCTCCACCAGCGCCCCAAACTACGTTGGCGGCAATGCGGATGTGGGGATTCAGATGGAAAGCATGTCGACCAATTTTTCAATCGCCGGCAACTACATCGGTACCAGTAATGGGACAACTGAATATGGCAATAGTAGTATGGGCATTTTTGTAAGCGGGTGTTTAAATGCCAGTAATGCCATTGCCAGCAATACTATTCAATATAATAACGCTCTGGGGATCTTCATGATGGGATCCCATTCCTCAATCACGAGTAATACGATCAGTGATAATGCCTCTCTTGGTGTTGCAGGTATCGCTAATGCATCCAGCCCGGATCCTGATAATCCTGCTACTTTTTCTACTGCCCCTTCGATTTCGGGTAATACGATACAAAACAATGCAGCTATCGGCATCTTCTTAGTTGATTATGTTCCTTCTAATATAAGTTCACTTTACGATGACAATACCCTGTCAGGGAATGCCAGCACACAAGGTAATATCCAGGTGAATGTATCTTATTTCGGCGCCGTGGAAGTAATTGATGAAGACGGCAACAATGTGACCAGTGCTAATCCCCCCACCTCCCTGACCCTTACTGACAATCAGTCAAATGTGACCACGCTGATTCCGGATCAGAATACGGCTAACCCTAATTTTGCTGGCTTTGGTGAGGATTGTGATGGTTCTATCGACGCCTGTGCCGATGTAGTTGATGAGACGGTTTGCGGAATGGCTGGTTGTACCTGGGGCGGATCAAGCTGCTCCGGAACATGGGGGGCTGGAACGTTAGATTGTTATCAAACTTTAACACAATCTCTTGGCCAACCGGTTTCTGCCTGTAATGATTACTTCAGCACCAGCGCCTGTACCTATACCGCGGCGACAGAAGGGATATGGGGAGATGATAACTTTTTGGGTTTTGCGGCTTTTTCCTACAATAATATTCTCTCATGGCCTATTTTTACTGATTTCACGATTGATGATGATGAGAATACTACCGAATATAATCCTTATGCCATTGCCATCACGGGCGCGAGCGCCGAAACCGGCAGTTCCACCTTTAGTTTTGACGGAGATTCCAACACAGATCCGGTTGGATGTAACTATGACAATGGTACCCTGCCCTTCCAACAGGGCGGCCGGTATCAGATCGCGCAGGTGAATTATGGTGAAACGGATATTTCCCTTTGTGAAGAGGGTATTGATACTACCCTTAGTGTTGGCAATGAAGGCCCTCTTGGAATAAGGACTGGCTCGGATGGCGGTTCGGATGCCACAACTCCAACAGATGAAGGTGATCCGATTTCCTTTACCGTTACCGCCAGTGATATTAACGGAGACCAGTATTATCTGGCTGTCTGCAAAACTGACGCGGTAACCGCTGGCAATGACACTTTCCCCACCTGTGATGGCGGCGACTGGATGGATGATGACCCTACTGCGACCAACAGCGGCAGCCAGGCCTCCGCCACCTACACGACCACGGGGTCAGAAACCTGCGGCCAATCCTGTGCATGGTATATGTTTGTGTGTGATAAGGTGAGTGGCGGAGGGATTTGTATGCCGCCAAACGGTTATGGTGAGCAGGGATCTGCCACGGGTACGATTACGTTCGCGGATGTTCCCGCGGATGGAGCCAGCGTGACTTATGGAGGAGATATTTTTGAATTTGATACTGAAGACGGTGTGAGCTGTAGTGGCGGTGAAGATGTGTGCATCGATGCCACGGATGCTGAAGACGGTCAGGATATGGCGGCCCTGATGCAGATCAACCAGACACTCACCAGTACCATCGGTGATGACCGGGGGAATGTTTTTTACATTTATGCTAATCACAGCAATATAGGTGCCGCGGGTAATTCAATCGCTCTGAGTAAATCCGGAGACACCTACAACGACATCACCCTTTCCGGTTCCAGTTTAGATAACGGAGCGGGCGGGGACGTCACCGATGCGCAGGCTTCCCCGTTCAAAGTCAACCACCGCCCGTCCATCGGCACGGTGAACATCGGGGATAGCACCGGAGGTACGGGCAGTGTGGAACCGGGTGAAGATGTTTATTTCAACGTGGTCGTCACTGACGGAGATACGGATACCTCGCCTGACACTATTGATATGCACGTTTGTTTAACCAACAGCTTTACCGAAGGCAGTGGCTGTGACGCTAATCAGACGATTTGTTCCACCACCGGCAATTCTTCGGGTGGGAACGCTGAATGTGATAGTGGCGACTTGAGCGGCGACCTGCTTTCTACCTACAACCCCTCTTCCACCACCTCCGGCACCAAAACGGTTTATATTTTCCTGGAAGACAGTCATGATCTCCGCGATGTGGGCACGGATAATACCCAGACCTATGATGTGACCAACACCGCTCCGACGGTCAGTTCTGTTACCCTGACCGACACCATGAATCCGGCAGCAGGGGGCAGTGATACGATTACCTGGACAGCGGTTATTAACGACGACAATGGGGAGGATGA
>JAFGCR010000016.1 GCA_016932495.1 Candidatus Peregrinibacteria bacterium
GGAAAGGCTTTTCGGATCCCATCGGCATAAAGCGCCTCTACTTTCTTATCCACTTCCGTTACAAAATCATGCGGCCCTTTAAGCTCGATCTGGCTTTGTTTTAACTGTCCGAAGTTTTCTTTTAAAATCACCCCGCCTTTTCGGGCGAGTTTTTTGGCGAATTGCAGGTAATCATCAAACATGATTTTGAAGGTAACGGATGTTTTCATTATACAAAGAATATCGGGCAATAACCACTTTAGTTATTCTTGAAATAGGCGCAAAACTAATATAAGCTAACGTCGGTTCGGGACTTATTTTATCGTCCTGGATTGCTATTTTAAAACATGGGCCTGTAGCTCAGTGGTTAGAGCAGTGCGCTCATAACGCATTGGTCCCTGGTTCAAGTCCAGGCAGGCCCACCATTCGACTCGCTTTGCTCGCTCATGGTGTTCCACCATTAAAAAACATATCCGACTGCGTTCAGGAAGCCTTACGCCGGCTTGGTGATATGGGTAACCGGCATTTTTTTGAAATCCGTTGAACTCCAAATTCGGCCATGAGTCCCATTGCCCGGGGAGCTGGCGGTTCGCGCGATTAAATTATCGCGGTCTGCCCAGCCCAGAAAGATGACGCTATGGTTCCCGTAAGCATCTTGCGCATTTTTATTGTTGATATACAGATGGTCCCCCGGACTCAGTCGCGCTAAAAGTTCCGGGCCGGCATGCTCATCTTTACAATCACTGCCTTCATATTTGGTTGTATCAGAGTTATAAATAATAAGCCGTTTTTTTGGAGAAAATCCGGCACGACGGTAGACCTTATCCACCCAGTCCCAGCAGTTTTTTCCGACAATCTTTTTTTCAATGAATTCGTCAACCGCCTTCAGAATCCGCTGGGGCCCCGCGAGTACTTCACGGCCTTTCAGCGTCTGGCCCGCGGTGTCGATAGGGACGACGAAGGCAATATCGGTTTTATTTTTTTTAATGTAATCTTCAAAAGAAATAGGATTTGTATTTCTTCCGCTTCGGTAGGGGTCTAAGACATACCATTGTCCATCTGTTCCTTTAAAGCCAGCCGCCCGGTGATCGTATTTCGTACCCCCGTAAGTGATGATATCACAGACGGTTTTGCCTGTTGCGTTTAACTGATCTGTGAAATCTTTTGGTAAAACACCGCTAATGGTGTCATTTTTGCGTAAGGAATAGTAATACTGCTGTACATCATCCGCATTGCCGGTCGGGATGACGTCTTTAAGGTCAAATTTACCGGCGGCCGCGCCTTCACGTACCCGCTGAATATCACGTTTTGTATGATCTGGACTGATGGACTGGAATATTTTCCCGGGGCACAGCATTTCCAGATTCTTTTTAGCGGTTAATGAACAAAGAGTGGTTCCATTTCTATCTACCTCAACTGGATGAGATTGTATTTTAGCAGGGTCAAAACGAGGTCTTTCACCGATTTCGATCTCCCCCATCAGTTCATCCAATTTCACTTTTGTTTCCGGTTTCTCCGGCCTTTTTTCAGGCGGCGTTTTTTCTTTACCCTTTTTATCTTTATCTTTTTTCTCGTCCAGCCCCGGTAATTTTAAATCCGCGAAGTTATCCAGCCAGCCTGTGAGCGGGGCCATCAGCGGGGCTAAGTATTTCTTATTCAGTCCGCCGACCATTTCGCTGAATTTCCCCCATAGTTTTGTAAGCATTGAGATGGATTTATCCAGCCCTTTTTTCATAACATCCAGCCCTTTTGTAAAGTCGAGGGAGGGTGCGGATGATGGTTTTTTAGATAAATCGGACATAGAAAGTTCAAAAATATCATTATATTATACCATCTTTCACCCTAAAAAGCCATCCCTAAATAACAGCAAGAGCAATAGTTAATAGTGTAGTAGTTTATACTCTTGCTATTGCTACTAACTCCTAACTCTTATTATTTATTTTGCAATTATTTTAATCATCAGGAGGATCACCCCCGTTGTCATAATAAATGATTTCCGAAGTCGTATCATTTATGAAGGCATGTAAGGGTGGAACATCTTTTGAATCAATACGCCACGCCTTGGTAAAACTTCCTGAATTCAGATGATAATATCCAAATTCAAGTTCATAACACCCATTCAAAGCCCTTTGTTTTTCATAAGGTGTCAGGTAAACATCATTATTGATTTCATTATTGAATAGATCTATTACATCTTCCTTGCTCATAGACGGCCGATTATCAAGGTCTAATTCAATGATCTCATTACCATGTATACCTGAAGGATATAATATTGCGTATTCATTAAAACGGTATTCCAGTTCTTCATAAAAAAGCTTTAAGCCATTTACAAATTGGTCACAAGATACTTCAGTGCCCTTAAGCGGCCCCACCATTTCTCTCAAATGGCAATTATTAAAATTTCTGTATTCCAGTTCATTATCATTAAATAAGTTCGCCATGGTACCTATCTCTTTTTCATCAGGACCAGTAACAGATTGTGTATAACGGCCATCAGCGCAATAAACAAAGTGATTTGAAGCCAGGCCCGTCTCTAAATAATTGAGCGTACGGTCCAGAATAACGGCCAGCTCCGCCCGGTTGATGTTTTTTGAAGGCCCGAAGGTGCCATCGTCATAGCCGGTGACAATTCCGTTTGCCGCGAGGTTGTTGACCGCATTGCTGTACCAGACGTCATCAGGCACATCGGAAAAACGTCCGGCCAATGCACCAATCGCAAATGCGGCCGGAATCAGGCCGATAGAAATGCCTACTATAAAAGTGATGATAAATTTTTTCATAGTCTGCTTATTATTAATTGTCGCCGTTGTTTACTCCGATTCGACCATCACTTTTACCTTCGCTTCAATATCCTCCGTAAGCTGAAGTTTAACGGTGTGCTCGCCGAGAGTCTTTAAGTGGTCATCCATTTTTACCATTTCTTTTTTCACTTCCACTTTCGCCTGTTCGGCCAGCGCGTCAGCGATGTCCTTTTCTTTAATGGAGCCATACAGTTTTTCACCGCGGGCCTTCTTTTTAAAGGTGAGTGTGACGCTCTTGAGTTTGTCGGCTACTTCTTTGGCGTTTTCAAGCAGGGCTTCCACTTTTTCGACCCGCTGGGCTTTCAGGGTCTCAGCCCGTTTGATCTCGGCTTCTGTGGCGGGCAAAGCGAGTTTCTGAGGAAAAAGGAAATTGCGGGCAAACCCGGGTTTTACTTTAACGACATCATGTTCATTTCCCAGTTTAGGGACTCGTTTTTTGAGAACAACTTGCATAATAGCTGGATTACAGATTAAAAATTGAAAATTGAAGATTAAATTAAATAGGGAAACAGATCCAAAATGAATTTTTAATTTTCAATCTTTAATTTTTAATAGCGAAGCTAAAATTGTTTGATCAGCCAGGCGGCAAAAGTCAAAGGATTGACCCCATCCTTCAGCTGGCGGTCAACCCGGCCGTACCATTCCGCGATGCGGGCAAACCGGTCGCTGGCTGTGGCCAGATTTTCAAAGGAGGCGTTCTGGATCTTGTCGGAAAGGGCGAAGTAGTAAGTGGGGCTGTAAAGGAAGATGGCAGGGACCTCCTGGCTGATGATCTCCTGAATGTCGTTCAGGGTCTTTTTGCGGTCTTCATCGTCCAGCTCCAGACGGGCTTTATCCAGCAGGCTGTCGACCACGAAGTTTTTGAATTGAGAGAGGTTATAACCCCCTTCTTTGGCCTGACTGCTGTGCCAGTAGGGATAAGCGTCGAGATTATAACCCAGGTTCTGCCCAAAAATCAACAAGTCGTAATCTCTCTTAAAAAGGGCCTCCTGAAACGCGCTGTTTTCGAGCACGTCGATTTTAAGGCCGATGCCGATCTTGCGCCATTGCTGTTTTAAGATTTCGGCCACTTTTGTGTAGGTCTCCGGTTTGTCGGGGGCGATCAGGTGTAAAATAAGCTTTTCGCCTTTCGTGTTTTCCCGGAAGGGGAGGACTTCCGCGACCTCGTTTTCCTGTTTCGCCACTTCCCGCTCCTGTTCAATAAACTCTTCGGCCGTTCCCTGGGTAACGGTGATGGAATCGATCAGGTTTTTTTCTTCATTAAAATCAATCGCGTAAACATCGAAGATATTGTCTCCTTTTTTCAGATTGCCGAACTCAAAACTTGCCACGTAACTCCATCCCGGGTCCCCGGGGACGAATTTTTTAAGTTCATAATCATTCACTATGATCGCTTTTGTTTTTTCCGGAGTGATTCCGGCCACCGTTACTTTTTTATCCGTGGTCTTCCAGTCATTCCCGCCATTCGGGCTGGTGATGAATTCCGGCTCTTTGGTCTCGCTGCCGGTATTTTCTTTGTCGGTTTCGTCTTCTTTCGCGTTTTCCTCAGGTACTTCCTCAGTTTCATCGGCTTCAGGTTGTTTGTCCGGCAATTTCCACTCAGTGTCAAAAAGCGCCCCATTGGCTTTATTCACGTTATACTGGTAGACCCAGTTGCTTTGATCGATTTCCAGAAGCGGGGTATCGATGATCTGGTTCTGGCCGATTTCCTGGACAAGCGATTTTTTATCCGTGCCAAGCTGGAGAGCCAGGCGTACTTTATTGTTTTTCAGTTGTGGGGATTGGGTGTTGATAAAAACAGCTACATACTGCGGCAGGTAGTAACGGGTCAGGGCCAGCCGGCCGCGATCCCGTATTTTATCCACATATTCTTCAGGCACGTTCCGGATAGCGTCGAATTCACCCTGCCGCTTGATCAGGTCTTTGTATTCCGGAAAGATGCGGATCTGAATGGTGGAAATATTAGATTCTTCCCCATAATAATCATCAAACGCTTCCAGGGTCACTTCTACGAAATCATCCATGGAGGCCAGTGACATGAACCGGTATGGCCCCGTGCCGATAGGATATTGGTTAAAGGGCGCCTGTTCCAGTGTTTCTACGGGCAAATGGCCCAGGATATGGGCAGGAAGAAGACCTGTTATCGTTTTGACCAGGAAAAAAGAATCAGGATTTTCCAGGAGGAATTCCACGGTCCGGTCATCCACCTGGGAGACTTTCATTCCGCTGAAGTCATTGTAATTAAGGATGACTCCGTTAAAGCTGGGGTGGTTGATGACTGTATTATAAGTGAACATGACATCCCTACTGGTCACGGGGGTGCCGTCATGCCATTTAGCCCCCTCTTTCAGGACGAAGGTGTATTTCTTGCCATTATCGGAAATCGTGTAATCCGCCAGGTCCGGAACGACCTCGCGGGTCTTAGGGTCGTATTTGGTCAGACCTGAAAAGACCAGCTGGGTCAGGTCATGGGTCAGGCTGCCGTAGTGCACGTAAAGGGGATTGATCAGCTCCACTTTGCCGACGGCGCCTTCCACGTAAACCCCTCCTTTGACGGGAGTGATTTCGGAATACTCATTATAAAAAGCATAACCGATCTGGGTGCCGGTAATCAGTACGACCGACGCCAAAAAGACAACGATGATTTTTTCGAGCTGGTTAAGCCGGCTGAAACGTTTGCGCATTTTGAGTTTAGACAAATACGAAAAGCAGGGCGTTCAGTAAAAACAGTGCAGCCAGCAAGATGGTCGCACGGAAAATCACTTTTTCAGGGCCGCGGCGGGTAGCCTGGAAGCTCTGCGCTCCCCAGCTGGCCGTGAAGCCCTCGTCTTTCCCCTGAACAAGGATGATGAGGCTCAGCAGGATCGAGATGATCACCTGAGTTACCATAAGAACTTTTTCCATGACATCAATATAATAAATTAAGCAGGGGGAGTTTAGCACAACTGCCTTTCGGATTCAATGATAAATCCATTATATTGACAAATACAAATAAATCATTATAATTTAATCCAAAATTAACAGCCCCCCATGGATAGAGAAAATTACCATCCTTATAGCAGTGAAGAGTTAGAAGAAACGATGGCGGCCGGCGGCGATCTCTTCCGGGAAGACGAAGAGGGTGAGAAAAAAAAGCCGGCGCTTAGGCTTGTGAAAGACACCCGCGCCGAACTCAAAAAAGAAAAGGAAGCCCAATAACTGTAATCATCAACCGTGGAATGAGGCTCCTCACATTAATCCTCAACACCTTATTCCCTCCCGTCTGTGTTTCCTGCAAGAAGGAGGGGGATTTTTTGTGTATCGATTGCATCAGGGATTTCAGCAAAAGGAAGATCAGGCCCTATTATACTGAGTACGAAGATCCTGACATCCATTATCTGGACGGGGTGATCTACGGACTGGATTACGCCAGAAATCCCCAGATCAAAGTAGCGGTTAAGCAGTTTAAATACCGGTTTACCAAGGAGCTGGCTGATGTTTTTGCTGATTTGATCGCTGAAAGAATGGGGGAGCTTGCTATGACTAAAGGCCGTCAGATGATCCTGATACCGGTTCCGCTCCATAAAAAAAGGCTGAACGAGCGGGGGTTTAATCAGGCAGAAGTGATCGCGAGTGCCGTGACAGACCGGTTGCCGCAGGTAAGAGTTCTCCCTCTTTTGGAACGCGTCCGTTACACCAGTCAGCAGGCGAAGCTGGATAAGAAAGGCAGGCATGAAAATCTGGAGGGGGCTTTTATTATGAATAAAAAATGTGTTCAAGGCTTATCTCGCGCATGGGGCCCCTATTTGGTAAATAGGGGGGTAAGAAAAAAAGGGGAAAAAGAAAATTTAATAAAAGAAAAAGCAGAAAAAAAGAAAATACCCCTGTATTTCCTGGTCGACGACGTGTTTACCACAGGAGCCACGCTGGAAAACTGCGCCCGGGTGTTAAAAGAAAACGGGTTTCAGAAAGTTTACGGCCTGGTGGTAGCGAGGGCTTTGAAAAATGACAAATTTTAAATGAAAAATTTTAAATTTTAATCTAAGGAATCAAAAATTGTAATTTGTCATTTGTAATTTAAAATTTAAAATTTTATAAAATTGTTGTATCGTTACGTCGTTATATCGTTATTTCGTTTATAAAAAACTATGATCAAATTCGCTGTTATTTCTTTCCCCGGCACCAATTGTGAGGAAGAAAATGTCCGTGTTTTTAAACGGAACGGAATGGACGCGGAAACGGTTTTATGGAACGATCCCGGCATGCTGGATAAAACCCGTCTGGATGAATTCGACGGCTATTGTCTGGCGGGCGGGTTCAGTTACGAGGACCGCAGCCGCAGCGGTATTATCGCGGCCCAGAATCCGATCATGGACATCATTAAAGAAGAGGCGGCGAAAGGGAAAGTGGTCATCGGCATCTGCAACGGTGCTCAGATGGTGGTCGAACGGGGGCTGATCCCCGGTTTTAATAATTACGATTTATCGGCCGGTTTGGCCTGGAATGAGATGGTCAAAGGCGGAGAAGTGATCGACACGGGTTTCCGCAACTCATGGAGCTACCTTAAAAACGTGGCGCCTGAAAACCGCTCTGCCTTTAATCATTTTGAAGGTCTCCTCCACATTCCTTATGCCCATGGGGAAGGCCGGTTTGTTTTTAAAGACCCTGAGGTGCTGAAGGCTTTGAAAGAAAACAATCAGATCCTTTTCCAGTATTGTGATGAAAAGGGTAAGGTCAGCACCGAATTTCCCATCACGCCCAATGGGGCGACGGAGGCGATTGCCGGCCTCTGCAATCCGGCAGGCAACGTGCTGGCCATCATGCCTCATCCGGAACGTGACCCCAATGGAAACGGCAACCAGATCTTTCAGTCGGTTAAAAAATGGATTGAGAACCGTTCTAAAATCGATTACAAAAGTCTCGGAGAACACCATACCAAAGAAGATGTGCGGGAATTTGAACCCGTGGATATCGAATTTTTTGTCCGCCTGATCATTGTGGACAATGCGGAACGGACCGTGGAATACACTCTGCACCAGAAAGGATTTGATATCGAATTGAAGCGGTATGCCTACTGGGCAGCAAGAGTGAAGGCTGGAATGGATAAGAAAGAGGCGGCGCTTAAGATTCTGCAATCCGGAGAGTTAGCCAATTTTAATAAAGAATGGGTCATCGTCCGCATTGAAGACCAGTTTTATTCGTATAACAAAGAAAAAGGCCTCCAGCCGGTTGATTTTAAACTGGAAAATTTTTTCGTGGCTTGTGATCAGAAAAATTTTGTCGGCGACAGCAAAAAACAGGCCATTAATCTTCATGCGGGGGAGTGTGTGGAAGATCTGGGGTACGGGGTTTTATGGGAAGTAAAAAAGACGGATGACAAGGGGTTATATGCAATCATCCGAACAAAAATTTTGTACAACCCGAATTCCATGTATATTTTGAAGAACTAATTTCCGATGTCCGATTTCCGATGTCCGATGAAATTTCATTGGACACTGGACATTGGACACTGGACATCGAAATTATGAAATACAAACGAATCGTCATCAAAGTCGGCACCAATGTGATCACTCAGGAAAACGGTTTTTTGAATGAGCCGGTTTTAACGGAATTAGTCCGCCAGATCGCTCATCTTAAAAAAGGGGGTATGGAAGTGGTTTTGGTCTCCTCCGGTGCCATGGGCGCGGGCCGTCCGCTCGTCCGGCTGAGAGAAAAATGCAATCGGGTGCTGGAACGGCAGATCCTGGCTTCCGTGGGGCAGACACGGCTGATGAATACCTACGACCGCCTGCTCCAGAAACACGGGTTTTTGTGTGCCCAGGTGCTGGCTACGAAAGAGGATTTCCGGGACCGCCGGCATTATCTTAATATGAAGAGTTGTTTAGAAGGTCTGCTTCAGGACGAGATTCTTCCGATCGTGAATGAGAACGATGTGATTTCGGTCAGCGAACTCATGTTTACGGATAACGATGAATTAGCTGGTCTGCTTTCGGCGATGCTGAGCGTGGATGCCCTGATCATACTCAGTACTGTCGATGGAGTGATGGACCGCGACCCGAAAGAAAAGGGCGCGAAAGTCATTCCAGTCGTCGAACCGAAACAGAAAAACATCCACGCCGGCATCACTTCTGAAAAATCATTATTCGGCCGCGGGGGGATGCTCACCAAATACCGGATCGCGGAGCGCATGTCAAAAATCGGGATCACTACCCATATTGTAAACGGCACTTTAAAAAATATTCTTCCGGATATTCTCAGTAAAAAACCAATCGGCACCGTCTTTTTGCCCGCCAAAAAGGTATCGGGTATGAAAAAATGGATTGCTCATGCAGAAGGGCAGGAGAAGGGGGTCGCCATTGTTAATAAGTGCGCTGAAGAAGTTTTGATAGCAAAAGACAAGGCCGCCAGTTTACTCCCGGTCGGGATTATTAAGGTCACAGGCGATTTTGAAAAAGGGGATATTATCCGTGTTGAAAATGAAAAAGGGGAACGTGTAGCGTTAGGTGTAGCGCAGTACAACTCCCGGAAAGCCAAGGAATTTATCGGTAAAAGCGGGAAAAAGCCGCTCATCCATTATGATTATTTATTTATAATTAATTAAGTGTAAGTGCAAGTGGCAAGTGCAATCCCAGATTAGAAAATCCTTGCACTTGCACTGATCCTTTGCACTATAAAAAATATGAACTACAGAATCGGCATCATCGGCGCCGGGAATATGGGGAGCACCTTTTACAGGGGGCTTTCCAAAAATTTCCCCAAAGAAGCCTTGTTTATCTGCGACCGGAATGAGCAGAAATTTATCGGCCTGAAAGCGATCCATTTTACCACCGTCCCTAAAGAGCTGGCCGTCAAAACAGGTATCGTCATCCTGGCCGTGAAACCCCAGGCTTTTGATGAGCTGATGAAGGAAATGGGGGATAGCCTGAAAGATAAATTGGTCGTTTCTATCATGGCGGGGATTTCCATAAAGAAGATCAGAGAAAAGACAGGTTCGGATCGCATTGTCCGCTCAATGCCCAGCCTCCCTACCCAAGTAGGAAGCGGTATAATCGGATGGATCGCCACGGATCCTGTGACAGATGAAGAAAAAGAAATGATTCAGACTATTTTTTCCACGATGGGATACGCTACGGAATTGGCGGATGAAAAAATGGTCGATGCCATCACGGTCATCGGGGCGTGCGGACCGGCTTATTTTTATTATCTGGCCGAACTTCTGACGGAAAAAGCCAGAAAATTCGGTTTTTCAGAAAAAGAAGCACGGAAGATCTCAGAAGTGGCTTTTTCCGGCAGTGCTAAACTTTTGGAAAATAACGACAAGACCGCAAAAGAATGGAAAGAAGCCTGTACGTCTAAAGGGGGAGTGACCGAAGCGATGCTTAACTATTTTGATAACCATGATTTTGCCATCATTTTTAATGACGCTCTCGATACTGGCCTGAAACGCTGTTCAGAACTTAACGATCAATAAATGTCTGATTTAACTAAAAATTTAAAGAAGGTCAGAACGGCCAGCCGTACGCTCGTTGATCTTTCCGATGATATGATCCGGAAGGTCCTTTTTGACCTGGCTGACACATTAGTGGCGGAAGGGGATTCGATTTTAGCGGAAAATCAGAAAGATCTGGATAAGATGGATGAAAATGACCCCAAATACGACCGCCTGAAACTGATGCCGGAACGGCTGGAGGGTATTGCCGCTGATATGAGAAATGTCGCAAAACTGGAGTATCCCGTCGGTAAAGTGCTGGAGGAACGGACACTTGAAAACGGTCTGAAACTTTCTAAAATCACCGTGCCGCTTGGGGTCATCGGGATTATTTATGAAGCCCGGCCTAATGTGACGTTCGACGTGTTTTCACTTTGTTTTAAATCGGGTAACGCCTGTGTCTTAAAAGGCGGAAGTGACGCGGAATTCTCGAACACAAAAATTGTTCAACTGATTCAATCGGTTCTTAAAAAACATGAGCTCGATCCGAACATCATCTATCTGGCGCCGAGCGACCGTGAAGCGGTGAAAGCAATCCTCACGGCCCATGATTTCATCGATGTCATCATCCCCCGCGGTAGCGGAAAACTGATCCGGTTTGTACGGGAGAACGCCAGGATCCCGGTCATCGAGACCGGCGCCGGTATTGTACACACGTATTTTGATGAAACGGCGGATCTGGAAATGGGGAAAAAAGTCATCTTAAACGCTAAAACCAGACGCCCCAGCGTTTGTAACGCGCTGGATACGCTCATTATCCATCAGAGCCGTTTATCCGGTTTGCCGGAACTTGTCGCGCCGCTTCTGGAGCATAAGGTCGAACTGTTTGCAGATGAAAAAGCTTTTGGTCAGCTGAAAGGGAATTATGATGACAGTTTACTTAACCAGGCTCAGCCGGAAGATTTTGGCAAAGAATTCTTATCTCTCAGAATGTCGGTTAAAACCGTCGGAAGCTTGGATGAAGCCATCGAACATATTACCGCATACAGCTCCAAACACAGCGAAGCCATTCTTTCTGAAAATCCCGATAACATCGAAACCTTTCTTCGCCATGTCGACGCGGCCTGCGTGTACGCCAACACCTCCACCGCCTTTACTGACGGCGCTCAGTTCGGCATGGGAGCGGAGATCGGCATCAGCACCCAAAAACTCCATGCCCGCGGACCAATGGCACTGAAGGAACTCACGAGTTATAAGTGGGTGGTGAGGGGTGAAGGACAAATTCGCCCTGCTTAAAAACTCGAAATACGAATGCCGAAATACGAAAAATATCTAATTTTCTAAATTCGAATTTAGCACATCTTCGGATTTCGAAGATTTGAATTTCGGATTTAAACAGCAGTATGAGAAAAGACGTTTATGTACTCTTGAATAATATTAGATCTCTCCACAACGTGGGGTCTATTTTCCGTACCGCAGATGGTGCCGGGGTGAAGAAAATATTCCTGTGCGGCCAAACCGGTTATCCGCCCCGCGAAGAAATCACTAAGACCGCAATCGGGGCGGAAGAAACGGTGCCGTGGGAATACTGGATCGACGCCAAGGAATGCATTAAAAAACTTTGTCATTCCGACCAAGGCGGAGGAATGAACAAAAAAAGTATTCAACTTGTGGCGCTTGAGCAGACCAAAAAATCCATCGATTACCGAAAATTCAAATCCAAATACCCAATCTGCCTGGTGCTTGGCCACGAGATCGACGGGGTAGAACATGGGATTCTGGATTTATGCGACGAGGCGATCGAAATCCCCATGCACGGCAAAAAACAATCCCTCAACGTCTCCGTGGCATTCGGGATTGCTGTCTATTCGCTCTGAATCCGCCGGCTTTCAATAAACACGTGGCTGTACAGGTGGTTGATGAATTCCGGATCCAGCCCGTGCTGAGCGGCGAAGATTTTTAGATTATCCCGCAATTCCTTTTCCCTTTTTTCATCCTGGATAGGCAGCTGGTTTTGCCTTTTGAGCTCTGCGATCTGTTTCACCAACTTCATCCGTTCAGCCAGGAGTTTGACGATTTTTTGGTCGATGTGGTCGATTTGTTGGCGAAAATCTTTCATGATTAATAATGTAACGATATGACGAGATAACGATATGACAAAAAAGAAAGGATTTCAATAAAACCGTCTTGTCATTTCATCATATCGTCATATCGTTTTAAGAATAATTTGATTTAAAACAGAAAAAGTGTTAAAATCGGGACTAAGTTTGCTTAAAAAAATCACTATGGAAGACACACAAAATCCTCAGGGCAATCAATCCGCCAATCCCCCTGCCGATCAGGGCGCTCAGCCGCCAAAAGACCAGAAAGACCTGAGCGGGATCATGGAAGAAAATGTGGACATCAGCTCCCTGGTAGCCAATGCCGGCAACAAAGAAGAGCAGGAAAAATTCATCACCAGCGTTAAAGTCCCTGAGCATCCGAACACGAAATTTGACGAATCCAAATTTTTACAGCTCCTCGCAGGGTCCATTTCACTCACCGCCAATGAAAAGAAACGGATCGTCGAAGCGATTCCTCAGCTCTCCCAGTTCCAGATCGATGAGCTGATGAAGATCTTCACCGAAGAGCAGCAGAAATTCAGTGAACTGGAGAAGAAACACGCGGACCAGGTGGCGGAGCTGGAAAAACAGCACAAAGAATCCTGGCAGGACTTAGAGGCAAAGGCTGAGGAGGAAAAGAAAAAGGGAGAAGAGGAGCAGCAGGCGGAGGATATTAAAAAATCACTGGGACTTTAAAACAGCAATAGTTTAGGAGTTAGTAGCAATAGCAAGAGTATGACCTACTATACTACTAACTATTGCTTTTGCTCTTGCTGTATTTAAGACACATTCGCCAGTTTCTTTTTGTTACCCGTTTTCACTTTTAATTCCACCTTCATAAAAGTGAGCTCTTCTTTATCTTTCAGACGGCCGATTTTGATGGTGTCGCCGGTTTTGAATTCGCCGGCCAGGATCTTTTCCGCCACAGGGTCTTCAATGAGGTCCTGGATCTTACGGCGCACCGGACGGGCCCCGTATTGGGGATTGTAACTGAGTTTAGCCAGCAGTTCCACCGCTTCATCGGTTATATCGATGGTGATGTTTTTTTCTTTCAGGCGTTTATCCAGTTCGGTCAGCTGGAGGCGGACAATAGCCTGGATCGCTTCACTCGCCAAAGGCTGAAATACGATCACCTTATCCACACGGTTAAGGAATTCAGGCCGGAAATGGTTTTTCAGTTCTTTCAGCACCTGTTCTTTTTTCTCATTGAAGTCATCTTCCGCCCGTTTGCGCTCATCCACTTCCAGCGCGAAACCGATCTTGGCAGCCTCCTGGGTCAGCTGTTTGGCCCCCAGGTTACTGGTCATGATGATGATGGTGTTGGTGAAGTCGACCCGCTTCCCTTTCGCGTCGGTCAGATAACCGTCTTCCAATACTTGTAGCAGGATATTGAAGAATTCCGGATGGGCTTTTTCGATCTCATCAAACAGCACCACGCTGTACGGTTTCCGGCGGACCGCTTCGGTGAGCTGTCCTCCTTCCTCGTACCCCACGTAGCCGGCGGTGGCGCCCACCAGGCGGGATACGTTGTGCTTTTCCATGAACTCACTCATGTCGATTTTAATGAAAGAATCCGGATTGTTGTACACCTCGCGCGCGAGCGTCCGCACCAGTTCGGTTTTCCCTACGCCGGTCGGCCCGAGGAAGATAAAAGAGCCGATGGGCTTATTGGGCGTCGCGATCCCTACGCGGGACCGGCGGATGGCTTTTGAGATTTCTCCCACCGCCTCATTCTGGCCGATGATGAATTTTTTAAGGGTGCCTTCCAGGTCGGCCAGTTTTTTGGATTCATCTTTTACCAGTTTGGCCACAGGGATGCCCGTGATCTTGCCGATGGTCTTGGCGATGTCGTTTTCATCGATTTTGACGCGTTTTCGCTGCCCCTGGCTCTCTTCCTTGATTTTTTCGATTTTTTTGAGGACAGCTTCCTTTTTCTCTTTCAGCTTGGAGGCTTTTTCATATTCCTGCGCGTACACTTCTTTTTCGATCTGTTTTTCGATTTTGACGATCTTTTCCTTTTCATCGCGGATGAGCGGAGTGTTGTACTGGCTGCGCGCTCCCATCAAAGCCGCGGTCTCATCCACCACATCGATAGCCTTATCCGGCAGAAAGCGGTCGGTGATATAGCGCTTGGACAGTTTGACTGCTGCCCGGATGGCTTCATCGGAAATAGACAGGTTATGGAATTTTTCATAACTTGGGCGGAGCCCCTGCATGATCTGTATGCAGTCTTCGATGCTGGGTTCTTCGATGAGGATGGGCTGGAAGCGGCGTTCGAGGGCTTTGTCTTTTTCCACCTGCTTCCGGTATTCGTCGATGGTGGTCGCGCCCACGATCTGCATATTCCCACGGGAAAGGGCGGGCTTAAGCAGGTTCGCGGCGTCTAAACTGCCCTCGGCCGAACCCGTGCCCGATAACGTATGAATCTCGTCGATGAACAGGATGATGTCATTGTCCGCTTTCGCGGCTTCGTCGATGATGCTTTTCATGCGCTCCTCAAATTCCCCGCGGTACTTGGTGCCGGCGATCACGTTGCTTAAAGAAAGGGAGAGGATATGCTTGTTAAGTAGGCTGTCCGGCACGTTTTCTTCCACAATGGCCTGGGCCAGCCCTTCGGCAATAGCGGTTTTACCCACGCCGGGGTCTCCGATGATGACCGGATTGTTTTTGGTCTTGCGGTTTAAAATATGGATGACGCGTTCGATTTCCTTCTTCCGGCCGATGATGGGGTCGATTTCCCCCTTGGCGAATTTTTCAGTCAGGTCATCGGTAAAATAATCCAGAGCCGGCGTTTTAGAACGTTTGCCGGCTTTAGGGGGCTGTTCCGAGGCGCCGAACGGACTGTCTTTATGCTGAAAAGCGTCTGAATAATCCGCGCCGGGGCCGCCGGGGTTGAACATTACCCCCTGAAGTCCCTGCAGGAATTTATCGAGAGATGTGTTGACCTGCTGCATATCCTTTTTGCGCGCGCTGGCCATCTGCTCGAACATCTCTTCGATCTGTTTTTTGAAATCCTCAGGGTTCACGTGCATGTTCTCCAGAATGACCGTGGCCGCGCACTTGCCCTGGGCGACCATGGCATATAAAAGGTGCTCGGTGCCTACAAAAGGATGAGCGAATTTATGGGCCACCCGTACTGCGTCTTCAATGATCTTAGTGAGGTAAGAAGACAGGCCGTGCTGGACCTGCTTGGCTTCCGGCTCCTGGTTCGAGGCGGAGCTTAAGATCATCCGCACGTTTTCGAGTGAAACCCCGGCACCGGTCAGGATGGAAAAAGCGAGAGAGCGGGGGTTGCTGAGTAAGCCGATAAGTAAATGTTCACTGCCGATATAAGGCAGGCTTTGCTTGCGGGATTCTTCTTCCGCAATGCTGAGCGCCTGTTTGGCGTTAGGGGTGAAGCGATCAAAAGGAGACATAGGCATGGTTTCGGATTTTAGGGGTTAATTCAGAAACAAAAAATGCAATACAAGAAAGTGTATAATATTAACATTTTCCGACCAGTGTCAGAAAGAATTTTTTCGGATGCATTGTATTTTTATTTTTCATCCTGAGCGAAGTCGAAGGATGTACAAATTAATTATACAAAAAACCCGAAAAAAAGCAAAGCTTTTATCCTAATTTAGAGTTGATGAAATGAGGATAACCTTTTACAAAAGCGTACATCTTTTGTGGTGTCTTGCCTTCCATTTGGACTTCATCCGGCACAATGGAGCCTTTTTTCGTGCCGATAAAGATCAGATGGTCTTTTTCAATCACTTTGCCGGGTTCCACTTCATACGCATCGGCTTGTCCGGATAAGATTTTAAGCCGCTTGCCGTTCCAGAAGGTGAAAGTGCCCGGCCAGCCCGCGTACGCCCGCATTTTGGCGTGAATGGTCTTCGCGTCCTCGTTCCAGTCGATCTCCCCGTCGGATTTCCGGATTTTTTCGCAGTAAGTGGCTTGTGCATCAGCCTGCGGTTCCGGTTCGATATCTCCGCTGGCGATCGTGTACAGGAGGTCCGGCATTTCATAGGCTGTCAAATTGGCCAGCCGGTCAGTGAGAGACAAAACATCGTCCTCCTTTTTAATATCCAGATCGAACTGTTTATAAACTGGTCCCGCGTCCATTTCTTTTACCATTTTCATCACACTTAACCCCGTCACATCGTCCGATTCCAAAAGGGCCTGCTGGACCGGGGAGGCGCCGCGGTATTTGGGCAGGAGTGATGCATGGGCGTTGATGCATCCGTATTTGGGAATATCCAGAAGTTTTTTGCTTAAAATCTGACCATAGGCGTATAGCACGATCATATCCGGCCGGATCTCACGGATTTTTGCCGCACTTTCTTCCGAATTAATATTATCTGGCTGATAACTCTCAATCCCCAGCATTAGACTTTCAACTTTAATGGGGGAGGGGGTGAGCTGCATCCTGCGTCCGGCCGGCCGGTCTGCCTGGGTGATCACGAGTTTTACGTCAAACCGGTCATCCCGCGCGAGTTTCCCGAGAAGGGGAATGCCGATGCCGGCAGTGCCGATGAATATCAATGAGATTTTTTTCATACCGTCAGTATAAAACGCAATAACGTGATAGCGCAATAACGTAATAAAAATGATTTTTTATCTCTAATAAAAAAATACCCCACCGTCGTTCAGTAGGGTATTTAGTAAAAGATTTATAAGGTTTTTATTGACTGGAAAGATACTGATAGATAGCTATGGCCACTTCTTCACGAGTGAGTTCATTTCCCGGCATCAGATAAGAGTCGCGATTTGGAAACAGGTTGTATTTTTGAGCTGTGCCGGCATAGGGGGCGAACCACACATCTCCTGATACATCTTCGTAAGAGTAATAAAGATTGGTTTGCAGCCCGAAGGCAAGGGTTAGCATTTTTAAGAATTCAGCAGTATTGACTGTATTTGCAGGTCTAAAGGATCCATCAGAATAACCATTGATTATATATCTTTCAGCAGCGGTCATGACATATTTTGTATACCATTCTCCTTCTATTACATCCGAAAATCGCCCATTGTTTTTCAAGTCTTTCACTTCAATACCGGCGGACAAGAGAAGGAATTTAGCTGCTTCAGCACGATTGACAGGTCGATATCCCTTAAATTCACCATCCGGATAACCACCGATTATCCCTTTATCATAGAGGTCAGCTGCCGCCTGACCAGCGAGAGAGTTTATCGTGGTGTCTGAGAACGGGTTATCACTTGATGTCCTTACTTCTTCTTCATAGCCTGCGGGGGGTTCCGGCTGGCTTGTCGGGATTGAAGGTTTCTTTTCCTGTGTTTCTTCAGGATCTTCGTCGATTTTTGATTTCACAAAAACCTTTATCACATTAGATTCGGTTGTAACGACAGGTTCACTATTAACATAAATCGTTTCTTTTGCACTCACATTTCCTTCTCCTGTACTTGTGGCTGTGCATTTTAATTCCTCTGATGAGATTTCTCTGCAATCAAGGATTGTCTTATCCCAGCTCCATTTAGAGCTGCTATAATCAATTGTATAATTTGTATCAGTCTTGTGGGTAAAAAGGACTTCATCATTAACTCCAAGATTCAATACTCCATAACTTGAAGCCTGTGGGTCAGAATTGATTTTGAATGTATGGAAAAGTTCCTCTTTGGTTCCGGTTTTGATTTTTAAGGGTTCACTTCTTTGTATATAGAGGTAATTACCCGGATACATTTCCCGCGCAATAGATGCATAACAGGTATATTCTGTATTTTCTGATAATGGAGTGATCAGTAATTCATTATTGGAGCTGATGTGATGAGGATGCATGTGATAGGCAGTAGAATCATCATCTCCGTTTTTACAATAGGCAAAATAATAATCCTTAGGTCCGGTAATGTACTCTTTCGTCCATAGCTTAATGGAATCTTCATAAGCTTCCCATTTTGTTATTTTTACTTTTTCTTCATAGATATAGCTGGAATCATCCCCTGAAAAAATACATTGATCACCCTCTTTAAAATAGCCATTTTCACATGAAAAAGTATATTTTTTTATTCGTTCATTGTTTTCAATCTTATCGTAACAAGTTGAAGCAATGGCATGTGCAGGGATTTCAGTGCAGGGTTGGATTGCTTTCACACATTCATCCCCAAGGCGTGCGTAGTCTGAATAGCAGGTAAATTGATAACGCTCGACCCTAACGCCGTCTATAATCCAGTCCTGACAGCTCGTTGGCATTGAATTTTCTGGAGGTAGGGTACAGGGTTGTCTGAAATCAATACATTCGCCTTCATAGAGTACCATTGGCTCCTCACATGAAATTTCCTCCTGAGCTTTTGTAAAATAAAGATAAGAAGGTATAGCTAATGCGATCAGTAATGCCATTAATAATAGTTTTTTATGAGTTTGCATAGAATTGAGAGTTAGATTCGTATTTTTATTTAATATATTATTATAACATTTTTATTTAGATAAAACAACTTTTTTATAACCCCAAAACACTAAACCTTTTCTGACCACCCCAAATCCTTGTCATCCGAGAGGAATTTCGTTATTTTAACCTCCAAACTTAAATATAAATCAAATAAAATAAAATGGAGCTCGATCCAAAAGAAATCGAAAAAATCGATACCCTCCTTCAAAAAAGCAGGCGGATCCTGATCATTCCCCATAAGGCTCCCGACGGGGACACGATCGGCGCGTCTTTGGCGTTTTACCAGATCCTCCGCCAGATGGGGAAGGCGCCGGCAATCACCTGCATGGATCCGGCGGCGGATGTATTTAATTTTCTGCCCAATATCGAGGCGTTCCAAAAGGGGGAGCCGCGCCTGGATTACGATGCGTACCTGGTCCTAGACGCGGGCGCTACGCACTTGACCGGTTTTCATGAAAGCCATCCGGAACTTTTTGATAAGACCCTGGAGGTCATCAATATCGACCATCACCAGTCGAACGATTGTTACGGCAAATACAATGTAGTGGTGAGCGACGCGGCCTCTGCCACCATGGTGCTTTACGAATTATTTACTGCTCTGAATTATCCTATCGACCGCCTTACAGCCACCTGCCTGCTGACCGGCATCTACACGGATACCGGCAGCTTTATGCATTCCAATACCTCCGCGGAAGTATTAAGGGTCTCCGCCCGCCTGCTGGCTAAAGGGGCAGACCTGCGCGGGATCTCCAAAGAGATATTCAATACCACCAAAGTCTCCACCATGCGTTTATGGGGTCGGGTGATGAAAAACATCCACCAGAACGACGAAGGGGTGACCATGTCGGTAGTGATGGAAAAGGATTTCGCCGACACCGGCGCGGATTATTCCGAGATGACCGGCGTGGTGGATTACATCAATTCCGTGCCGGATGCCAAATACAGTGTGATCCTGACGGAAAAGGAGGGGAAAGTGAAAGGATCACTCAGAACTCTGAAAGAAGAAGTGGATGTGGCAGATATTGCTTCAGCTTACGGGGGCGGCGGGCACACCAAAGCGGCCGGATTCACCATGCCCGGCCAGCTCAAAAAGGAGGTACGGTGGAAAGTGGTACAGCAATAGTGAGTAGTTAGTAGTGAGTAGTAACTCTTGCTATTGCTATTAACTCCTACACAATTGCTATTTAGAATGTTCCCAGCAAAAATCAAACACGGCCCTTAGGGAGTTGGCAAAGGCCTCGCTTTCCAGGATTACCCCGAACATATCATCCGGATCATAGGAGAAGAAAGAGATCTTGTTTCCGTAAATGTTGATACCGGTTTCAAGGGGTAGCTTGTCCTTGGGGGCAAAGCGCGCTTCGCGCAGAAACTTTTTATCATCCTTACGCGCTTTGGCATTCTCCTTATTCTCCGGAGCCAGCACGTAGGCAAAATTTCCCCTGTCTATACGGCGGGGGACAAAAGTGTGTTCCATATACTGCTTAATGGCAGGCGGCATCTTCTCGATATTCTCAAAGGACCGGATGGTGTTTTCTTCGGTGATCGTGTCTTCGTAAGCCCGGATCACCCCATTCAGCCCGTCATACACACGCATGTGAGGAATAGTCAGTTGATGAGTCTGGAAACTTTTGACCTCCGCTAAAATGCTGGTGAGCCGTTCGTTAAGGCGGTCGAGCTTTTCCCGCTGGGTCACCAACAGGTTTTCCAGGCAGTCTTCCGGGTTTTCCACATAAAAAGCCGTAATGCCCCACTTCATGGTTTTGACGACCAGTCCCATCTTGGCCAGCTTCATCAAAGACTTATAAACCGTGGTACGGTTCATATCCATTTTTTTGGCGATCATGCTGGCCGGCTGTACCCCCTGTGTTTTAAGCAGCGTCAGGAATATTTCGGGCTCCTTGTCTTTTAGCCCCAGATCTTTTAAAACTTGAATGATGTCCATAGTTGAACTATATTATATGTTGTGAATTAGTAAGAACACCTATATTTTAGCTTATATTAAAGGCAAAATCAAGATTTTGTTATAGAGAATTGACAATTCAGCTTTTTTTGTTTAATATAAGGTCCGTTGATAACTTCGGAGTCAATCAGGCACGCATCCTCAAAGAAATCAACACATGCATAGCGGGAGGGCAACTTTATTAGGTTAAGGGGGGGTGGTAACTCGTTATCACCTCCCTTTTCCTAACTTCGCCCGTTCCGTCTTAAAATAAATCTAAAAAATAAACATAATTAATCTGGTCGATTATGTCTCCTTTTAATATCCATAAAACCATCAGGCACGATGAGCTTATCGAACGGCTTCAGATAGATGCCCGCATGCTTTTTTATGACCATATGATGTACGACATCAACGATTCGCTCACTTCTATTCTGGCGCTGTGCGATATCGAAGCTAAAAAATCCGTTCCGCGCATCAAAGAATATATTTCGCGTATCAATGATTCCCTTCAGAACACAAAAAACTATCATACCAGTTTTACAGGCGAAAAACGGTTCAACATAACACTGGTCATCAAAAATATCATCCGCGTCCTTGAGGAAAACTATAAGCAGGTCCAGCTGATGCCTTTTGTTTCAGAGATCAAAGCCCCCTGCAGTGGTGACCAGTCCCTCTTCGAGCAGATTCTTTTATGCCTGCTCGTCGACATATGTGAGCGCGAAGGCAACGAATCCGCGATTATGATCGAACTCAAGCAAAAGGAACAGAACGCCACGCTCACCCTGTTTAAAGACGATTTCACATTTTCAAAAGAGTGCCGGGCGCGGGTCGATAAATTCACAGCTGAATCTGATTTTAAGGGGCGGATAAGGACCAGTTCCACTAAAAATGGGACCGAAGTGGTCATCCAGATCCCGCTTCAGTTTAAAACGGTCCGGATTGAAAAACCGCCGGTCAAAAAAGGGTTTTTCCCCAAGAAGGAATCTGCCGTTAAACATTCCCGTTTATTCAATTGGGATGACATCGATATAACCCCGGATATCGCGTATTA
This sequence comes from Candidatus Peregrinibacteria bacterium, assembly GCA_016932495.1. GTDB lineage: Bacteria > Patescibacteriota > Gracilibacteria > UM-FILTER-43-11 > UM-FILTER-43-11 > JAFGCR01. The sequence continues at coordinate 21,667 of JAFGCR010000016.1, forward strand.
AACGATTCCCTGGAATAATAATACAATATAAAGCGCGCCCAGGATCCGGACGATACGGGCGCTTATTGTAAATGCAATAAATTCCCAGGGTTTCACCCGGAACACGCCGGCAAGCAGGCAGACCGTTACATAAGGTACAGGAGTGAGGGCGCCCAGAGACATGGTGATCCGGCGGTACCGTATAAAGACCCGCCGCCATTTTTTATATTTTTTAGGTGAGGCATAATGAAGCACTCCGTATTCACCGAAAAAATAACCCATTGAATAAACCAGCAGGCTGGCAGTGGCACTGCCCAAAACCGCCATATAGACCACCGTAGCCGGCTTGATGCCAGCGAGCAGTCCGCCGATCACCGGCACTTCCGGCCCCAACGGCCCGCCGATCGTATCCACAATAAACCCTGCTACAAAAAGCGCGATGGAGCCGTATAACTGGATCTCGGTATAAAATTCCGCTTTCAGGTCTTCGTAAAACAGAATGGTGTACGCGAAAAGCGCCAGAATGCAGGCCAGGACCAGGTAGCCGATAATGCGGATGATCTTCCGTTTGGTCATTTTGTGTTTGTTCGGGGGTATTGTAGCACGAAATTTGGATTTAAGTATAACTGGGCACCCAAACGGGGTCCCCGGAAAATGCGAGACTGGTCCTGAACTTGTTTCAGGAGGTTATTTTCTGGGGCTGGGGTCCCAAAGCGAACGCATGCTGAAGAAGAGGCGACATAGTTTACGAAGGCGTATTCGTAAGCAAAAGTTCGTTTTGGGGTGGTGCCCAGGAGAGGACTTGAACCTCCACGGCCGAAAAGTTGGCCACAAGCCCCTCAAGCTTGCGTGTCTACCAGTTCCACCACCTGGGCATACCGATTTGCCAACGAATTATAACGAACCATTACTTCTGTATCAAGATTTATTCCACCATCCCCTTCAACTCCTCTTCCCCGATGATCTTCACCCCCAGTTTCTCCGCCGTGTCATACTTACTCCCCGGTTCCGTGCCAGCCAGTACGTAATCGGTATTTTTGGAAACGGAGGAAGTCACGTGGCCGCCGTGCTGTTTAATCAGGGCTTTGGCGTCGTCACGGCTCAGGGTTGGGAGCGTGCCGGTGATGACGAACGTAAGGCTTTTTAACTTATCACTTTTTTTAGCCTGCTCCTCCATCAGGAGCTTCACGCCCACGCCCTCCAGTTTTTTAAGGAGCCGGAGGCTTTTTTCATCCCTGAACCATTCATGGATGGATTCCGCGACTTTATCGCCGATCCCGTCGATGGCGTTTAGCTCCTCAGGGGACATCTTCTTCATCTCCTCGATCAGCGTGCTGATTTCGGCCACATCCGCTTTTTTGGAGGCGGCCGGTTCAGCAAACAGAGTCATCTGGTCGCGTTTCTGTTCTTCGGTGATGGTGACGGAATGGGTTTTTAAGTGCAGGTGGTTTGCTAAAAGTTCCGCGGTCTCCGCGCCCACGTACCGGATGCCCAGGGCGAACAGGAAACGGGGAAGGGGGACGAGCTTGGCTTTTTCGATGGCATCGAGCAGGTTCTGGGTCTTTTTATCCTTAAACAGCTCCAGCTGCATCAGGTCTTCGTATTTAAGCGTGAAGAGGTCGGCCGGGTCTTCGGCCAGCTTGGCGTCGATCAGCTGTTCGATGACTTTTTCCCCCAGGCCGTCGATGTCAAACGCGGAACGGGAGACAAACAGTTCCAGTTGCTGCTGGTGCTGGGCGCCGCAGTTTTTATTACTGCACCGGCTCACCACTTCGCCTTCCGGCCGGATGATCTTCCCTCCGCACACCGGGCATTCTTTCGGCAGGCGGAATTTTTTTTCTTTGCCGGTCCTGAGGTCTTTGATCACCTGAACGACTTCCGGGATGATGTCGCCGGCTTTCTGGATGATGACCGTATCACCCACGCGTACGTCTTTGCGTTCGATCTCATCCTCATTATGCAGGGTGGCCCGGCTCACGGTAGTGCCGGCCACCTGCGTGGGCTCCAGAATGGCCACGGGCGTCATGGCGCCGGTGCGGCCCACCGAAATTTCGATATCCAGTATCTTAGTGGTGGACTGTTCCGCCGGGAACTTGAACGCCACGGCCCAGCGGGGGGATTTGGCGGTACTGCCCATCAGTTTCTGGTGACGCAGGGAATTCACTTTCACCACCAGCCCGTCGATGATATAGGGGAGGGAATCTTTTTTCTTCTCCCATTTTTGGTATTCGCTGAGGATTGATTTAAGGGAAGTGTGGTGAGCAGTGTGCGGTTCAGTACGCAGGCCGAGGTCATTGAGCAGCTTAAGGATGTCCTGCTGGGAATTCGGAGCGGGAAGTTTTGATTTTTCCGTCAGATTGAGGGAGTAAAAAAACATCTCCAGATTCCGTTTAGCCGAGACCGCCGGGTCGAGCTGGCGCACGGTGCCGGCCGCGGCATTGCGGGGGTTGGCGAATTGCTGGCCCCCTTCAGCATTGATGTCTTCAAGGGATTTTTTGGTCATCAGAACTTCTCCGCCGACTTCGATCACGGGGTAGTCATCCAGTTTGACATAACCGACCTCATTCAGTTCCAGCGGTACGGATTTGATGGTCTTGACGGAATGGGTCACATCTTCCCCGTACACGCCGTCCCCGCGGGTGATGGCTTTATGGAAACGGCCTTTCTGATAGATGACGGAGATATTCAGCCCGTCCAGTTTCACTTCGCTCACATAATCCAGCGTTTCGCCGGGCACCAGCTTTAAGATCCGCTCCTCCCAGTCTCTGAACTCCTCCTCGCTGAACACGTCGCTCAGGGATTGCTTGGGGGTGATGTGCCGGATCTTGGCGAATTTGCCGCTGAGAGCTGAGCCGACGCGCTGGGTGGGGGAATCGGGCGTGATGAATTCCGGGAATTCTTTTTCGAGCTCCGTCAGCTCTTTTTTGATCTGGTCGCGGGCGGCTTCCGACACGTCGTTTTTATCCAGCACAAAATAGCCGTAATTCCACTTCTTGAGCCACGCTTTTAGTTTCTCGATCCGCTGGTGGGCTTCTGTTTTATCCATTTTTGAATGATTACTAACAGATTTTACCAAATAATTGGTCATTGGTCATTGGGAATTGGACATTGAAAAAAGTTTGATTTTTTGGTATAATATATAGATTAATTTAACGAAACGTGCACGAGACCCGGAACACGAGTCACGAGACACGACTTAAGAGAATGGACTTCAACAGCCTGATGGCCGAAGTGTTAAAAACCGGCGCCCCCGATCTTCATCTCCATGTGGGGCAGTACCCGATTATCCGGCTGAAAACCGGCAGTATTGCCGCGCTGAACACCTATCCGATTTTAAGTAAGGAAGATGTCGAAGCGGTGATCAATAAGATCGCTAATGAGGAGCAGCGGAAAGCTTTTGAGGAAAAGCACGAATTTGACTTTTCTTTCAGTTTTGACACCCTGGGGCGTTTCCGCGTGAACATCTACCAGGAACGTTTCGGGCCGGCGGTCGCCTTCCGTATCATCGCCCAGAAAATCCCGACGCTGACCGATCTTGGGCTGGGGTCTGCCGTGGAACGCATGATCAATTTTCCTTATGGGCTGATCCTGGTGACCGGACCGACCGGCAGCGGGAAATCCACCAGCCTGGCCGCGATGATCGAGTATATCAATGAACACCGCAGTGCTCATGTCATCACGATTGAAGATCCGATCGAATATGTTTATAAAAGTAAAAACTGTCTGATTACCCAGCGGGAGGTCAGTGTGCACACTCACAGTTTTGCCAATGCCATCCGTTCCGCCCTCCGTCAGGACCCGGATGTGGTGCTGGTAGGGGAAATGCGTGACCTGGAGACCATCGCCGCCGCCCTGACTTTAGCGGAAACCGGTCATTTGGTCTTTTCCACCCTCCATACGCAGGATGCCCCCCAGACCATCGATCGTATTATCGATGTCTTCCCATCTGAACAGCAGCAGCAGATCCGCACTCAGCTAGGAAGCACGCTTAAAGGAGTCGTTTCTCAGGTGCTGGTTCCGCGGGCGAATGGAGAGGGGCGTGTCGCCGCGCGGGAGATCATGATCACGAACGACGGGATCCGGAACTGTATTGTGCAGGGGCAGACCAACCAGATCTACTCCATGATCCAGATCGGGGCCAGTGACGGGATGATTTTAATGGATGAATCCCTGGAAAATCTGGCGCGGGAAGGTATTATCACCAAAGAGGCCGCTCTTTCAAAAGCTGCCGATTTTGAAAGCCTTAGCAATAAATTAGACGATATCTAAATGGAAAAAGAGCCTTTGCCATCAGAGGGGAACCCGCAGGGCCGTGAACTGGCGGCTGTGAGCTATTTATGGATTTTCAGCGTCATGGTCCTTCTGGCCAAGCGTGACAATGTATTCATCCAGCATCATGCCCGCCGTGGATTTGTTTTATTTTTGATTTCGGTTTTCCTGTGGGCCTTTCCCTTTCTGCATTACGGGGAGTTCGCCGTTCTGATCCTGGCGATGTACGGGTTTGTGACCGCGGCGCTGGGCAATGAAAACCCCACCCCCATCCTTTCGGAGATCGCGGACGGCACGCTCCGGTTCCACCACCTTAAACATTACTGGCATCACGGCAAGCATGGGGTGATCCGGATGGTCAAAACTGACCATGTCACACCGGCGCTTCAGAAAGAAATCCATGAACAGGAGAAAGAGTTAAAAACACAGGAAAGCCTTCTGGATAAAGAAAAGCAAATGATGAATATGGAGGAAAAAAAGCTCTCATCGCTTTATAACCGGGTGAATGAGGATGAAAACAGGATCCGGCATCTTGAAGATGAGGTGCATGCTTTAGAGAGTGAAGTTGATAAGGTGAAAAACCAATAATCCAGTGTCTTAGTTTTAGTTGTAGCGGCTGGGATGGTTTTTTATATTTATCATTTCAAAGTCCAGCAGCCACAACTAAACCCACACCCTTCTTGACCCTGACAAAGATACACGATAATATGACCTAGAAAAATAATGAAGACCAATGAAATACAAACGCATCATGCTCAAAATATCCGGAGAGGTGCTGGGAGACAAAAGGGGAGAAGGGATCGATCCGGAAGCTTTAAATAAAATCGCCAAAGAGATCGTCAAAGTCAGCAAGGCAGGCATCGAAGTGGCGATTGTTTGCGGAGGGGGGAATATCTGGCGGTACCGCGACACGAAAAAGGCTGGTATCGAACGCACCACATCCGATTACATGGGCATGATGGCCACCATTATGAACGGCGTCGCTCTTCAGAGCGCGGTTGAGAAACTGGGCGTGTACTGCCGGGTTGCCACGTCGCTCGACCTCCCTCAGATCGCCGAACCTTACATCCGCCGCCGGGCGGTCCGCCATCTGGAAAAGAAACGGGTGGTCATCTGCGCGGGGGGTACGGGGAATCCTTACTTTACTACCGACACGGCTGCGGCATTGCGGGCTAAAGAGCTAGACTGCGACGTGCTTTTAAAGGCCACAAAAGTGGATGGGGTCTACGACGCGGATCCGGAAAAGGTGAAGAACGCTAAAAAATACGACACGCTCACTTTCCAGAAAGCGATTCAGGAAAACCTCCAAATCATGGACCAGACGGCCTTCTCGCTTTGCCGGGAGAGCAACATAAAGATCCTGGTCTTCAATATGCACAAAAAGGATGCGATCCTGGAGGCCGCTAAGGGCAAGAAGATCGGCACACTCGTTTGCTAAGTTTTTAATTTTTAGTTTTTAGTTTTTATTGAAGTTCCCAAGAGAACTATTAAAAATTAAAAATTACTAATTAAAAATTAAAATATCATGCCTCAACAAATTCTCAATGAATTGAATGAAAAATGCCAGGACGCCCTGGAGCATCTGCATCAGGATTATGCCAAGATCCAGACCGGCCGGGCCAATACCGCGCTGGTGGAAAATGTGATGGTCGACAGTTACGGGGCCAAGGTCCCCTTGAAGGGGGTGGCCACCATTTCGATTCCGGAACCCAAACAGATCGCCATCCAGCCGTTTAACCGGGATCAGCTGCAGAGCATCGAAAAAGCATTGCTGGAAGCGGATCTGGGCCTGACTCCCCAGAACGACGGTTCCTTCATCCGCCTGAACCTGCCGCCGCTGACGGAAGAACGGCGCAGGGAACTGGTCAAACTCGTCCACAAATACGCGGAGGATTCCCGCATTTCCATCCGGAACGCCCGCCACGAAGCGCTTGGACAGCTGAAGGAAATGGAAATCGGCGAAGATGAACTGAAAGGGAAAGAAAAAAACGTTCAGGAAAAAGTGGATGAATTCAATAAAAAAGTGGAAGAGGCGGCAAAAAAGAAGGAGCAGGATGTGATGACTGTATAATATATAAAGGACTCAGGAAACGAAAATCTGAAGGCGCGGATAACAATCCGCGCCGGCGCGATTGATTAATCGCGCCTTCAGAATCCTGTGTTCTGAGTTCTGTGTCCTAAAAATTAATTATGATAATAGTTGCCATTCTCGCCTTCATCATCATCTTCTCAATCCTCGTTCTGGTTCACGAATGGGGGCATTTTACCATGGCCCGCCGGGCAGGTATTAAAGTGGAGGAGTTCGGCATCGGTATGCCGCCGCGCGCCAAGACCCTTTTCAAAGATAAAAAGGGCACGGTCTATTCTTTAAACTGGGTGCCATTCGGCGGTTTTGTCCGCCTGTTCGGAGAAGACAGTGTGGATCCAAAAATCTTAAAAGATAAAAAAAGTTTTGCCAGCAAAAGCATCGCTCAGCGGACATCCGTCATCGTGGCGGGCGTTTTTATGAATTTTGTGCTGGCCTGGGTGCTGATCACCATCGGTTTTATGGTGGGGATGAAACCGTTTCTGGTGACTCAGGAAGATGTGCAGAGAGGGATTGAATCCGGCATTGTCGAGGCGCAGACCATTTTATATGTCCATGAAGTGGAAGAAGGGATGCCCCTTTCCGCGACCGGTCTCAGGGCGGGGGATTACATCCTGTCGGTCAACGGCGTGGAGGTGACGGAAAATATGGATTTAAGTCAGGTCATCAAGCCCAACGCGCTGGCCACCATCCTATATATAAGAAATAGCCTGGAGAAGACCCTGGAAGTCAGGGCGGACGAAGCAGGTAAGGTGGGCATGACCATTTCAACAGAAAATTATGTGCGGGAGGTAAAGGAAGTGCGCTATCCGTTTTATCAGGCGCCGGTCAAAGCGGTGCAGGAGATCGGCCGATTATCCGTCCTCACAGTGAAGATGATCGGTACAGTAGTGGTCAGTGTGGTGGCCAGGTTCAAGGTGCCCGAAGGGGTGGCCGGGCCGGTGGGCATCGCCAAGCTCACCCATACCTTTACCCAGCAGGGCTTTATGGCGCTGGTCCAGTTCACCGCTTTACTTTCCATTTCCCTGGGGGTCATCAATATCATGCCGTTTCCCGCGCTGGATGGCGGCCGTTTCCTGTTCATCATCTTCGAGGTCATCACCCGCCGCCGCGCCAACGCCAAGATGGAGGCCGTGGTCCACACCGTCGGCTTCGCGCTTTTAATGCTCCTCATCCTGTTTATCACTTGGAATGATATTGTGAATCTTTTTCAGTAAATCCGAAATCCGAAGCACGAAATCCGAAATAATACTGAATGTCCGAAACCCGAATGTACAAAACGTTTGAGACATTTGACATTTGAATTTAGAATTTGTTTCGTATTTCGGATTTCGATATTCGGATTTTTGGTAATCGGATAAGGTTTTAAAAAAGTCCGCAATCTCTTTTTGAAATAAGCCGATGGCTTGGATAAGCGGTTTTTTTTACCTCTCATATTTTACCACCACGTCATCTGAATTCCGTCAACGGAACTGACTTGAAAAATGAAAAAGACCCTTTAATATTAAAAGCCCAAAACGATAGTGAATTTGTTTTCCGGAATATAAAAAGTAAAAAAAATCCCGACGGCTTTCTGTGCCGTCCTCCGGTTTTTAATGTCCTGTGTTTTTTTAATCTTTTTCTTTCTATGAACCTAAAAGATCTATGGCTCGCCATCATCAGAGATCTGGAAAAAGACATCAATCGCGCGAATGTGATCACCTGGTTTAAAAACACAGCCCTTCTTTCATCTGAGGATGGCCTTTTGACGATTGGCCTCCCTTTACCGGTTTTTTTGAACTGGCACGCGCAGAATTATGCCGGCAAAACATTAAAAGCGGCCCAGGACCATGATCCGTCCGTAAAACAGATCGCTTACGAAGTCGATCTTACTTTATCCGAAAGTGACCCGCGGGTCATCGACCTCTTAAGCCATTTCCCCGAAAAAGAATCCCGCAAACTTCCCAATAAACAGGAGATGAAACTGAAGGGGGGAGTGGTCTCCAAAATGTTCAATCCGCGCTATTCGCTGGACACCTTCGTGGTGGCGCCCGAAAACCGGCTGGCCCACGCCGCCTCCATGACGGTCTCCAAATATCCGGGCCAGAATTACAATCCGCTCTTTATTTACGGGGGGGTGGGGTTGGGGAAGACCCATCTGCTCCAGTCGATCGGCCGAGAGGTTTTAAGGAACGACCCCAATAAAGTCGTGGTCTACACCACCACCGAAGATTTCACCAATGAGCTGATCAGCGGGATCAAGTCGGGAAATATGAACAAGTTCCGCAACAAATACCGTAAAGTCGATGTGTTCATCATCGACGACATCCAGTTCATCGCGAACAAAGACCGCACGCAGGAAGAGTTTTTCCACACCTTCAACACCCTTTATGAGGCCGGCAAGCAGGTGGTCATCAGTTCCGACCGGCCGCCCCATGAGCTCACCCTCCTTTCCGACCGTCTGGTCTCCCGTTTTGAGTCCGGGATGAGCGTGGATGTGAAGATGCCGGATTACGAAAGCCGGCTTGTCATCCTTAAAAACAAATGTCAGGAAGCTCAGGTGTTTATTAATGACCAGGTCCTGGAATTCATCGCGTTCAATATCGACAACTCTGTGCGCGCCCTGATCGGCGTGCTCAATCAGGTGATTGCCGAATACGAACTGGAACACACCGCCCCTACCATTAAATCGGTTTCAGAGATCATCAAACGTTCCAAAAAAGAAGTAAAGATGGTTGGGTTCATCAAAGACGATCCCACCCCCCGCCAGGCCGTCACCATGGATCAGCTCACGGATTATGTTTCCGAATACTACACCATCCCCAAAAGTGAGGTGCTGGGAGAATCCCGCAATAAGGAAGTCCTCATCCCGCGCCAGCTGATCATGTATCTGGCCAAGACCAGGCTCAGGATGTCACTGGCCAAGATCGGCCAGTCACTCGGCAACCGGAACCACACCACCGTGATGCACGCCATTTCCAAAGTACAGAACCTTTTAAAAAACGACCGCCAGCTCCTTTACGATACCAACGCGATCATAAAAGAAGCCGGCATCCACTAATTACATTTAACATGTGACATTTAACATTTGACAAGGATCTAAAAAGTCAAATGTCAATTGTCAAATGTCAGGTGTTTTCATTTTTTGCATATAAAAACGCCCACGAACGAGATCGTTCATGGGCGCAGATATGGATAAGAGCTTAACGGCAAAACGTTTCGATAAAGCTGCCGGAAAAATTGGCCAGCTCTTCTCTTATCATCTTTATTTCTTCGGCGGTCACGGGCTCATCCACGCATTGGTCATGAATGATCTGGGAAGACTGGTTGTGGAACATGGCTTCTTCCGCCACGGTTTTTTCAATGTGGGCGGAAAGGGTCATCTCGGTTTTACAGCGGTCGCAGACCACATCAAACATGCAGTCATCACCGATGATATCCGTGATCTCGATGTTGTGGGGAAGGATCTTTGAGCCACATTCAGGGCAATCCAGCGACTGGGAAATCTGAGAAACGATTTCATGGATATCGTGATGGTTCATTTGTTTTTTGTTTTTCGATATAAATCCTACAATTATAGCAGACTTAAGAGGGAAAATCAAGGCTTAGACCCCCTCTCTCCGCAAAGCGGAGATGCTCCCCCTCGCTTGAGGGGGAGATTTTTTGCAGTAAATCAATCTAACTACAAAAATCTCCCCCTTGGATAAGGGGGAGTCGACACGAAGTGACGGAGGGGGTCTAAGCCTTATACACCTCTCCTTCAAACACCGTCATCACGGGCCAGCCCTTTAACATCATCCCGTCAAACGGAGTGTTTTTGCCCTTAGAGACCATGTCTTCCTGACTGACCTTTTTCTCCAGATCCAGATCAATGATGGTTAAATCGGCCGGCGCGCCGGTCCGGATGCGGCCGCTTTCCAGTTTAGCCAGTCTGGCGGGGTTGAAAGTGATTAGTTTTATTACATCCATCAGCTTCATTCCCTGTTTGTGATAAAGTTCATTCAGAGTTGTGGGGATGAGAAGTTCCACTTCGGAAAAACCGAATGCCGCCTGTTTGATGTCCGTATCCTTCTCTTCCATGCTGTGTGGGGCGTGGTCCGTGACAATCGCATCCACCGTTCCGTCTTTAATCCCTTCGATAACAGCCTGCCGGTCCGCTTCGGTGCGAAGCGGGGGATTGACTTTGGCCAGACCCCCTTTAGTAAGCACCAGATCTTCTGTCAGCGAAAAATGATGAGGGGTGGCGTCGCAGGTGATCAGATCCGTTTCCTTTTTAGCCTGGCGGATGAGTTCAATGGATTCTTTGGCGCTCAGGTGGGTAAAATGGGCGCGCGCTCCGGTTTTTTTGGCGAGGCGTATGCCGCGTTCTACTGCCTTGTATTCTTTTTCATTCGGCTGGCCGGGAACACCTAGTTGCTGACTGATTTTTCCCTCATTCACTACGCCGTCCGGCGCGATACTGTGCATCTCAGGGTGAGTCATCAGCGTCAGACCAAGGCCTTTAGCTTTGGCGTATGCTTTTTCTAAAAGCGCTTCATCATCAATATCAAATCCATCGTCGGTGATAAACCATACCGAGAGGTCGGGGTAAGCTTCCAGTTCAGCAAGCATTTCCCCTTTAAGCCCTTTGCTGATGGCGGCGACCACATGCACATGCACTTTAGCGCTCTGGCGGATAAGTTCCAGGTATTCCTTTATCCGTTCCGCGCAGTCCAGTTTGGGCTGGGTGTTGGGCATAGTAAAAACCGTCGTCACGCCGCCGTGCAGCGCGGCCGCCGTTCCCGTTTCAATGGTTTCCTTATACGCCTGTTCCAGATCCCTTAAATGGACATGCAGGTCGATGACTCCGGGGATCACCAGTTTTCCGCCGGCATCCACCGCCTCGGCGTCCAGTGACGGAGTGACTGGGTCGATCTCATAGATCTTTCCGTCCTCAATAAGAATATCGGCCACCTGATCGCATCCGCTTTCCGGGTCCAGTAGCCGGCCGTTTTTGATTAAAAGTTTACTCATATAGCGTCTCGTGTCTCGGGTCTTGTGTCTCGCGAGTCACGAGTCACTAGGCACGAGACACTTATTATTTATTATAGTTATTCCACAGCGTTTTTAAAAGCGCCATGCGCATATAGATGCCGTTTTCAGACTGACGGAAGTAGGCGGCCTGTTCCATCCCATCCACTTCCATGGTGATCTCGTCCACGCGGGGGAGGGGGTGCATGACGCGCATGCTCGGTTTCCCCAGCCGTACGACATCCGATGTGAGGATATAAGAGCCTTTTAAAAAGTAGTATTCCTCCAGGTTCTCAAACCGTTCCTGCTGGATGCGGGTCATATAAAGGATATCCATTTCCGGCACGTGCTTATTCAGTTCGCTGTCTTCGATGTATTCGATTCCCTTTTCTTCCAGCATGTCCAGATAGAAATTCGGGATCTTGAGCTGGGTGGGGCTGATGAAGATGATCTTTTTAACATCGTAAAGCGCCAGCAGGTAAAGGAGCGAGTGGACCGTCCGGCCGAACTTGAGGTCGCCCACGAATCCGATGGTCTTCCCGTCGATGCCGCCGCATTCCCGCTGGATGGTGTACATGTCCAGGAGCGCCTGGGTAGGATGCTGATTCGCTCCGTCTCCTCCGTTTAAGAATGGTTTATCTGTGTGCTGGATGGCTTCCGCCGCCGAGCCTTCCTTGGGGTGCCGCATCACCAGAATATCGGCGTATTTTTCGATCACACGGATGGTGTCGTTCAGCGCTTCCCCTTTTTTCATGGAAGTCGAGCTGGCATTGGCCACGGTGATGAGGCGGCCTCCCAGCCGGTGCACCGCCGATTCAAAGCTCAGGCGGGTGCGGGTGCTGGGCTCAAAAAAGAGGGACGCCACGATCACCCCGTCCAGGTCTTTGGTGCGCTGGGTACGCAGATTCTCCGCTTCTTTGATAAAAAAATCGACTTCCTCTCGGGTGAGGTCAGCCGACGTCGTGAGTTGAGTTCGGTTCATGATTTTTTGATTAATTTTCGATGGATATTGTAGGTTTTTTCGGTGATAAAGTAAACCACAAAAAAATGACCCGCTCTGTAAGACAGGCCATTTTTTGAGTCGATTTCAGATGATTAGCTTTCAGCGGATTCATCAGCTGGTTTTAAAGAATTCAGAAAGCCGTCAAAAACCATCCGGCCTTCCCGGATAAAGTTTTCCACCATGGCCCGTTCAGCGTCATCAAGTGCTTTTAATTCAAGAACTCCCCGTTTAAACTGCTCAGCAGCTTCCACAAAATCGTCCAGCAGGTCTTCTAAAGGCCGTTCCGCTTCAGGGGCGGTTGGGGTATTGGATTCTTCAGAGGGTGTAGGCATAATTATTAGGTTATGATGTTAAAAAATGGATGACATGATATAATCTAATTTGCCAGATGTCAAATTTTTATCCGTTTTGTTTGATTTCTTGGGTGATACAGGGTTAAATACTATCGTATTGAAAATTGAAGATTGAAACGCTTCGCTATTGAAAATGAATCTTCAATTTTTAATCTTCAATCTTCAATAATAAATCATGCATTTCGCAGACGAAGCCGACATCTTTGTAAAAGCCGGTGACGGCGGGAACGGATCCGCCAGTTTCCGTCGTGAAAAATACATTCCCAAAGGCGGTCCGGACGGCGGAAACGGGGGTGACGGAGGCAATGTGGTTTTACAGGCCGATGAAAATCTGAACACGCTGGCACATTTTTTAGGTAAAAAACATTACAAGGCAGGGGGGGGCGAAATGGGACTTGGGCAGAATATGACCGGGCATCATGGTGAGGATGCGGTATTAAAAGTGCCGGTCGGTACGTTGATTTATGAAGGAGAAAAACTTTTAGCCGATCTGACTGAGCACGGCCAGACTATCATCGCGGCCAGAGGGGGATTGGGCGGTAAAGGCAATACCGGTTTCACCACGTCGGTGCGCCAGGCGCCGGATTTCGCGGAACTCGGTGAGCCGGGCGAAAAAAAAGAGTTAAAACTCAAACTTAAGCTCATCGCGGACGTGGCCATCATGGGCTACCCCAGCGTGGGGAAATCCACCCTCATTGCCCGCATCAGTAACGCCCGCCCCAAGATCGCGGATTACCCCTTCACCACCCTGGTCCCGCACCTTGGTGTAGTAAAAGTGGATGACACGGACTTCGTGGTGGCCGACATCCCCGGCCTTATTGAAGGGGCGCATAAAGGGAAGGGGCTGGGCATCGAGTTTTTAAAACATATCGAACGCTGTAAGATCCTCGTCCACCTCCTCGACATCACCCGCGACGACCTGAAAACCGATTACCAGAAGCTGAACGAGGAATTAAAGCTGTTCAGCAAAGAGCTCGCCAAAAAACCCCAGGTCCTCGTCGCCAACAAAATCGATGCCACGATTCCGGAGATCATCGAGGAAACGAAAAAGATTTTCAAATCCAAAAAACCCCTCTTCATCTCCGCCGTAACAGGTGAGGGGATCGATACGTTCCTGTATCGCCTGAAGGATGAGGTTAAAAAACACCGTCGTATCACCGAAGGCGGGATTCGCAAATCCCGCATGCAGGATAAACACAAGGTATTTAAACCACATTTAGATATCCCCGATATCCGCCAGTTCGACATTCAGAAAGAAGAAAACGGTTTCCGCGTGACCGGCCGGCGCATCGAGCAGATGGCCGTGATGACCGATATGAGCAAGCGCGGCGCGATCGTCCGGATGCAGGACGTGTGGAAAAAGGTGGGCATTAAAAAAGAGCTGGAGCGCATGGGGGCGCAGGAAGGGGATAAGGTATATATAGGTGAGCGGGTGTTTGAGTTTACGGAGGATTAAAAAGACCCCACCGCCGGTTGGCGATGGGGGGTGACTTGCTAATGGACCAGCGGAATCCGCTTGCGCACCCGCTTGCATTTTTCACAGAATTGGATCCGGAACCGGACGATACAAGGCGCTTCTCCGGCGCCCGCTATATCTTCCTTGCGGATCTCGCTGATGAACGTATGCTCGCAGTCACACTGTTTTTCCGCCAGCATCTGGTCAGGGGGGTTCCCAAACAGCATATTCACCTCCTATTGTTTCAGGCCAGCCACTTATCCTGGATATCAGGATCTTAACCAGCCAAATGTGGCAAGTCAGCAGATAAATTATCCTCCGTTGGTATTATTTGTCAAAAAAAGCGGTCAAAAAGAGATAAAGTTTCTGAGGACATAGGACTTATTCCCCATTCCCCTTAAGCCACCGCTCCGGGTTTTCGCTGTACACCTTTTTCAGGATGTCCGAATCCAGATTCAGGCCGTTTAATACTTTCGTTTCCTCATCCCAGCGGTTATAGGAATTCATCTTTTCCAGCTTGGTCTTACAGAAGTCTCCGCTTTTAGGTTCGCAGTCTTCGTAGATCTGCCGATTGGTCTCCGCGATGCCTTTGTAGTAGTCATTTACCGGTTCACAGGTAAACCGCTTTTTTTCCAGTAAGTCGCGGTAGCACTGGATGGTGGCCTCCATAAATGCCTCGTCTTTTTTATCCGCGTCGGTGATGACCATATCAGTGCCGAAAAGGACGCGGTCGGGATACTGATGAAAGAATTCACGGTATTTTTCGATATTCCCGCTGATCCGCCGAAAGCCCGCGGCAAAGAACTGGGGCGAGCCGAAACTGATGTCGGTGTACAGATTGGGGTAAGTATCGAACATCTTCTTCACCTCATCGATCTCGATGCTCGAGACCATGTAATGGGGAACGTCGATGACCAGATCCGGGAATTCCTGCAGAATGTTTTCCAGTTCTTTTCCGTATTTTTTAAGGTTGATGTGATAGAGGATGGGCAGATGGTTACGCTCGGCGTAGGCGTACACGGGTTTCATGCGCGCGGTGTCGAGCGGAAGCTTAAAGATATCGTAATAATAAGAATGACCGTTGTAGAGTTTTAAACCCTTTCCCCCACGTTCGTGGCAATCCTGAAACAGCTGGAGCGCATTGCTGTCCATGGGGCTGACGGTGCAGAGGGGGATGAAATGGTCGGGATACGTTTCGGCGATTTTCAGGATCTCATCCATATTCTCCTCGTGACGGGTGAAAGAGGGACTGCCGTTTAAAGTCAGCGTTTCCCACGGGGAGGGGAGTAATACTGTTTTATCAATACCAGTTCGCTCCATCACGTTTTTCAGTTCCTCGGCTTTTTTAAGGTTCTGGATGTGCTCATGCACGTCAATAATCGCGGAGCCTGAATACGCCCGATTGGTGAATAGAAAGAAAAGCAGGGCAGCCAAAAGCAGGACGACGAGCCCGAAAAGATGGGGGAAGTAGCGATGCTGTCGGATCTTTTTTAACATAATACAACGAAATGACAATATGACGTTATGACAAAAATTTCAATGTCATTTCGTCACTTCGTCATTTCGTAGTATAAATTAAATTGCACCTACCCCTCAATTTTGCTACATTGAATACGATAAAATTTAAACCAAAATATTATGAAACTCGGACGATACATCGTAGGGCTGATAAGCGGCCTGACTTTCGGAATGCTGTTTGCCCCTAAAAAAGGCGAAGAGCTCCGCAAAGAGCTTGTTAAAAGCAGTTCAAAATCCGGCACGGATGGCTTAAGGACACTGGGCGAGGCGTTTAAGAGCGCGGGCGAAGAAGCGTGGGGGGAGTTAAAAGGCCTGTCGGAACATGAACAGGTCACGGCGTTTTTAGAGCTCTCGCAGGAAAAAATACGTTCTTTTCTGGATGCGGCCGAAGAAAAAGGGTATGATATTGCCTCCCAGGTCCAGGAAAAGTTTGAAGATTTCGCGGAACTGGCTAAAGAAAAGGCGGGGGAAGTGAAAAATAAAGCCGTATCCGTTGAAAAGAAAGTGGCTAAAAAGGCAGTGGCCGCTAAAGAAAATATCGGTTTTGCCAAACGCAAGCTCTCTCCCAAAAAAAAGACGGCTAAGCGGAAGAAGACCCGCAAAGCGACGAAGAAAACTAAAAAAAGTCTTAAGTCATAAGCTATAAGCCTGCCCTAAGAGCGCAGCTTAAGACTTACGACTTACCGTTTAAGACTAAAATTAATTATTTATTAATCTTAATTCTCGATAATCATGATCACCTTATACCTTTCTTTAGTTATAGGAGTTTTAAGCCTTGCGTACGCGGGCTACAACACGTACCGGGTAATGAAAGAGGACAGCGGGACTCCCAAAATGCAGGAGATCTCCAAGGCCATCCAGGAGGGGGCTATGGCTTATATGAACCGGCAGTTCAAGACCATCGCGGTCTTTGCGGTTATTTTGTTCGGCATTTTAAGCTGGGCTCTGGAGCTTAATATCGGCATTGCCTTTCTTTTCGGAGCGCTGCTTTCCGCCGTTGCCGGTTATACGGGGATGAACGTGTCTGTCCGCGCTAATGTGCGCACCGCCGCCGCGGCCAAAAAAGGCTTAAGCCAGGCGCTGACCGTTGCCTTTCAGGGCGGTTCGGTGAACGGACTCGCAGTGGTCGGCTTATCGCTGGCGGGTGTGAGCGGGCTTTTCCTTTTTTTCCATTATATGGGGATCGAATCCATGGAGATCCCGCATCTTCTCATCGGTTTCGGGTTTGGCGCTTCACTCATCTCCCTGTTCGCCCGTGTGGGCGGAGGGATCTATACCAAAGCGGCGGATGTGGGTGCGGATCTGGTAGGGAAGGTGGAGGCCGGCATTCCGGAAGACGACCCGCGGAATCCCGCAACGATCGCCGATAATGTAGGGGATAATGTCGGCGACTGCGCCGGCATGGGGGCGGATCTGTTTGAAACGTACGCCGTGACCCTGATCGCCGCTATGATTTTAGCGGTGGCGGAAGGATTTTCGATGACATTTATCTTTTATCCACTCGTTTTGGGGGCAGTAGCCGTGGTCGCCACGATTATCGGTTCGAATTTTATTAAAACTAAGAAAAAGACCGGCATCATGGCCGCGCTTTATAAAGGGATGGCCGTGACGCAGGTCTTATCGCTCATCGGTTTTTACATCGCTACGATGGTGATGATCCCGTCAAGCGCCAATCCGATGGGCTTGTTCCTGACCACATTTGTGGGCGCCGCGGTGACCGTGCTTCTGATCATTATTACCGAATACTATACGGCCACCAAATACCGCCCGGTCCGTGAAACCGCCAAGGCGTCCGAAACCGGTGCCGGCACCAATATCATCATCGGCCTGTCCATGGGGATGGAAAGCACCTTCTTTCCGCTTTTAGTGATCGTGGCCGCTATGATGACCGCTTTCTACTTTGGCGGACTATACGGCATTGCGATCGCCGCGGTGTCTATGCTCTCCACCACGGGTATGATCATTGCGATGGATTCTTATGGTCCCATTACCGATAACGCCGGCGGGATCGCAGAGATGTCCCATCTGGACGCCAAGGTCCGCAAAGTGACCGACGCGCTGGACGCGGTCGGCAACACCACCAAGGCCGTGACCAAAGGCTACGCCATCGGTTCCGCGGCGCTGGCCGCCCTGGTCCTTTTTCAGGATTACAACGGGGCATTGCTTCAGTCCGGCAAACGCCTGATCTTTGACCTGACCGACCATCAGGTATTGGTCGGCTTGTTCATCGGCGCGCTGATCCCGTTCCTTTTTTCATCGGTCACCATGAAAGCGGTGGGCCGAACGGCTCATTCAGTGGTAGAAGAGGTCCGCCGCCAGTTTAAAGAGATCAAGGGGATCATGGAAGGAAAAGGAAAGCCTGAATACAAGAAATGTGTGGATATCGTAACCAAAGCCGCGCTTCTGGAAATGATCGTTCCGGCGCTCATCGCTGTCCTTTCCCCGGTGCTGGTCGGCTTTATTCTCGGTCCTAAGTCTCTCGGCGGGATGCTGATCGGCGTGATTGCTTCCGGTTTGCTGTTGGCTATCTCTATGTGTAACGGGGGCGCTACCTGGGACAACGCCAAAAAATACATCGAAGACGGCCATTATGGTGGCAAAGGGTCCGAAGCCCATAAGGCCGCGGTGGTGGGCGATACGGTCGGCGACCCTTACAAAGACACGTCCGGCCCGGCCCTGAACGCGCTGATCAAGGTGATCAATATGATCGCCCTTCTGATCGCTCCGCTGATCGCGGCATGGAGTTTGTTATAATAATTAGGACTCAGAAAACAGGACACAGGATACAGCCAAATCCAGCTGAGTTCTGTGTTCTTAGTCCTGTGTCCTTACAATGTTTTCAGCTTCTCCACCAGTTCCTCTATTTTTTTACCCGTTATTCCATGGGCCGTACAGGCTTCACGCACGGTTTCCATAGATTCGACGCTCCGGTTCTCTGAAAGCAGGCCATACTCAAATAGGAGGTCTTTGGCATGGGGTTTGATCTCAAGAACCTGGCGGAGAGTCATGTCTGGGTGCAGTTCAGGCATGATGGTTGGGTTAGGGTTCATTTCTATTGTATCAAAATTTTTGACAAAAAAACAAGATTAAGTATAATCATTTCCTAGATTTATGAAACCGTTAGAAGATTATTTTAATGATAGGCCGATTCAGTCTGATGTCGACGCTCTTTCAGACCCGAAGCTTGATTTTGAGGCAGACCGCACGGAAGTGAATGAGTTGGTGATGAACCTAGCCATCAAATATCTGGCGGCTTATCTGGAAGTGGCGCCTGCGGATATCGCGGTCATGCGCGGGAAGATCCATCGGGCCATTGCCCGGAGAAAATCCTCTCAAGCCAACCCTTTGATTGTTCAGCAGTACGGGGTGGATATGGCGGGGGAGGGAAGTGATGATTTTCCTGTCAGGTGCCTGGCGGACAGCCGGCAGACCGCGGCGATTTTTAAAGAGATCGCCTTTGCGGACCGTTTTAAGGCTAATGGCCGTTTTGTGGGGGTGGACTGGGGGTCGGGGACCGGTATTTTAACACTGGCGATGGCCATCGCGGCCCGGCGCCAAAGGATCAGTGAACGGCTTTCGATCGGCGTGGACCTGCGTGAGCGGGCCGTCCGGCATTCCAGGCGGGTGCTGAAATTCGCTTTGGATTCCAATGAAACGCAGATTATTTGCAGTAATATCCTGAAATCCAGAATCCTTCCGGATTTGCTGAAAAAGCACCCGCTTCATTTCTGGGTCAGCGAAACGATTTCCCGCACCACGCCACCGATTGATTTTGAGAGGCGCGATTTCGGATTTACCCCCAGGGAGATCATGTACCGCGATAAATACGAGGCCAGCGATGATCCTTTCCCTGAATTCCTGGGGCAGACCATGAATGCCATGCCTGATTTTCTCGGCCGGGTCAGAAGGGGCGAGATCGCCATGTTTCCTGATATCGCAAACCGGCTTTATTACCCCCATAAAGAACATTCCCTGCTGACCCTTAAAACCGGTTTAAAAACCGCCTTAAGGCTGGAAGACGTCGGGAGGGAATTCAAAGACTACGAAGATTTAGGGGAAAGCTGGAAACGATGGAGGGCTAAACGGTCTTAATTCAGCTGGTCGATGGCTTCATTGACCCCTAATTTAAGGAAGGTCTTAAAGATTTCCGGATCCAGGCTGTAAACAATGGCAAAGGAGGTGATAATGATGATGACGGAAAGCCATTTGGTATAACGGCCGCGGGTTTTGGTAAAAAGGACGATGGCCAGGATGGCCATGAGCGCCGGCGCGACCACTTTGATGTCACCAAGAGGGACCTGATACCCTTTTACATATTCTTCCGACTTTTCCAGAAAGTCCGCCACATTGAAGCTGATGTTTTTAAAAATAAAGATGATCTCCAGAACATAGACCGCCAAAAGTCCCCGGGAGGCCCACTTGGTCGATTCACCTTCCGTCCGGTAGACTTCGTAAATAACCGTGGGCAGTAAACCGAACATGGTGAGGAGGGGCATCTGATAGTTAATGCCCGCAAGAATGCCGATAAGAGCAATGATACTGAGGACTATGCAGATCGTTCCGGCGTTTTTAAAAGGTTTTGCCATTTGGAAGGGGGTAAAGATTGGAAGACGCTGTTTAAAATATAACAAATTCAGTCTTTTTTGGCACGGTCTCATTCAGCATGCCCCCATAGATCATAGGGGTCGGCCTTCGTGATCCTGACCGTGTGGAATTGGTTCAGCGCAAGGGGCTTTTCGGACCGGATGCAGACCACGCCGTCGATTTCCGGCGCGAATCGCATAGTGCGGCCATTATAACATTTTTTATCAGGGTCATATTGTTCAATAAGCGCTCTTTGGGTCTGGCCCGCCAGGGCTCTGTTTTTCCGGAATGAGATTTCCTGCTGAAGGAGCATGGCCTTTTTCCTCCGTTCCTTTTTAACACGCTCAGGGATCTGTCCCTTCAGCGAATAGGCGTCCGTTCCTTTTTCTCTTGAATACTCAAAAACACCCACATGGTCAAAATGGATGGTCTTTAAAAAAGTCATCAAGTTTTTGAAATGCCGGTCCGTTTCCCCGGGGAATCCGACGATCAGGCTGGTCCTTAGGGTGATGTCCGGAATGGCTTCTCGGATACGGCTGATGACCTGGAGTGTGCGGGCTATGTCATAAGGGCGGCGCATGGCTTTAAGAATGTCAGGATCTCCGTGCTGAAGGGGGATATCAAGGTACTTGGCGATTTTCGGGGAATTTTTGATAACAGAAAGGAGTTCTTTATCCAGCCGTTCAGGATAAACATAAAGCACCCGTACCCAGAAATCACCTTTCAGAGCGGTTATTTTTTTCAGAAGGCCGGCAAGCTTTTTCTTTTTATACAGATCGGCCCCATAATAACCGCAGTCCTGCGCGATTAAGATGATTTCCTTCACGCCGAGTTTTATAAGGGATTTTATTTCGTCAAGAATGGATTTTTCGGGCCGGCTCCGGTATTTACCTTTCAGTTTCGGGATCAGGCAGAAACGACAGGCATTGTTGCATCCCTCCGCGATCTTTACATAAGCGTAAGAAGGGGGAGTGATAAGCCATTTGCCGGGCATATCTACATAGTGAGCGGGTTCAGGGCTGACGGCATAGATCTTCTTTCCGTCAGCCACTTCGTTGAGAATAAGGGAGATCTCCGGATAATGGAAACCGCTCACGACCGCGTAAAGATGCGGATATTTTTTAAATATATCTTTTTTGAGGAGGCTGGTGAGACAGCCCGTCAAAATCACTTTTCTGCCCTTCAGGGCCGCCAGTTTTTCATACGCTTCGTCACGGGCTTTCCCTAAAAAGGCGCAGGTATTAAGCAGAACAATATCAGCCTTATCAACGTCTGTCAGGCGGATGTTTTCAGGGAATTCGGCCAGCAGGCTTTCCGTGTCCGCTATGTTTTTGGGACAGCCAAGGGTGATGACGCCGACATTGATCTGTTTTTTCCGCATATGCGCAGTATAGCAGATTGGATTTGTGCAGACATCCGGAAAAATTTCCAGAATAGTTAATCAGATTTTCTGTTTATAGATGATGTTTTGACAAATAAAAGATTTTCATTAAAATAATAAACCTGTATCCCAAATATGGTAAATCCATCTTATCAATCAGAGGTTTCAGAAATACGATTTCTAATTGGGGCCGCCAACACGCAGGAGCTAAGAAATCAGGTTAGGACTAGAATTGCGGAATTAATTACAAACACCTCTGCTCTACTTTCTAAATTGGCGGAAGATTTGGGCTTTGATTTGGTAAAAAGCGGGAGGAGAAGGATAACACGATTGATGCTTGAAGAAGAATTAGAGAGGAGGTTTCCGCCCCTAAGAAATCCACAAGAAGATGAATTGCCTGTTCCAATTGAATTTGAAAAAAGGAATGAGATATTTTTACCACCTGAAACCCAAGAACCCAGAAGCGGAGAAAGCGAATTTGTACCACCCCGTGTTTTTCCTCGAACACGTTTGGCAATTGAAGTATTGGAAAGAATGGGGTTGGATTTGAGTAATTGCATTTTTATGGAAGGTATTAATGTGCCAAATATGATGCGGACATTAAGCTATCGTGCCATTGTAATAACTGAAATTCAAAAAGCTATCCTGGTTTGTGATGAAGAAAGAAATAAAACCTTTATTATCTATGAAAGTGAAAATATTGAGCGATACTATCGATTGCGAAAAAATGAATTAAAGGATTTAAGTAGCCAGGGCATAGTAGCTGATTTAATTTGGTGCGAGCCTGAAAAATGGCAAGCAAGACTTGAAGATTTGCTGAGAAGCCGACCTGAACATATACAACCAGAAGAACCCCCAGAAGAAGTACCGGACGCTCCTGAGGGATGGATGACGAACTCTGCTCTTGCGCGGGAAATAGGAGTAACCCACAGAGTAGTCAAAAGAATGGCGAAAGAGTATCGTGAAGAGCACCCAGAATGGTTTGTAAGATATAGGTTTGGGACAGGCAGAGGTCGTGGGTCATATGAACACTTTTCACCCGAATTATGTGACATTATTCGTGCAAGGATCAATGAATACGAAATAGCCCCCGAAGGCTGGATGACGAATAGCGCTTTGGTAAATGAATTGGAGGTAAGTGATACTTTGACTAAAAAAATAGCAAATAAATACCATGAAACGAATCCTGAATGGTCTGCAAGATATAGATTGAGGACTGGTAAAAGTTACGAGGCATTTGTACATTACTCACCTGAATTATGTGACATTATTCGTGCAAGGATCAATGAATACGAAACAGCCCCCGAAGGCTGGATGACGAATAGCGCTTTGGCAAATGAATTGGAGGTAAGTTATACTTTGACTAAAAAAATAGCAAATAAATACCGTCAAACCAATTCTGAATGGTTTAGGGAATATAAGCATAAAATGGGTCACATTCGTGAGCATTATTCCCCTGAGCTATGCAATATAATTCGTGCAAGGATCAATGAATACGAAACAGCCCCCGAAGGCTGGCTGACGAATAGCACTTTGGCAAAAGGACTTGATGTCGATTGGACAACTATTCAAAAGTTGATACAACCTTATCGGCAAACCCATCCGCAATGGTTCGTAGTCTATAATATTAATGAACATTTTTCACCCGAATTATGTGACATCATTCGTACAAAAATAAATGAATACGAAACAGCCCCCGAAGGCTGGCTGACGAATGGGGGGCTGGCTGATGAATTGAACGTGGCCAATGACACTACTAAAAGAAGGGCTGAAGTATATCGCAAAGAATATCCGGAATGGTTTAGGGAATATAAGACTACTGGTAAAAAAGGAGGTGTAGTCCGTGAACATTTTTCACCCGAATTATGTGACATCA
>JAFGCR010000017.1 GCA_016932495.1 Candidatus Peregrinibacteria bacterium
CGAGCTTAAAGGGCCGCATGATTTTGTAACGGAAGTGGATAAGAAAGTAGAGGCGCTTTATGCCGATGGGATCCGAAAAGCCTTTCCTGCCCACGGAATCATCGGTGAAGAAGGTACGTCTGACAATCCGGACAATAAATGGGTATGGGTGCTCGACCCACTCGACGGCACAAAAAACTATTCGTTTGAAATCCCCTTTTTCTGCACGTCCATCTGCTTACTTCAAAATAAGAAACCGGTGGTGTCAGTGATTTATGAACCGCTTACAGACAACCTGTATTGGGCCTCTAAAAACGGCGGTGCCTTTAAAAACGGTGAACCCATCCACGTATCCAAAACCGATGAACTGGAAAAATCGATGCTTTTGTATTGCCATGCGGCCGCGCCCGATGCCATTGAGCAGGCGGAACATTATGTGGTGAAGTTAAAAACCGCTTCGCGCGACGCGTCGCGCCTGCGGTCCGCCGGCGCGGAGATGGCGCTGGTGGCCAAAGGGGTCGTGGAAGCGTATTTAATGAACAAACTGCCTTTATGGGATCTGGCGGCCGGCGCCCTTCTGGTGCGGGAGGCGGGCGGAAAAGCCACGGATTTCAGTGGAAAAGACTGGAAACCCGGCGATAAAAATATCCTGGTCAGCAACGGAACCGAGATTCATGAAGCGATTCTTGATATTGTGCGCGAATCTATTGAACAGGACTAGGCGGTTCTTCTATAATGATCGTGCTTTTTAACCCCAACCATTACAACTATGGGTAATCTTACCGATATCCGCACCGGCGTCGTGGTCAAAATAAACGGAAGCCCTTATCTGGTGGTCTGGAACCAGTTTAACCGCAAACAGCAGCGCAAACCGGTCATGCGCACCAAATTAAAAAACCTGATCAACGGCTCCACCCTGGATAAGACTTTTCTGGCCGGGGAATCGTTTGAATTCGCCGATGTCAGTAACAAACGCTGCCAATATTTGTATAAAGATAGTGACAACGCTGTTTTCATGGATAATGAATCCTATGAACAGTTTCATCTCCCCTTGGATCAGGTGGAAGGATCTCTTCCTTATCTGAAAGATGATACGGAAGTCTATATGACCTTTTACGAAGGCAATCCCATCTCAGTCCAGCCCCCTCCGAAAGTGGAGCTGAAGGTCGTTGAAACCCCTCCGGGCGTTAAAGGAGATACCGCCACCGGCGGCACCAAACCGGCCACCATGGAAACCGGCGTCATCGTTTCCGTCCCCCTGTTCATCAATGAAGGGGACGTCCTCCTGATCAATACTGAGACCGGTGAATACGTAAGCCGTGCCAGCTAAGGAATCCTTTATTTTTCTTTAAAACCTGTTAGACTTTAAAAGATAAAAAAATAATTATGTTTTCAGTGCGCCGTTTTAGTTTTATTGGGTCCTTACTCCTCATCGCCCTGTTTTTCGCTCCCGCCCTGGCTCTGGCCTATTGCGGGGACGGCGCTTTGGAAGAAGCCCGCGGCGAACAATGTGACGACGGCAATATAATCGACCGGGATGGCTGCAGCGCCTACTGTGAAGTCGAAGATATGGAACCGCCTGTCATCGAATCGATTTCCATCCCCAATGAAGCGACCGACATCAGCACTATTACCAGCGCTGTCACAGTGGTTTTTTCGGAACCGCTGGATCCGGGCACGGTCAATCTGTTCAACATCCGCCTGGAACATATAGCGGAATCTATGGATATAAGCCTCGACCTTCGCGATGACCATAAAACCCTGATCATCAATATCAACGAAGAGCTCTTTTCGGAAGACCGGCATGCAATCCGGATCAAATATATAAAAGACGTGCCCGGCAACCAGATGGCCGAAGAATTTATCAGTGTTTTTGATACCGCCGTGGCCATCGACCGGACCCCGCCGAATGTCGTGGTCACTCCTCCGGGCGGTACCTATCATTTTGCCCAAAGCGTGGAACTTAAGCCCTATATCGGCAGTTATACAAACAGCGACGAGTTCCTTGATGAGACTGCCATCATCTATTACACCCTGAACGATTTGAATATCACAGAAAAAAGTAATATTTATAAGACCCCCATCTCCATCCGGGAAGGCACGACCCTGAGGTATTTTTCGGTTGACGGCAAAGGAAACCAAACGCCGGTCTATACGGAACGCTACAGCCTGACCTGTCCGGAATTTGAAAATGCCAAAGAAGTGGTGGACAAATATCCGGAATGTAAAGTGCTGGAATGCAACCAGGGCTTTATTTTAAAGGGCAATGTGTGTGTGGTGAGAATGGGCGGGGAAGACCCGGATGATTATAAGACCAACGCGGTGACGGCTCCCCTGCTTTCTTCCTCCACACCCATGACCATCACCAGTAAACCCGCCATCTACCTCAGCAAGGAACACCATGGGATGATCAACCGCCCCATTATCTTCAAGGACCCTATCAGGGGCACAGTGATCCAGTTTGAACGGGACACTAAAATCACCTGGCTGGACGGTAAGCCTTTTTATGGTTACATCAAACACCCGACTAACCTTTACACCAAAGACTTTCCTATTAATTTTGGCTACACCTTCCGTTCCATCTTTGAATTCACGGATGCGGAGGGCAATGATCTTCACTTTTTTCCGCCTTACCGGATCACCATCCCTTACACAGACGCTTTTGACCCGGAAGACGGCGCCACGGTGCTTACGTATAACCCTGAAACGGAGACTTACACTGAATATGACAAAAACCTCTACTCAGTGGACCTCATCAAAAAGACAGTGACCGTGACCGCGGACAATACAGATATTTTCTTTATCGCCCAGACCGGCAAAAATTTCAACAAAGCGGTTTTTACCGACACTGTGGATCACTGGTCGCGCAATTATGTCGAAGCCTTGTACCGGCTGGGGATCGTCAAAGGGAAATCCAAAGGCATTTATGCGCCGGATGAATATCTGACCCGTGCGGAATTTGCCAAAATCGTCCTCAAGGCCATCGGCGCCGAAACCGAAAATCCAGAGGCAATCGAAGACAAGCCTTTCCGTGATGTCCACCTGTACGCCTGGTATCTGCCTTACGTTAAAAAAGCCAAACAGCTGGGGCTTATTTCGGGATATTCAGGCGGTCTGTTTAAGCCGGAGCAGTTCATCAACCGCGCGGAAGCCATCAAAATGATCTTAACCGCCTTTGAGTTCGACTTAAACCATCGGCCGGTCTCTGAATCAGTTGCCAACCAAAGGCGTTATACGGACCTGAAAACCGGCCAATGGTATTTCCCTTATGTGGATTTCGCCATCCAGAACGGCATCATGCAGGGTTTCCAGAAAAACCGCAATTTGTACTCTTTCGGTCCGGACAAATTCATCACGAGAGGGGAGATGGCCAAGCTGGCTGTGAAGACCATCGAACTGAAAGAGGAATGGGATAAAAAATAAGTCTTAAGTCCTAAGTCTTAAATTTTTGATCTATTCTTTTTCCATGAGTCGGCTTAAGGCTTAAGACTTAGGACTTAGAGCTTCGGTATTGCTTTTTAGAGTGAAATTTGGTATAATAATATGATTTATTGAACCTGAATTTCGTGCAGTACAAAATCCCCCAAAACGTCGGGATCGAGGACCGGATCGTCGGACCGCTGACTTTACGCCAGCTGATCATCCTTGCCGCAGGGTTTGGGATCAGCTATGTGCTGTTCGCGATTTTGAGTAAGCTGTATGAGCTGAATGTCCTGGAATACATCATCATCCTGGTCCCTGCTCTTTTTGCCGCCGCATTTGCCCTCATTAAAATCAATGATATCAGGCTGCCGAAATTCATCCTGCTTTTCCTTGAATTTGCGATGAAGCCGAAAAAAAGGCTGTGGGACCATCGGGGGATCGCCACGATTGTGGCCCCGGATCTGAGCGAGCTGAGAAAAGAGGAGCCGAAAGACCGGGCAGCCCTGGATGAAAAGGCCAAACAGGTAACCAATCTGAGGGAATTGGCGCACATGCTCGATTCGGGAAGTTTTGAGCATATAAAACCGACGGAACATAAAAAAATCGACGAGGCGGATGATGATGACCTGATTGCAGAAGCTTATTTCGGCCATAAAGACAGTTCCACGGGGAACATGTACTGGCGGACGAAAAAAACCCATATGAAAATGCTGGAACTTTTTGCCAAACTCCCTATCACCAAGGTGACAAAAGGCTCCAGGGAAGCGGAAATTATGAAACGGGAGATCGCTGAAGTGAAAGCGGAAACGGAAGCCGGAAAAGGGCAACCGGCTCTCCGGGCAATGCCTGCCACTCCCCCAGCCGCTCAAGCAAACGCCGTGCCGTCCAGACCCAACAAAAAGCCGCGGAAACGGAAACGGAAAATCCCCCAGCCTGTACGCACTGACAATCACGTAAACACGACCCAGAAAAACCAGCCGGCCCAGTATCTTCCCAAGTCAGATCCTGCCAAAAACAGATCTCCGGAGAAAACAAAAAAAGAAGCGCCCAAGAAAGACGGTGAATTCAAATTTGAAGAACTTAAAAAGGGGGAAATCGAGATCAATCTCGATTAATTTTCAATCTTTAATCCAAAACAAAATGGCAGACATCAAACAGCCCGCTAAAGACACCGTACGGCAGAAAAAAGGCTCTCCGGCAGCCAGCACCCAGCTCTATCTGAACATCGCGGAGATCAAGGATAATATAGTGATCCTGAAAAACGGGGGGCTCCGGGCAGTGCTCCAGACATCCAGTGTGAATTTTAATTTGAAATCCGAAGAAGAGCAAAACAGTATCATTTACGCGTATCAGGGCTTTCTCAATTCTCTGGATTTCCCCATCCAGATCATGGTGCAGTCCCGGAAACTGGATATCGACAAATACATCGAAAATGTAAAGGAGATGGCTGAAAAACACGAAACTCCTCTTTTAAAAGAGCAGACACTCGAATACGCGGATTACATCCAGAAACTCATCGAATACGCGGACATCATGGAAAAAAACTTTTATGTGGTCGTCCCTTATGATCCGTACCGGACCCAAAACCTGAATATGTTCGCCAAATTCATGCAGAGCATTTCCGCCCAGGACAGCGTGGATGCCATCAAACGGCGCCATCATGAATTTGAGGAATTAAAAAAACATCTGGGCGAACGGGTAAACAGTGTTAAAAACGGTCTCGAAGCCTGCAACCTCCGGGTGGCCCAGCTGACTACGCCGCAACTGGTCGAGCTGTTTTACAAGATCTACAACCCACAAACCGCCCACAATGAAAAAATCGAGGATGTGACGAAAGTGGATTTGGAGGAATTGTAATTCTGAAGGCGCGATTAATTAATCGCGCCGGCGCGGATGATAATCCGCGCCTTCAGAACATCAATTACACCCTTAATTCTTCATCACCTTAATCTCGATGCCTTCCGGCACGCGGGGTACCTTGTCGATCCATAATGGCCAGGTCTTGATCTCGACCGCATCCACCTCGCTGAAATTTCCCACCAGATTTTCCGCCTCCTCGATACTCAGGCCCAGGATTTTTTCTTTGACCCTGGTGCCGAACCGCGCGCCTGCCACGGTGGAAGAATCAATATCAAATTCCTCAATGCCCACAATGGTGGCAGTGATCTTGATCTGACCCGAAAGCTCATCTTCATCAATCACTTCATAAGTGATGTTATCCTGCGTAAGGGAATTTTCCCTCAGGCGCATGTCCGGATGGGTGCGGGTACTGAGTTCTTTTTTTAAGACCGTGAACAGCTGTTCGGCATCAAAGGCCACCCCCTCTGCCTCGATTTTAGCAAAAACTTCAAATTTTTCCTGGTAGCTTCCTTCCAGGTCTTCCGAATAACGAAGGTCGGTCAGTTTGATTTTAAGGTAACGGCTGTCATCCAGCAGAACCAGGCGGGACTGGTTGAGCTTATTCACCTCATCGATGTACGTCCTCAGGTCTTCCTTGGCCATGAGGATCAGGTTGTTTTCAATCTGTTTTTCCGCTGCCCTGATGTCATCGCCCGTCACCACAAAACGGTAACTGGTGACGCCGCCGGCCATCGCTTCCTCGGATTCCCCCCAGATGAGCCGCTGATTATACTTAGAAAGCCCGGGGATGATAAAGCGGGCAGGCGGGATATTCCCCCGCCCCCCGATGGGCTCCCCATAAATATCAAAGGGGTCTGCTTCCGTATAGCTGACCAAAGTCCCCGGGGAGGCATTCCCCGCCTCATCCCGTTCACGCGGGGGAACGACCACCCCTTTGGGAATGCGGAAAACCAATCCGTCTTCTGTCTGAAAACGGGTTCCCTCTTTCAGGTCCCATGGGTCATCACTGGTGTTCACGATCTTGATCTTTCCTGTAGCGTTTTTCCCGTCGAACTCCTTACTGGCCGTATTGAATATCTTGGTTTGTTTCGTGGTAGTGCTTACGACCTCGCTGGCAATCACATGGGGCTGATTTTCACGGAGCAATGTCTGATTCTTCCGTTTATCGGCCAATATCACATTGACCGTAAAATCGATATTGTCGAATTTCGGACGGATGTAAACAGTCGCTGACGGCAGGGCGATATAACCGATCAGCATAAAAAGACCCACGCTCGCAATCAGGATCAGCATCAGAAACTTCCGGCTGGGACGCACGAAATGAAAAGAGGATACCGGACTTTCGGAAGATGTCTTATGCTTCCGGTCTTTTAACCGGAATTCCTGAATCAGCTCCCGGATACTGATCTTTTTTTCGGAAAACCGTTTCGGCGTTTCTTCTTCCGGTATGATATTAGGGCGCGCCTGGATGGGCTGGATCTTCATCTGGGGGGTCTCATCGGAAGGAGCCTCTGTTTTTTCCACTTCCACGCGGCTCATAACTGGTAAGCCGCTTCTTTCGGCGAGATGCTGTCCGTTCCGGTCAGTTGTGACAATAATGAGTTTCTTTTTTTGCTCCGACAGTTTTTTCTTCAGGATCTTCAGATTCACGGCACTTTGAAAAAGGACTCCCTTCCGTGGGACGACAAGCCATATCTCTTTTTTCTGGATATTTTTGATACGGTCGAAAATAGAGGTGACTTCCTCATCGATCTCGACGTAGATGATTTGCCGGGATGAATTTGTCATATTGTCTCGTGTCTCGTGTCTTGTGTCTCGCGAGTCACGAGTCACTAAGCACGAGACACGAAATGATTATTCAAGTATTTTAATCGCCGGTAATTCCTTTCCCTCGATCATCTGTAAAGACGCGCCGCCACCCGTGGAGACCAGCGTCATCCGGTCGGTAAGCCCCATGGCTTCGACCGCTGAGGCGCTGTCCCCTCCCCCCACGATCGAGACCGCGTCACTTTCCGCGATGGTCCGCCCGATCATTTTGGTGCCATGGCTGAATTTCTCCATTTCAAACACGCCGATCGGACCGAACCAGAGGATGGTCTTGGCTTCTTTTAACTTCGCCACATAATGGCCGACGGTTTCAGGGCCGATGTCCAGGGCCATCCAGCCGTCTTCCACTTCATCGACGGAAACATCTTTACTGCTGGCGTCTTCCGCGAACTTATCCGCCACCACACAATCCACAGGCAGATGGATCTTTTCATTCCCCTTCATCTTTTCCACCAGTTCGCCCATTTCCCCCAACCCTTCGTCATCGATCTTGCTGGCCCCCATACTCTTACCCTGCGCCTTTAAAAGGGTAAAGGCGAGTGCCCCGGCGACCAGAATGTCATCAGCGATATTAAGGAGATTATTAATAGCGGTCAGTTTATCGGCCTTCAGTCCGCCGATGACGGCTACCACAGGATGCTCCGGGCTTTCGAGCGCTTTTTTAATAGCGCTGACCTCTTTTTCGACCCCGAAACCTACACAGCCTGGCATCAGTTTGGGGAGCATCATACTGGCGTGTTTCCGGTGGGAATTGCTGAAAGCCTCATTTACGTACACATCCGCCAGACCGGCCAGCTGTTTGCTGAACGCTTCGGCTTCCGCTTCGTCTTTGCTTTTTTCACCCGGATGGAAACGGAGGTTTTCCAGCATCACCACTTTAGCATCCGGCAGGCCTTTCTCACCCCAGTCATCCACTTTTGCCACCTTCTCCCCTATCAGTTCGGATAATTTAGCGGCGATTTTATCGGTTTTAAGGTTTGGTTCATTGTTTTTGGGGCGGCCCACATGGCTCATTAAAATCACCTGCGAAGCACCCGCTTCCAGCAGATACTTAAGAGTGGGGATGGTATGGCGGATGCGTTTGTCGTCGCGCACATTCCCCGCGTCGTCCAGGGGCACGTTAAAATCCACGCGGACAATAACCTTTTTGCCAGTTAGGTCTGACAGGTCTTGAAGGGTTTTCATAAAATTGAAAATTAAAGATTAAAAATTCAAGATTAATTTTCAATTTTCAATCTTGAATCTTGAATGGACTGCCCATGAATTATACTGACTCATTCGTTTATTTTCAATTGACGGATAAGGCGGATTTCCCTCTGAATAACGGAGATTCATACCCCTTGTCACGGTAAGCCTGCTGTGGAATACCGATATCCCCGATAAATAATTTGCCGACGACTTCATAATTCTTCTCCAGCCCTTTTTTGGGCATCCCGAGAGTGACTGTGCAATTGGCGATAACGGTGGGATTGCCGGCGCGTCCGTTGTGCGCATCCAGCCCCGAAGGCACGTCGACCGATAAAACGGGAATTTGTGAACAATTTATTTGTTCAATAATATGGGCTTCTTTCGCGTAAGGGTCACCCGTTAAACTAAAGCCAAATAAGGCGTCGATGATCAATGAATATTCTGAAAGTTCGATTGGCCAATCGAACTTTTGGTGAACTGAAATTTCCAGTTGCCCGACACCATCCAGTTCCTTTTTTGCCATCACGCTCAGTTCATCATCCCGGTAAGGCAGAAAAACATCTGTGTTAATTCCTGCCTCATTAAGCAGGCGCGCGGTGACCAGCGCGTCACCCCCGTTATTCCCCTTTCCTGATACTACCAGTACACGGGCGTCCCGGTCATTTTTAATCACCTCCTCCATCACCACATCAAAAACTGCTTTGCCGGCTTTCTGCATCATGGATTCCAAACTGACGCCGTATTTCTCAACCGCGTGCCGTTCCAGCGCTTTCATTTCATCGGTGGAA
>JAFGCR010000018.1 GCA_016932495.1 Candidatus Peregrinibacteria bacterium
CAGAAAAGAGCCTGAATAATCTTCTAAAGATACTCTTTCATTTCAACAATTTCAAATTCTAGACACCAGAAATCCGAACAGTGGGACAAAATTACTATTTGCTTTATATTGATTTTATGCTATTATAAAAGTCCTCCAGAGTCCTCCCTATACTTTTTAGCCTCAGGTATATGGGCCATGCAATGATCAATGAAGGCTGGCAAAAGTACGAAGAGATCCAATTTTTCTTCCGGAAACATTGGACGCATTTTCTTAAGCCTCTGGTTTTTGGATTGGCCATAGGCCTTTTGGCGCTTTTTTTCCTTCTGGTCCTTGGTTCAGTTATCATGGTTTTCCGTATTACTATTTTTTATTCCCTTTTTGCCTTTTTGGCCATTCTGACGTTTGCGGTCTTTATTCATACCTTTTTTATCCAGCTGTTTAATTATTATTTCAATGTCATCATCGTAACGGACTGCCGCATTATTATCGCCCGGAAGACCGTTTTTTTAAGGAATGACAACGATGCCATCGACCTTACCAAAATCCAGGATATCGGTGTCGTGTCCCGCGGGCTTTTCCGCAATTATCTCAATTATGGGGCTTTGGTCATCATCCTTTCCACTTCTTCGCCGCCTGTTTACATCCCCTATGCGCCCAACCCCCATTATTATCTGGAGCAGATGAACCGGGTCAAGCGTGAATACATCCTGCGCCGACAGGAGGGCCGGAAGCCTTCGGGGTCTCCGTTAGCTGATAAACCAATCGATTACCTTCAGGAGATCAGGCCTGCCTAAGAAGAAACAAGCAGACAAAAACAGCCGATTCTTTTATACTGAAAACAGCTGTTAATCTTATTTATCATGATATTTACATTCCCCGGCCAGCGTGAAGGCGAGGATGTCCTGATGATCATCCATAAACATCCTATTGTTTACGCGAAGATCGTCATCGCTTTTATAATCATCGTGGTCTTACCCGTCATTTTTTTCCTTTATTTCTGGCTGGCGACCCATACTTCTCCGGAATTCCATCAAGCCAATCTGATCGCCGGTATTTTTACAGTGATTTATTTTTTGTATGGCCTGGTTTTTACCTGTATTCGCTGGATCGACGAAGAGTTTGATGTATTTATCATCACCACCGACCGGCTGATCGATGTGACGCAGGTGACTTTTTTTAAACGCAGTGTGGCCTCTACCCCCCTGGAGCAGATCCAGGATACGACCGGGGAGATCCATGGGTTTTTCCCCACTATTTTCCACTATGGTAATTTAACGGTCCAGACAGCGGCGGGTCAGGCATCCGATTTTTTTATTGACCGCATTCCCGATCCGGAAGGAGTGGCCCGGAAGCTTTTGGACTGGACCCGCGAAAAACGAGAGAAGGCGAAAATTACGTCTGGTGCTTGAAATATGTTAAAATAAACCTGAATTAAAAACAAAAAATGCTTTTAAAATTCCTCCAGCGCGGATTTTCTATCTTCCTTTTTGGATTTTTTCTTTTTTTTGTCTGTTTCTCAGAAACGTTTGCCCATGATATCGCTGAACGTGAAATCACTTTAAACCGATATGGTTACGAACTGTATTCTCCGGTTATTGAAGAGCCAGCTGATTTTTATTCGATCGGTATTCAGTCACAGGAGGTTATCGAAGGGCTGATGGTCAATTTTGATCCCCTTAACGGAGGTGTCTGGGAGCCAGTGGCCGATTACGCGTTCGATGAATGGCCGTTATTTACGTCACCTACCCACATGGTCCGTTTTAAGAAAAAGGCGGAAGGCGATGAAAGCCGTATGTCTTTCAATGCCCATTTTTTCTTTTCGGAAGAAGATGATGAGGAAGCGCTTTATACGGAAAATTATTACGGAGGGCCGGAGGTCGCCGCTGCGGATTTCCGGCTGATCAGCCGGCATGAATGGGGGGCGGATGAAAATCTGCGCTACTGGTCTCCGGAAACGGAAGAATTGCTCCGTGGGGACAGAAGTGAGAAAGATTATGTGAATGTGTGCGCGGGTATGGAAGAAAAATATGCCAGTGAAGTCCGATTGTCCCGCACAGTCCAGTCCGGACCGAACGGTGAATCCCTTATCTGGCCGCTGGCTTACCCCCAAACGGTCCAAAAGTTCATTATCCATCATACCGCTTCGGAACTAAAAGATCTGAACGGAGACAGTCGTTTGGACGGGCGCGATTATATGGCGATGCTCCGGGCGATTTATTATTACCACGCCATCACGCGAGGGTGGGGGGATATCGGCTACAATTACATCATCGATCCTTTGGGCAATGTGTATCAGGGGCGTTATGGAGGGGAACGGGTCATCGGCGCCCATGCTCAATGTTATAACAATGGCAGTATAGGCATTTCCGTGATCGGTAATTATTCAGACAAAACCATATCCGAACCGGCCTTTAATGCATTAGTAGCCCTGATCGCCGAAAAGGCCAAACTTTACAATATCGATCCGGAAGGTTCATCGGTTTTCCGCGGCAAAAAGCTCCCTAATATTTTAGGGCATCGGGATGTCGGCAATACCAGTTGTCCGGGCGAACATTTTTATCAGATGTTCGATAAAATTCGCCAGCGGGCCGGGCTGGCTGTCCGAAGCGGGATTTTCAAAGAAAACACTATTGATACACAGACTCTGGATTACAACGCTGAGGCATTAAGCGACGTATCAGTCGTTTCTTTGGAGCCGAATGAACGTAAGAAGATCACTCTTCGTTTTAAAAATACGGGCCAGAAAACATGGGATGGGAATACATGGCTGCATGTCGCCCTGAACAATCGGGAAAATGCCCGCGTGGTCCCGATTATTGAAGATAAGGCATTTGTGGCCGCGGATTTGCATGAACCTTCAGTTTCTCCGGGAGGGGTCGGCACATTTGAAGTCGAGCTTGAGGCGGGTTATGAACCCGTGAATTATACGTTCGAGGTCGCGCCGGTCGCCAATGGGCGTTATAAAATATCCCGTTCCGCGGTTTTTATCCCCATTGAAGTCCAGGAACCCCGTTTCAGCTATCGGGTCGTTTCCGATAAAGATCTGCCGGGAGGGATACTCTTTCAGGGGCAAAAGATCCAGGGTTCCATTAAAATCCAGAATACCGGTAATGTTTCCTGGTTTAATTACGGTCAGCACCCTATCCGTCTGGGAACCGAAAATCTGCGCGACCGCCGGAGTTTATTAGTCAAACAGCATACTACCCGTATCGCCCATTTGCTGGAAAGTGAAGTCAAACCGGGTGAAACGGGCACTTTTTTGTTTAATCTGGAAGGCCCCCTTAATTATGAAGGGCGGATTGCTGAAAGTTTCAGCCCGGTGATCGAAGGGGTCCAGTGGCTGGAAAATAAAGGGCTGGGTTTTGAGCTGGTCATTAAAAAGCCAAGACATCTTGCCCGCATTGCTGAAAAGACCAAAATACCTTCCATGCTTCCCGGCGAAATGCGGAAGATCACCCTTACCATGGAGAACCGGGGAGACCTGGCATGGGATCAGGAAAACATGCAGGTACGGTTACTTGGCACAGGAATAAAAGTGTTTAAAAGCAAAATGGTGCCCGCCAAACCCGTAGCGCCCCAAAAAACCGTTCAGTTTGATTTTTGGGTCCAGGCCCCCTATGAAGAAGGACGGCATCGGGTTTTCCTGCGTTCTACGTTTAACGGGGTCGGGATACAGGGGGGGACCGCCCGTTTCCTGATCGATGTTGAATCTCCCCGTCTGAGGGCCCAGATGACGGATCAGACCTCCCGTACTGTTACCCTGAAACCCGGTCAGGAAAAAGAAATCGAGGTGAAATTTAAAAATCTGGGCAATACGGCCTGGCAAAACAAAGGGGAGAACGCGATCTATCTGGGCACGTCAAACCCCCAGGACCGCTTAAGCCGGCTTTATTATGAAGACGGCTGGGTGAACAAATACCGCGCCGGTAAAATGGTAGAGGGCACAGTGATGCCTGGTGAAGTCGGCACCTTCCGGTTTAAGGTAAAGCCGGACCGCGCTGGTATTTATCGCGAATATTTTCAGCTCGTTGTGGAACGGGTCGGCTGGATCGGCGGCAGTGATGTGCGATGGGATTTCAGGGTTTCCGGCAATGCGGTCAGTACATCTTCGGATTCAGCGGCTAAAAATCAGGATGCCATTCAGAATAAAGAACAGGCCGTTATTCTTACCAATATCCGTTCTAATACCATTACTAACACGACCAGTACCACTAATACCACTACTCCAAAGGCAGTTCCAGTGGCCCAGCCGGTCCCGCAAACCGTTACCCCTTCCTCCTCTGATGATCTTTTCCGCGTCCGCATTTCGTATGGAGATGATTATTCGAAGGTCACAGCGAATACCCTGTTCCGGATTGTTAATGAAAAAAATGAAATTTTGTTTGAGGTCGGCGCCGGCACTGCCGCAGACATCCGTCATCTTCAGGGCTCTGTTCACGTTCAGGTCGGTCCGAACACCAAAACTGCCCAGTGGATCCGTGTCATTCCTGCTGATAACGGCATTGTCGAGATCCTGACCATGGACCGTCCGCCTTCCTGGAACCGCGACTTAAATGATAACCGTTTTAGAGGGGTTATGGAGATCCGGCCGATTGGCGGCGAAACCGCTTTTATCGATGAACTTCCTCTGGAAGATTACTTAAAGGGGCTGGCGGAAGTGTCTAACGGGGATCTTTATGAAAAGCAGAAGACAATCGCCATTTTAGCCCGCACATATGCCCGTTTTTACATGGATGATTCTAACCGGAAATTCCCGGGTATGCCTTATGACGGCAGTGATGATCCGGCTATTTTTCAGCGCTATCTCGGGTATGGATATGAGATCCGTTCACCCAATTTCGTCGCGGCGGTAGCCGCCACCAAAAATAAGGTCGTTACTTACGAAGGCACACTGATCAAAACCCCTTATTTTAACCAAAGCGACGGCCGGACACGGTCGGCTTATGAAGTATGGGGCTGGACGAATACTCCCTATCTGCAATCGACTCCGGATCCGTATTGCGAAGGACTGATTTTACGGGGGCATGGGGTCGGCCTGAGCGGTTATGGGGCGGAAGCTATGGCCGGAGAAGGGAAGACTTATGATGAGATCATTAAATATTATTATCAGGGGGTAAAAATCGAGCAACTCGATTTTTAAATGACAAATTTTAAATTTTAATTTAAATCTCTGAAGGCGCGATTTCGCAATCGCGCTGGCGCGGAAAAGATTCCGCGCCTTCAGTAAAATGGATACAAAATTGTAATTTGTCATTTATAATTTAAAATTTAAAAGTGGCTCATGATCCTTTGTATTGATACATCAACGGCGGAGTCCAGTATTGCAATTACCGATGGCGAAAAGATATTTTTTGAAAAATTGGAAGCAAATCATGCGTCGGATGAGATTCTCGGAAAAATCGATCAGCTTGTTAAAAAAGCCGGTATTCAGCTATCCGATTTAAAAGCTGTTTTTGTTATAAAGGGGCCAGGCAGTTTTACAGGCCTTCGTGTCGGCATTGCGGTCGCTAACCAATTCGCGCACCAGCTTAAAATTCCGATTATCGGTTTGCGTACAGATGAATGGTATCAATACCAAACCGATGAAGAGGATTTTATTTACCTCCAGACCATGAACCGTGACCAGGTCTATATGGTCGGTTTTGGACAATTTAAAAGGGATTTTCCTCAGGAAATCGTATCCATCAGCGATTGCCATCATGAGCTTTCATCCGTGAGGGCTGTATGGCTGGGGCAGGTAAGTGATGAACATCGAAAGATATTATCCGATCTTGCCGAAATAACCGATGTCCGGTCCGCTGATGAGACATGGGGGGAGATTATTCGTCATACAGCTATACGACCCCCAAAAAAGTACGACCTCATTGAACCGTTTTACGGCAAAGCGCCGACGATTACGAAAAGTAAAAAAGGATTGTCACTTTAGCCCCAGTTCTTTTTTTATTCTTGGGATCTGCAGCCGGGTTTTCTGGTAACCCTCTTCTATCAGTCCTTTCGCTTTATGAAAGTCAAAAATGCTCGCTGACCCCAGAGTGGGCCGGATGAGGAAATCCGGCTGGTGGATCAACAGGTTTTTTTCCGTCAGTTTGTCCTGCATCATATAAACAGAATTCTCAATCACATCGATGATGTTGGGATGGGTCGGCGTCAGCCATTTATAAATACGGCCTTTTTCTTTTCCGTAAGATCGTTTGGTCGCCATTTTTTCCCTGATGAAATTGTGGTTCAGATCCACGGCGATCACGATATCCGCCCCCATATCCCGCACTACATTGATCGGGACCGGATTCACCACCCCGCCGTCAATCAGGTAGACATTTCCTTTTTTAACGGGTGTGAAGATCCCTGGAATAGCGATGCTCGACCGGATGGCCTGAGTCATATTTCCGGTTTTAAGGATCACTTCCTTGCCGGAAAACAGATCGGTGGCAACAGCCCTGAATGGGATTTTATTGCCCTGGAAGGTTTTGTGTTTCAGGAGTTTGCCGATCAGTTCACAGATTTTTTTTCCTTCAAAAAACCCTTTTTTCGGTATTACCGGGTCAAAATGCTTTACCACATCTTTCCATTTTATTTTCAGAAGATAGCTTTCAAGCTCACTGATGTCTCCCGCCACATAAACTCCTCCGATAAACGATCCGATGCTGGTGCCGGCAATGCGGTCAATCGGGATTCCCGCTTCGTTCAGCGCTTTGATGACACCGATATGGGCGCATCCCCGGGCCCCGCCGCCCCCTAAGGCTAATCCGATTTTTTTTCTTTTTCCCATTTTTTAGAATTTAAAAATATTTCCCATTTTTCATCGATATGTTTTTTCATTTTTTGTTTAAATCTTTCCACATCGAACTGTTCGGCGTGCGTGCGGATGGTTTTTGGGTCAAAAGACATTTTTTCAAAATGCTGAATCGCGTCCGAAAGGCTTTCTATTGTCTGTTCTTTGAAGAATATACCGGTTATTCCTTCTTTCATGCTGTCCAGACTGCCGCCACGGTTTAAGGCGATGACGGGTCTCCCGGCCGCCATGGCTTCCAGAGGCACGATGCCGGCATCTTCGATCTGCGGGAAAATAAAGCCTTTGCAGTTGGCATACAGTTTTACCAGTTCTTCATTACTTACCCTTCCTAAAATTTCGACATTCGGCCCGGCCATTTTTTTAATTTTTTTATAATCCGGCCCTATCCCCACTATTTTGAGTGGTTTGCCGAGCTGATTGAAGGTGCGCACGATCAGGTCGAATTTTTTGTACGGGATCAGGCGCCCTACCGCCAGGTAATAATCGTTTGCCGGATGGTCGACTGGCCTGAATTTTTTCGTTTGTACCGGTGGGTAGATCACGTCCGATTCCCGCTTATAATGTTCTTTGATCTTCCCGGCAATGTAGGTGGAGTTGGCGATGTATTCATCCGCGCGCTGGGCGGCGCAGTAGTCCCATTGCCGTATTTTTTTGATCTGCCGCCGGATCAATGGGCGCAGGAAGAAAGGAAATTTCTGGAGGCGTGTTTCAAAGTCCCATTGTTCCCAAGCGTAGCGCATGGGCGTGTGGCAGTAGCAGATGTGGAGGGTGTTTGGTTTCGTTATCACCCCCTTGCTCACGCTGTGACAACTACTGAGCACGATGTCGTAATCGCTTAAATCCATCATCTCTACGGCAGTCGGCATTTGTGAAAGCAACCATTGGTGTTTAGCGAAAGGGATTTTGTTGAGCCAGGTTGTATGAATGTTTTTTAAGTTCCCCAATTCTCCCATCTTTTTCGGTTTGTAAATCGTTGTATAAATCGGTGCTTCCGGGAAAAGATCATGAAAAGCTGAAATCACGCTTTCCGCGCCTCCGTAATTGGTGAGCCAGTCTGTAACTATTGCTATTTTCATTTTTCTTTATTATGAGTTCATTATTTATGAAAAGATGTCCGATGTCCAATGTCCGATGTCCAATTTTGTTTGACAGCATCAAGTTTATCACGTTAAGGTTGTTTCCTTATTTTGAATTTAGATGATAATTAGTATTAATATGAATCAATATGATATTTATGAAAAATGTGAGGATTTTGCAGTAAGTATTATTCAATTATTTGAAACAATACCCTATCGTAAATCAGTAGGGATTATTAGTGATCAGCTTATTCGTTCATCTGGTTCCGTTGGCGCAAATTTAAATGAAGCGAATAATGCTCGATCAAAAAAAGAATTTATTAGCACAATTGGGATTTGTTTGAGAGAAATTAAGGAGTCTATCTTTTGGCTAAAGGTACTGAAACGAACGAATGAAGAATTTGTATATAAAATTTTAGAGACGGAAAAAGCCGCAGATACTATTAGAAAGATTCTTGGAAAAATATATTGGTCTGCCATTGGACATCGGACATCGGACACTGGACATTAGGCGACAACGTCGCCTTCTAAACACCATTCCATCGGCTTATCCACTTTAATGGTCACATATTTCCCGATTAATTTCGGATCGTCGGCTTTGAACCGTGCCATTTTGAATTCCGGAGTCTTTCCGTCGGCATATCCCTTTCGAATCCGTTCCACTAATATTTTTACTTTTTCCCCTTTGAATTGCTGATTGTATTCATGGGAGATGTCTTTCATCAGTTCCGTGATACGGAAAAAACGGTCTTTTTTTACGTCGGCCGGTACATCATCTTCGTATTTTTCCGAAGCGAGTGTGCCTTTTCGTTCGGAATATTTAGAGATGTATAAAAGATCGAGTTTGAGCTCCTGCACCAGGTCACAGCTTTCCTGAAATTCTTCTTCCGTTTCGCCGCAAAACCCTACAATGATGTCGGAACTGATGGACATGTGCGGCAGTCGGTTTCTGAGTTTCCGGACGAGTTCGCGCAGGCGGTCGGGGCTGTAGTTACGGTTCATCCGTTTTAAAACCGTTTCCGAACCGGACTGGATCGGCAGATGGATATGGGGCACCATGCTTTTAAGTTCGCCATATAAGTCGATTACATCATCGGTCATGTCTTTAGGGTGGACGGTATAAAACCGTATGCGGTCCACTCCTTCCACCGCGTCAATCCGCCTGAGCAGCTGAGCGAAATGTGATTCTTTGGATTCAGGATCGGCGTCCGGCGCATTGTAGGTGCTTACGTTCTGGCCGACCAGGTTGATTTCTTTCGCCCCGCGTTTGGCGGCTTTTTTCACCTCATCCAGAATATCTGCCATCGGCCTGCATTCTTCGCGCCCGCGGGCATAAGGCACAATGCAATATGAGCAGAAATTATTACATCCTTTTGAAACGGGAATGAACACTTGTGTTAAGTTGGCGATGGTCGGAGGGATATGGAAATAATCACAAAGATTTTTTACGCCTTCCGCCCCTTCGGTTTTATGAAGTTTGTTTAAAATCTCCGGCAATTGCATCAAGTCTTTAATCCTGAATACAAAATCAATGGTGGGCATGATATTCAGAACATCGTGTTTCACATCACCCCGGATTCCTGACGCCTCCCGTATCATACAACCCGTGATGCCGATTTTCAGATTGAGATTTTTTTCTTTCAGCGGGGCAAATATTTCCCCCAATCCGTATATCCGGTCTTCCGCTTTCTGTTTTACGGAACAGGTATTTAAAATAATCAAATCGGCATCCTGAAAACCATTGGTTTTTTCGTAACCCATTTTTTCCAGAACAGTGACGATCCGTTCGGAATCTGAATAGTTCATCTGACAGCCGTAGGTTTGGATGAAATATT
Organism: Candidatus Peregrinibacteria bacterium; assembly: GCA_016932495.1. Taxonomy (GTDB): domain Bacteria; phylum Patescibacteriota; class Gracilibacteria; order UM-FILTER-43-11; family UM-FILTER-43-11; genus JAFGCR01. Next base: position 9,687 of record JAFGCR010000018.1, read on the forward strand.
TCATATTCAATGCGTTTGCGGGAGATTATTTTATCTTATTTTGACTTGTTTAAAAAGTAAATGGATTTACTTGACATTTTTATCTAAAATTATATCATAACCTCCTTATTATTGTTTTATGGATTCTAAAAAGTTGTCAGAGGCTGAAGATACTAATTTGTCCGGATTTGAAGTTGTGGAGGAGAAAACTTTGGATAAAGATTGGATTTTACGAAAAATCCGTTTTGACAAAAAAATCCTGGCGTATAGTGTTCGTTTGCATTTAACCAAAGCCGGACTAAGGACCAGTAATATTTTTGGCGGCGAAGCTGCCCAGTTCATTTCTTCGAAAGATTGCGATGATTATTTTGACCGCATTGAATCAGCGGATGATTTTGAAATCCTTTCTGAACGCGTTCGTCAGCAGTTGCTGATGGTTATATAGGGCGGTTACTTGAGAGTTTAATAAATTTATGCTATAATTATAAGATTTATAGCTTTTTTTATATCATGCGACTTCAGGAAGGTAAAAATATCGAGACCTTGCTTGCCGGCCGTGTGCAAAATCCACTTTCTGAAGCTGAATATGAGCGTCAGATTCAGGAATTGGGCCTTCCGGCAATCCGCAGACGCTTAAGCCAGACTCTGAATGCTGAAATGGCCAAAGTACGGCGCAACCAAAAAGAAAAGAACCCTTCCAATCCCAAAGGGCTTTTTGCACGCAACCTTCTGATGGATTTAGATGAATCGCTTGGATTTATCTGTGATATGGCCGATGGCGAGAAGTACGATCTTCGTTTTTATTCCGCAGTAGACACCTCATTGGATTTTAGCGGTAGTTTTGATTGTTGGGTCGAATTGTTTGATCTGGAGAAAAATATCCCGTTGGCTGATTATAAAATTGATATCACCACTAATCCTAACAAGGTGCATCCGTCAAACCTGGCGGATGCGGTGCTGTATTTTGATGATAGCTATGTCGACCCGGATTTTAAAGGGGAGATCGACCCCCGTTTTTTTGAAAGTGATGAATACAAGACGCTGGTAGAACTGGCGGCCCTTAGATTGGCTCAACGTGCCAATATCAAATTCCTTCTTTAAGGCATATTTTTAATAAAGTCTTCCAATATCGCGTCCAGTTCCGGATCAGAGGCTTCATTTTCGGGTTGCCCATCGGCTGTTTTTCCGGATTCTACCGCCTTTTTTGTTTCAATCCTCTTTCCTCTGACTAGTCGGCGTACTTTAATCGGGTCACATGGTTCCTCATCGCCTTCATTCACAATTCTAATCCGCCCGTCCTTTATCTGGATGGTTTTGACTTTAACCCGTAAAACCGTGCATTTAGGTTTTTCAGGATTTCCCATCAGGCGGCTATTTGCTGTCGGATCTGGCTTGCGATTGTAACGAGGTTTTCAGCTTCCATTTCTTGAGAAGGCTCAAAACTGTCGAAAGCCTGTTCCAGCTTTTCCAGTTCTATGTCCTGCGTTGAAGCGATTTCTTCGCAGTTGGTTCCCTGAGGAGTTCCGTCTTTGGTCCAGATGAGCTTCAGATGATAGCGTTGGTCGCTTAATACACATAATGCAGCAGTCTTTTCTTCGTTGAGCCATTTAATATCAGTAGGTCTGAAGCGCTGCATCCAGTTTGGTTGATCTGGGGTGTTAATGGATTTGATATTCATAAATTATGGGGATTAAGGGGCTAAAGGTTTTATATCATATTTGTTTTTCAACAAGTCGTCAATAAACAACTTCCTTTATAGAGTTTGTAAAAAAAACTATAATAAGTCCGCTTAAATTGTTTTTATGCTTTTAGACGCCAGCCGATCATTAAATCCGGATTCAGTTTTTTACAAAAAGGAGCTTATTCTTTATGTGTGGCAGGTTTATCTGAACGATCTGGGAAAAGGAGATGTGACCACTAACATTTTTGTGCCCAGAAAGCGTCAGATCGTTGAGGCTGAGATCATCGCCAAAGAAGGCGGTTTGCTGACGGGGATTGCGGAAGCTGAATGGTTTTTGAAAAAACTGGGCATCCGCATCACTCATCATAAAAAAGACGGTATGAAAGTCTTAAAAGGAGATGTGATCATGAAATTAAAGGGCCGCGCGGATGCCATCCTTTCTGCCGAACGGACGCTTTTAAACCTGCTCCAGCGGATGAGCGGTGTGGCGACGGCGACCAGCCGGCTCGCGTCCAAATTACCACGCTCCATCAAACTGCTGGCGACCCGCAAAACGCTGTGGGGGGATCTGGATAAGCGTGCGGTGGCAATCGGGGGCGGTGGAACTCACCGTCTGAATTTAGCTGATGCGATTCTGATCAAGGAAAATCATATTGCCCTTACCAACAACCTGGAAAAAAGTTTAAAACGGGTTTTTAAAAGGGCTAAAAAAGTCCGTTTCATTGAAATCGAACTGGAAAATCTGAAGCAGGTCCTGGAATTTACCGCTATCTGCAAAAAGATCAGGCTGCCCAAGAAGTTGGTTGTTATGCTGGATAACTTTAAACCTTCCGATGTCAGGAAAGCGGTTCTAATACTGAGAGAGATCGATGTTTTAGTAGAAGTGTCTGGCGGGATCACTGAAAAAAATATCAAACAATATGCCATTAAAGGCGTGTCGGCGGTTTCGTCCGGCGCCATTACCAATAAAGCCGCCTCGCTCGATTTTTCCTTAAACCTTATTCCCTGATGACCGATAAAAAAGACCACGAATTGCCTTTTGAACCTTTTTTACTGAAAAAACATTCTCCGTTTTACCGATTTGTGGCGGTTTTGGCGATTATCGCGCTTATCCTCCTTTCCATCCGCGGTTACTTTTATCTGTTTCACCCGGAACCGAGAATGAAATTGGTTTTAGCGGATGTGCAGAAATTTTTACCCTCCGATTTTGAAGAACCTTTTACTTCTCATCGGCCGGAACAGGTGAAGGAAGTCGTTTCGTTTTCTGCCGATACCATCAAACAAGTCGCCAATGCTATTGCGGCCAGTTCCTGCCGAACATCTGATCGGGTATGCCAGAGTAAAGCGCTTTATTATTTTGTCCGTGATCAGATCACATATGTGCCTGATCCTGAGTTCCATGACCAGCTCGAAAATCCTCTCACGGTCCTTAAAACCGGCGGCGCGGACTGTGAAGACATGGCGGTGCTTTTAGTCGCTTTGCAAAAAGCGATCGGCAATCAGGCACGGCTGGTTTTTGTGCCGGGACACGCGTACGCGCAGGTCAAAATACCGCAATACAAGGATAAGTGGCTGAATATGGAAGGCACTTGTAAAACGTGTACGTTTAATGAGGTGCCGACTGATACCTTGATACAGGAAAAGACGTTCGCGGAAATCTGATGCCGCCTCGCAGACTGGAAAGTCTTCTCTGCGGCACTATCCCATCAGATCTGCAATCAGTCGCACGTTCGCGGCGGGAAACGGATATTTTTTGAGTTGCTCCGGTTTTACCCATTTACCGTCAATGGCGGAGTTGAGTTTTATCTTTCCTTTGTCAAAATCAGCCGAGTAACAATGTAAATCTACTGAAAATTTTGTGTAACCGTGTTTGATTTGGCGGATTTTTTTAACGTTTTTTATTGTGATTCCTAATTCTTCATTCACCTCACGATGGACGGCTTTTAATGGAGAGCCTGTTTCCACTTTTCCTCCCGGGAATTCCCACAATCCCGCCATCAGGGCTTTATGCGGGCGTTTCTGGATGAATATCTTCCCATTTTTCTTTATAACGGCAATGGCGACTTTGATGGGGATTTTTTTCAATTTTTCACCGCGGTTTGGAATGAGGTTCATCGTCTTTTTTTCATACGCTTTACAATTTTTTCTGAGAGGGCAGTTAAAGCAATCCGGGTTTTGGGGTTTGCAGATTATCGCCCCCAGCTCCATCATTCCCTGGTTAAGATTCCTCGCATCCGTTCTACTTACCAACTGTTCAGACCGCTGCCAGCATTTTTTTACATTTTCAGGCAAACGGGTGTTTTTTTTGAAATTCAAAAGCCGTGCCAGTACGCGGATCACATTCCCATCCACGATGGGGTAGGGTTTATTGAACGCGATACTCGCGATGGCGCCGGCGGTATATTTTCCGATCCCCGGCAGTTTCAGAATGTCATCGTATTGGTCCGGAAAATGTCCGTTAAATTGTTCTGTGATAATGCGGGCGGATTTTTGCAGGTTGCGGGCCCGCGAATAATACCCCAGCCCTTCCCATAGTTTCAGAATTACATCCTCTTTTGCTTCCGTGACGGATTGGATGGTCGGCAGTTTTCCCATCCATCGTTTAAAATAGGGCAAAACAGTTGTGACCTGTGTCTGCTGGAGCATGATCTCCGAAATCCAGACGGCATATGGCTCATACGTTTTCCGCCACGGCAGATCCCGTTGGTTTTTTTGGAACCAGCTGATCAGTTTTTTTTGTATCTGTGATTTTTCTTCTTCAGAAAAGGTCTTCATGTCATAATGGGCAGGCCATTATTGTATCACACGTGAAAAAAGTCCTTATTATCGACAA
>JAFGCR010000019.1 GCA_016932495.1 Candidatus Peregrinibacteria bacterium
AATAAAACCGAAAAAGAAATTGGCAGAAAAAGATCCATATCAACTTGATTTAAAAACCCTTGAACAAGTTCGTGCGGAAGTGGCTGCAGAAAAAGTGGCTGATCACATTGATTTACCTACCCTTGAAGATGTTAGAAGCGGTAAAGTGAAACCTGTAGATGCTCTGAAAGGGCGTGATCCTAATCATCTTTATTTCAATACACTGGAAGCGATTAGGCGTGGTGACGTGAAGCCGTCAGAGGCTGTTGAAGGTGAAGGCTCAGGTCAGTTAAAACTTAAAACGCTTACAGAAATCAGGGCGGAACGTGAAAGTGCCAGAAAGAAAGAGGGCATAAACATTGCAAGGACGCACTTAGTTGATGGGATTAGGTATTTTAAGGGTGAGTATAATAAAAAAGGTGTTGAGGTTTATTTTGATTTTAAGGGAGGTGAAAAAGGTGGATATGAAATCTTTATGCCGAATGCGTCGCATCGTATATGTCAGACTATTCGATTTGATGCATACAATTATCGGGTAGCTGAATCGATATATAGCCGCATTGTCGAACTGGCGAAACAGGGAAAAGATTCCGATCTGATCGGCTTTGAGGTGCATAAAATGCTGAAGGAAATCGGACCAAAAGGATCGAAAAGTGCTAAAGAGTTTGAAAATAAACTGAGAAATGAAGAAGTCGCCAAGGTAATTGAGGCCGAGAGAGAATCCGCCCGTGAACACAGAGAAGAAGTCCGCAAAGAAAAGGAAACAGTCCAGAAAAAAACGGCTGAAATCGATTTAAAAAAACTGGATAATGATATCGAAACCAATCTTCGGCGTGAAATTGAAAGACAGAAATTGGAAATGGAGCCGGAAGAGGTAATAGAAGTGATCGAGGCGGAAAAGAAATTTGTCCGTGATGTGATTGAAAAATATGAGCAATGGGCGACGGAAAAAGACGCCACGGTTTTATGGGATATTGATGATACGATGGGACTTGGTTTTGTGCGTGAGGGGCAGGCTAAATTTTTATTCCGCCCCGGCATTTTGCCTTTGCTGGCTCAATTAAAAGCCCGCTTTCCACAAATTAAAAATGGTCTTATAACCGATCGCCCGCGGGAACAGGTGCTTAAAGAGCTTGGTGATGCGGAAGATTTGGGGCCCTTGGCTGATTTTATTGATTCCGGTCTTGTGTTTTCTTCCGGTAAGATCAGTCGTGTTTTGCAGAATGATGCTCGTTATCGCCAAAAGGGCAAAGAGATAGGTTTTGGATATACCAGCGGCGCAGCCGAAAAAGCAGAAATGCTGGATCTGATCAAAGGCAAAGAAGATGCGCTTGCGCGACAAAAAAGTCAGGAGCATCCAGATTTTAAAGAGCAGCTTGAACCCTATCTCTCTCAGGTTACCGAACCGATTCCAAATGCCAAGATCATCGATGATTTTGCGGCGGTTAAAAACCCTGAACACGATGGTTTGTGGGTTAATCCACGGGAATATAATGCATATGCGAGCAGTGAGTTTGGTGCGGTGCAGTGGCAGTAAATAATTAGCTCTTAATCTTTCCTTCTTTTTCCTTTAGAATGGTGTCTGAATTCTAAAGTTGTTTTTATGCAGGAAAAAATCCAGAAACTCAAAATCGGCATGCTGGCCGACCTGAAGGCGGCTAATTCTGAAGTCGCTATCAAAGAAGTCGAAGTAAAATACCTAGGTCGCCAGGGTTTGTTTAACAATATTATGAAAAGCCTCAAGGATTTATCCGATGACAATAAGCGTACGGTCGGTAAACTGGCGAATGAAACCAAAAAAGAATTGGAATCCGCTTCTGAAAAACGTTATCTGGAACTGGAAGGGGAAAAGCTCGGCACTATTGCCGATGAGGAATGGATCGATGTGACCGTTCCCGGCAAAAGGCCGGTGGTGGGGCATCGTCACCTTATTTCTAAATTCATAGATGATTTGGAAACGATTTTCGCGAAAATGGGATTCTCTGTCGCCGATGGGCCGGATGTAGAGTTGGAACATTACAATTTCAATCAGCTCAATATCCCCGATGACCACCCTGCCCGCGATATGCAGGACACGTTCTGGCTGAAAGATCTAAAAAAACACGTGCTCCGCACACAGACTTCCCCGGTGCAGATCCGCCATATGGAAAAACACAAACCACCCATCCGCATCATTGCCATGGGCAAGACGTTCCGGAAAGACAGCGATGCCACTCATTCGCCTATGTTCCACCAGATCGAAGGCCTGATGGTCGATGAGAATATTTCTATGGCCAACCTGAAAGCCGTCATGACCCAGATGCTTCAGCAGATTTTTGAAGACCCGAGCATCAAGACCCGTTTTCGTGTGAGCTATTTTCCCTTTGTGGAACCGGGAATGGAAGTGGATTGCACCTGCCCCATCTGCCACGGGAACGGAAAACTCCCGGATGGCGTCCCGTGCCGGCTGTGTAAGCAGTGCGGGTGGCTTGAAATCGCGGGGGCGGGCATGGTGCATCCTCAGGTGCTGGAAAACGTTGGCTATGACTCCAAAAAATACACAGGGTTTGCCTTTGGCATCGGCATCGACCGCATGGTGATGATTAAATACCGCATCAATCATTTACGTTTGTTTTTTGAGAATGATTTACGGTTTATTCAACAATTTTGACCATGATTTATAAGATTAATAAAATGACCATGATCCTATTCTATTAATCAGATGTGTCGCATTAACTAAAATATTATGAAAAAGGTAGTTATTGGCTCTGATCACGCGGGGTATCAGGTTAAAGAACGGATTAAAAAAGAACTGGGTGACCAGTATGAATTTGTTGACTTGGGAGCCGACAGCGAAGAGGCGGCGGATTATCCGGTTTATGCTGAAAAAGTGGCGAAACAAGTGGTGGTTACGCCAGGCGCTCAGGGTGTGCTGGTGTGTGGGTCAGGCATTGGTGTTTCCATTGTCGCCAATAAGGTCAATGGTGTTCGGGCCGCACTGAGTTATAGTAAAGAAGCCGCTAAATCTGCTCGCGAACACAATGACGCTAATATCGTGGCGACTGCCGGCCGTTCACAGACCATGGATGATCCCGTTGAAATCGTCAAAACGTTTCTGGAAACCGATTTCTCCGGTGATGAACGCCATAAACGCCGGGTTAAGGAGATGATGGAAGTGGAGAAACACAATTAAATTTTTCATTTTACATTTTTCATTTGGTAACAAAATCTCTTTCATTTCGCGCTGTTAAACTAAAAACCAAGATCGCCCCGTCGATTCTGGGGGCCGATTATGGTGACCTAAACCATTATCTCCAGAAACTGGAGCCGTTTTCGGATTTGTTCCATGTGGATGTGATGGATGGCAACTTTGTCCCCAATCTCACCATCGGGGCAGTGGTGGTGAATGCTATTAAAACCACTATTCCGCTCGACTGCCATCTGATGATCAATCACCCTGAAGAATATATTGAAGATTTTGCCAAAGCAGGCGCTCATATCATCACGGTCCACGCGGAAGCGACGCGGGATCTGAAGAAGACGATTGAAAAAATTCATGATCTGGGCTGTCTGGCCGGGGTTTCCATTGACCCCAAAACACCTGTCAGCAAAATTCAAAAAGTCCTGCCACTGGTCGACCTAGTTCTTATCATGTCTGTGGAGCCGGGTTTCGGCGGCCAGGCGTTCATGCCGGAGGTGCTCCCGAAAATCGTGCAAATCCGAAAAGCTTACCCTGAGCTGGACATCGAGGTCGATGGAGGGATCACCCATGAAACCGCCCCTCTTTGCAAGTCCGCGGGCGCCAATATTTTTGTGGCAGGTTCTTACATCCTAAAAGCCGACGACCCCAAAGCAGCGGCGGAGAAACTAAGAAAGGCCGTTTCTTAAAATTCGGGCGGTTCAATATCCCCTCTTAAAATACGCCGTGCCGGATTGCGGAATTCATCCATTCCCCACTGAAAGCTTTTAGCAATGTTCTGTACTTCCTCTGGATTCATTCCGGTTAAGTCAAAACCGGCATCGAGAAGAAGTTGCTGCAGATATTCAGTGACACCTGTCTCTTCAAAATGTGGATTAGTGATGTCTGCTTCGAGGGCGCTCATAAAAATATTTTTATTTTATGGGGATAATATAAGATATTTTTAACTATTAAGCCAATTTTTATTCACCTCCAGCTTCTGGTCTATCGGCGAAAACGGAGCCAATAAGTCTATGAAATTTTACCAGATCTGCTCCGAATTCCTGCGCCAATTTTTTTGCCTGTTCCGGGCTCATCCTGCTTAAGTCGATTTCCAGATTTCTTAGCAGAAATTGTTTTAAGCTATCGGGTAGCTCAGATTGTTTGATCCGTTCGATGGTTTTGGCCTCAAGCGCAGACATGATAATCAGAGTTAGTTTTAAAGCAAATCTTTGATTTTTTCAATCACCTCCTGCCGGGTGCGGGCGATGTGTATTTTCTGTTCATCCAGTTTTCTAAAAAACGCCTTACTTTCCTCGTTATCGGAAAACAGGATAACGTTTTTCTCTGCCTTGAGCGCCAAGGCGATTTCCGAGGCGGTCCCCGAACCTATTCCGCAGGCGATCACCACATCACTTGTCAGTACATTAATGCTGTTCCGGGCACTTCCCATATTGGTGATGATAGCAATATCCACATAATCCGAGGTCTCACTGGTATCCGGTCCGGGCATCACGCCGATCACCAGGCCCCCCGCCTCCTGCGCACCCCGGCTGGCCGCGTCCATTACCCCCACATTCCGGCCGCCTGTTAAAAGGACCCATTTATTCTCTGCAATCATTCGCCCTAATTCATGTGCATTTTCCACATCCTTTTCTTTGGCATGGTCTCCTGGCCCCATAATTCCGATGATGGTCTTACGTTTGATCATTTAGATGGGTTTTAGATAGATGATCAGATGCTTAGCGATTTCTTTGATCCTTGCTTTACTTAAAAATAAAAAGTGATCCAGTTCCGCTAATTCTTTATAAATAATATTGGGTTGTTTTAAATGGGGATCTTGGTCATTAAAATAAATGTCTGATTTTTGGCCATTTACAATAATGATTTTGCATTTGCGCGTAAAGACCATTTTCCTGCAAACATCTTTAAGCAGTTTAAAATTAAATAAACGAAACAAGCGGTGAAGCGGCCAGTTTTTTTCCATGCGCAGATATTCCCTCCATTTTTTGAAAAAATTTCTGCCCAGACTGCTGATCAGGCTTTTGATTAATTCTTTTCTTCCGATTTCTTTAAAGGTGCGGTTGATGGGCGCCAGCATGATCACCTTATCCACTATTTCGCTGTATTTTTCTGCGAAAGCATTCGCGATGGAACATCCCATAGAATAACCGACCAGGATCACTTGCTTTTTTATTTCTTCATTTTCCAAAATCAGCCTGATGTCCTCTACGTAACTTTTCAGGAAAGGTTTTTCGCATTTTGAATAAACCACCCCTCTCAATTCGACCAAAATCACATTATAATGGATGAATTTTAAAAAATATTTAAAAATAGAACTGCTGGAAAAAAGGCCATGTAAAAAAACCACGGTCGTGTCGGAATGATTGTCTATAAACTGGTAATAAACCGGCTGATCTTTATTTTGGACCTGTTTGAAGTTTGGTTTTTTCATTTTTCGTAAAAGACGCGCCTATTATACCTGTAATCGCTATAGGTGGGAATGATTTAAAGTTTCAATTCTAAATCTGACAATTCTGCCTCTAGCGCCCTTTGTTTTAAGAACTCCCTTAGCGCCATGATGATCGTAAAGCGCTTAAAAGATGTTTCCACTTCAGCTTCCCGGCTTGCTATTTCATCATATGGCAGGGCGCCCATTAAGTTCTGTCTGATTCGTTCGCGTGGTACTTGCCTGCTAGCCAGCCTTTCTTTAATGTCACTTTTTTTTGTGAAATCAAAAATATCCCGCGGATCCATGCTCATCCCCAGCCCAATATCGTAAATCGTGTTTAAATCTTCTGTCGGGATGTTTACATGGCTCATTTGGTGAACAAATTCTTCGCGGTTAAGAGGTTTTTTAGGGTCTTCGGGTACCGTTTCCATGAGATTATTGTGTTAGAGTAATGTATTGTAAAACATAAATTATCTTTTGACAAATTATTTTATTTTTTGTTTAATAATAGCCTTAATTCATATCTATATGTCAGAACATGATTCTCCCCGCCACGAAGAGGCTGAGCGTTATTTTGAACGTGCCCAGATCATGCTCGAATCCAGGCTGGCCTCCCGCGAAGAAGCAATGGAAAGTGCATTAAATAACGCAAAAAAGGCGTTTGAACTTCATCCGGAAAACCCCAATTACTTTAATTTGTTTTTGCAGGTTACGTTAGCAACCCGTCAGTCTATCTGCCGCTTGGGGGTTGATGCCGCACTTGATGCCGCTTTGCAGAATCCTGATTGCCGTGAAGTGGCTTTTTATATCATTGCACATGTCCGTCTTCAGGTAATGGAAGTTATGGATAATGATTTTGATTTGCTTAAAAAGTTTTCTTTTGGCGGGGAAATCGATTTGCTGGAAAAATTGATCACCATTGATCGTCGGCCTGATGCTTTGCACACTCTTTATCTTTTTTATAAATTGTCCGGTCGTCAGCATGAGGGCATGGCATTTTTTAAAGAAGCCGCTGAAACAAAGCCTGAAAATTACGGTTCTTATTACATTATGGCGTGCAAAAATCAGGAGCGTTATCAGGAGCTTATTGAATATTATGAGAAAAATGAAGCTGTTTTACTGCCCATGATGTCTGATGATCACAAAACAGTGGTTGCCATTGCTTACGAAAAGCGGGCAGCTGGTTTGGAGTGGCAGGACCGGATCCGGTTTGAAAACGAAGGGATGCCTGCCGACTCTCTGGATGATTATCGTAAATCTAAAGCTATTTATCAGCGTATCGCTCAACCTTACGAATCCTTGCTGACCGGCGGACAGCCTGTCACATCTGAGGGGTCGGTCGCCCTTATTAATTATGCCCAGATCCATGTGCTGGAGGCCCAATGTATTCAGCATTCGGCTGATGAGCAGATCGACAAAACGACTGCCCTTGAGTTAAAGCGTAAAGCCCTCGCTATTTTAAATCCGCTCATTGAACGGATGAGCGCAATCGGTTATCCCGAATCTTCTGATTTATATCGCCATTTACTGCTTGCCAAAACTCATGTATTGAGCGCTTCCTCGGATGTCCGCTTGGGAATAGAAGCGGTCGAACGAGCTATCGCTTTTGCTAAGGAATTGCAAGGCGATAAAGTTTTTCTAGCACTTTCGTTTGCCGATATTCTCCCCAATAATTTATCCGGTCTGCTGCACATTCGTAACCATTTACTCGGCAAGGAAACCGATCCTGAGCTGGAAGAGGAACTTCTGTGCCAGTCGCTTGTCGGGAATTGGAAAAATTTGCAAAGTTACGCTCCGTTGGTGCAGTTTTACCTGAAAACAGGTGATAATGAAATGGCGCATCGGATTGAGCAAGTCTGCGCTTTGGTTCCCTTTCTGGAAAACCTGATTAAACTGGATAAATTCGGTCGTCAGGATTTTGACAATTGCGCTTTGGGTATTGCGCAGGCACCAGAAAGTCATGATGTTAAAACTTACAATGCCGCCCTTCAGAAAGTTTATGACTCCCTGCAGGTCACCCATGTTGCCCTAGAAGAACATTTGAAGCCTTTGCACGATGCTTTTGAGCCTTTCCGTGAGTCTTATAAGGCATATTTGGCAAAGATCGCTCCGGAAAATGCGCTGATTGATTCACGTCTGAAAATGACTTACTCCGTTATTTTGAAATTGCTTAAAGAAAGAAATGTGGCAGTTCCGGATGTAACTGATTTTTTGGCCTTTCGGGTTTTAACTGATACGGAAGAGGAAGCCCGGGTGCTTTATGAAAAAGTCCGCCTTGGAATGAGGAAAGATAGATCCATGAAAGAATGGATCACTATTGATAAACCTACCAAAACCAATTATCGGTCTATGGATATTACCGGCACTATCCAGGGTGATGATATTCAATTGCAAGTCCAGATCCGCTCAAAAGCTATTGATGCGGAAATCAGCGCCGGTTTCGCGCACCATGGTTATTATAAGCGGGAGTCCGGGTGGAAACTGGAGGAGGCAATCAATAAAAATCCCATTCCTTATTTATGGCTCCTCAATGAGATCGTTCTTACTTTGGGCAATGCGTATCGTTTTATCCGTGATTCAGAAACACCCCTTACTTTGCATGAACTTCTTGAGATTTATCGCGATCCTCCTTTACCGCATTTGCCGGATCAGCCAAGCAGATGATCACTTCGTCTGAGCGTAAGCCACCCCATCAGCATAAACGCGCCCATCGCGATCACCAGCCACAGGAAACGGTCCGGCAGGAACAGGAAGGCGGTTGCCAGTATGGCACTGCTGATTAACCGTGCGATGGTCAGATAGATCTCACGGTTCAGATTAAAATGGACGGGATGGATTTTGTTGCCGTAAGCGTATAAGTATGAGTCGGCAAACGTCTGGTGCATGGTTTCGGCAAAGCGGTTGAATAACTGAACGCCCCATACGTAAATCAGGTGCGGATAAATGCCGACTGACGCGTATAAAAATGCCCCCAGCGACCGGATAAAAGTTAATCGTGAAAATATAACAATGCGTTTTCGTTTGTCGAACCAATGTCCGGACAGCCTTGTCAGCAGAGTGGCCACAAGGGTCGTTACGCCGACCAATATACCCAATTCCTTAATATTCCCAATAAACAGGGCAAAAGCCAGTATCCAGGCATTGCTGATGAAATGCTGAGTAAATCCCTCCCAGAAATGCGCCGGCCGGATGGCTTTGAGTTCAGGTTTCCCCAGCGTTGTCCTGATTTCTTTAAGGCCATAGGTGCCGTCATGTGCCGGCGCGTGGAAAAACAGGATGGGGATCAAGCTTAATAGTCCTGCCAGGCTGCCTAAAATAAAAGTCGCGTTAAAAGAAACCCGGAAACTCACCCATCCTCCGATAATCGGCGCTGCGAATCCGGTGATTATTTTAATAATAGCGAGCCAGCTCATCTGCTTGCCGATTCTCCGGTAATCTGTGTTCGTCGCGAAAAACCAATGCCGTATCATCCAGTAAAAACTGATATACAGGGTCATAAAAATGGTCGCGGGGATGATCATCCGTATATTGTCGGTCGTTGTCTGTCCGAAAAACCATAGCGACAGTACGTAAAAAACCATCCCCATGGCCATAAAATATTTAGGCTTTCTGGATTTCATGGCCAGGTTGAATACAGGAATGAACAACAAAGCGTAAAACACGTTCCAGATGAAGGTAAAAGTAAACACGGCGCTGATAGAATGGAAAAGCTGATAGATAAAAATAGGCAGCACAATAATCAGCATGGTGTCGCTGAACTGAAAAAGGGTTTCATGGGTGTAAAAAAGGTGGAGGTTGCGCTGTTTCATTATTTTTTGCTTAGCGATTAAGGATTATAGTATAAAAACTTGCCATTAAATACTCTTTTTACTAGAATGGCTGAGCCCTGAGATAAAGGGGCCCCCAAAAAAATGTGAAGCGAAGCGAATTTTTTGGGGAAGAGGTGGTATCTACATAAGCAGGAGCTCCGATGTTGCATCGGAGCGTATGCTGAAGTAAAATGCCGACGAGCGCCTGTAGCTCAGGGGATAGAGCGTCCGGTTGCGGTCCGGGAGGTCACAGGTTCGATTCCTGTCAGGCGCACCATCACCCCAAAGCAGGCTTTTGTCTGCCAGTCCGCCTTTGTGTTGCTTCGGCGGTTTGTTCGACATACGCCTGCTTTGGGACTCCTCTCACAGAAAATACGGTCGCTTTAAGCGACCTTCACATTTTGTGGGGTCCCCTTTCCTTTGGTGCGCCTGTTGGTAAACTGCCCTTCCGATTTTATCCGCTTTTCTTTACAATACAGTTACTATGATCGCATTCCACAACGTCACTAAAAAATACGGCCTGCACACGGTTCTGGATGAAGCCAGTTTTGAAATTCAGCCCAATGAGCTGGTGGTTTTGAGTGGTCCGTCCGGCGCTGGCAAATCGACGGTGGTCGCCATGCTGATCGGGGCTGAAAAACCGAATCGTGGGACAGTTGAGGTCGATGAGATGGTCGTCAACAATATGGATATGGACACCCTCCAGTTGTATCGCCGTAAGGTCGGCGTCGTGTATCAGGATTACAAATTACTCCCCAAAAAAACCGTTTTCGAGAATGTGGCATTTGCCATGGAGGTGTGCGAAGAGCCATGGGATATCATCCATGAACAAGTGCCGCGTGTGCTGGAAAAAGTCGGCTTACTGCAACACCAGGACCAATTCCCCCAGTATCTTTCCGGCGGGGAAAGGCAGCGCCTCGCCATCGCCCGCGCCCTGGTGCACAATCCCCGCCTGCTGATTGCGGATGAGCCGACCGGCAATCTGGATAAGGCCAATGCTCAGGGGATTTTAGATCTGTTCAGTAAACTCCATTCGGAAGGCGCTACGGTGCTTTTAACTACCCACGATCCGCTGGTGCGGGATATTCTGCCGGGGCGCGCGCTTGCAATCGAGGGAGGAAAGATATATTAATTTGTGATTTGAGATTTCTGATTTGTGATTTTTTATTTTCTGTCTTGCACATGGGGCCCAACCCCTTAATTCCCCTAATAAGGGGAACAAAAAAGGGTTGGGGGGTAAGAAAGGCATAGATCCTGAGTCAAGTTCAGGGGGGTAAGAAAAAACATATAAAAAAAGAAACAGAAAGAAAGAATTATCCTTTTATTTTTTATCCAAAATGACTACGTATAAAGATTCCGGTGTCGATATTGAGCTCGGTGACGCCTGCTCAAAATTAGCTTATGAAGCGGCCAAGGGAACTTTCCCAGGCCGGAAGGGGATGATCGGCGAACCGGTTATAGAAGAAGGCGGGTTTACCGGTATGATGGATATGGGTGATTTTTACCTTATCCAAAATGATGATGGCGTGGGAACAAAAATCGAAGTGGCGGAAAAAATGCGTAAATTCGATACACTTGGTTACGATTTGATCGCCATGGTGGCGGATGACGGGATTTGTGTGGGGGCGGAAGTCTTTTCGGTTACCAATACGCTGGATGCCCCCAAACTCGACAGGGAAATGGTGGAAGGATTGATGGCTGGATTAAAAAGGGCGGCCTTGGAACAAAAAATCGTGGTTCCTGGCGGAGAATTGGCGGAACTCGGCGATGCTCTGAAGGGAGCGGTGTGGAATGCTACGGCGGTCGGCTTGGTGGAAAAAAATAAAGTCATCACGGGCGCTGATATCCAAGAGGGCGATGTGGTGCTGGCCTTTAAATCCGCCGGTATCCGTTCTAACGGAATGAGCCTGGCACGTTATATTTTAAAAGAAAAATTCGGCAAAAATTGGGTCCATCAGGATTTTGATGGACGGCCTTGGGGCGAGGTCATCCTTACTCCCTCCAAAATCTATCATCGCGCTGTTCTTAATCTGATCGGTGGGTATAAGCAGGAACGTAAATTCAATATCAAAGGCCTGGTCCATAACACGGGCGGTGGCATTAAAGGCAATCTTCCCCGTTTGCTGAAGAAAAAAGGATTGGGTGCCGATCTTACTGATCTGCCACAGCCTCATAAATTCATGAAAAAACTGCAGGAATTGGGCAATGTCAGTGACGAAGAGGCTTACAAAACCTGGAACATGGGTGTGGGTATGATGGCAGTTGTCGATCCATCCGACGCGGATAAGATTTTAGAAGCGCTGAAGGGCGAAGGGGTGGAGGCGGTTGTGGCTGGAAAAGTAACAGGCAGTCCAACTATTAAATTGTCAATTTAAATGATTTGGTGATCCTGAAAGGGTTTGTTATAGTGCCACCTTATTTTGCATATAAATGAGTTTTTGTATTTTAATTAGTTTTTTGTATGAAATTTGAATTTAGAGATTGGCAGAAACGTTTTTATTTTCCGGATGCAGTTTACTTTGTGACTTTTTATACAAAAAGTCGATATCCATTTTTCCGTGAACGGATTTTTGCGGACCTATTTGTAGAAAATCTACAGTTTTGTAAGAAACTGAAAGGATGCTTGCTATTCGGGTGGGTTCTTTGTTATGAACATGCACATTTACTGCTTCAGCCGAATAATATATGGAATATTTCTGATGTTATACATTCTTTAAAAAGACATATATCAAGGAATATGAATATTTTGATTGATAGCATATCTGAAAGTGCGGATAGCTATCCGCACTTTCAGGGTGAAGACTTATGTTGTTTTTTCCCAAAATTCAAATGGCAAAAATCCTTTTATGATCACTATATTCGTAACGACCGTGATTTCGATTGTCATATGGAATACATCGCCGATAACCCATTCAAACATGGATTACTTTCGGATTGGCCTTACGTTTATACTAATTCAAAATACGATGATCTAACCAATGATTACATTTAAAATATGCCGAATGAATACCGCTATCTTTGGGCCCAATGGGGGATTCTGAATTACGAACAATATCAGATTGCCCTGAAGCAATTTGGGGATTTGGAGTCGGCATGGAAAAAGATCGACAGGTTGTTTTTGATGCGCTTAGGATTTGGACAGGAAAAAGTTAATCGTCTTCTGGAAATCCAAAAAACCATTCAGTTCCAACGGTTGGAGGATTTTGATGTCCGTATTTTGTGTGTGGATGATCCCGATTATCCAAAATGCCTTCGTTCCATTTCATCTCCGCCGGTATTTTTATTTGTGCGGGGCAAATTGCCATCTTTCCACAAATCATTGGGAGTTGTCGGTACACGTGACATCACGGATTATGGCCGGCTGACCACCGAAAAATTTGTTTCCGATCTGACGGCGAATGGTTTTGTGATCGTCAGCGGCCTGGCGTTAGGGGTAGATGCCTGCGCCCATGAAACCACTTTAAAAAATAAGGGCGTCACGGTGGCGGTTTTAGGGTCAGGGATCGACCGCGTTTATCCGGCTGCAAATCGTTACCTGGCGGAAAAGATTCTTGAAAAAGGCGGCGCGGTCCTTTCGGAATATCCATTGGGTACACCCGCCATGCAGCACCATTTCCCTATGCGCAACCGCATCATCTCCGGCCTGTCACGCGGGGTCTTAATCGTCGAGGGCGGGGTGAAATCCGGGGCGCTGATCACCGCGCGCTACGCGCTGGAGCAGGGGCGGGAAGTATTTGCCATTCCCAACAACATCACCAAAACAGGCCTGAGCGGCACCAATCACCTCATCCGCCGTTCCGAGGCGAAACTGGTTGAAAGCGTTAATCATATTCTCGAAGAATTCCAGATGCAGTCACACGTTTCTAAACAGCCGATTACTTTTTCCGCTATTGAATCCGAGTTACTTGAACGGATTGCCAATGACGGTAAAGGAATCGATGAACTCGTACTCGAAACCCCTTATAACGTGGCAAAACTTTCTGAAATACTTATCACCTTACAGCTTAAAGGGGTGGTCCGTGAGATAGGCCAAAAGTGGGTGATTGTTTAGTATTTCTCATCTTCTGAACTTGCTGGCGGCAGACAGTCATCCGGTTCGTTTCCCAGACAGGCATCCTCATCCCGCCGGACCGGCAGGAAGGGGAGCTGGAGCACTTCGTATGAGGTGAATTCATCGGGCATGACCACCGGTTCCACATCGTTGATGTTGCTGACCTTGTAGGAATAGTAAACCGAGAACTGGTCAATTGGATCGAGGTCTTTCAGGATCAGTTTGATGCGGAAAAAATCAAAAATTCCATGAACGTCATCGGCGTGGAACATGGATGACAGATAAAATTTATTGAGCATTGACCATAGCTCCGTTTTATCGTCGTCCGTCACGTTTTCGCCCAGCCGCTCAGCAGCCGAAACAATAAAATTCACTATTTTTCTTTTATTGAGCGTGAAGTTAGTGAACCCTTTCTGCGGGCCATCCACCACGGTCCTTGCGGTAAAAAAGTCAGTATCAAAAAATTCATCTATCAACTCCTGCACAACGGCCGACATCTCTTCATCCGTCGCCTGTTCTTCAGCCACACCGCTCAGCAATTCTTTATAAGTTTCTTTCATCCCTTTTTCTTTTAATTCTTCCCGTATGCCTTCCTGTTCCAGGGCTGATTGCAGGGGGGCCGGCAGTCCTTCCGTGTTTGCCGCCCCGATAATGTCGGCCGGGAAATAAAACCAGATATACCGTACCGATTCTAATTTTTCTTTCAGCTCTTTTTTAAATTCCAGATAGTTTTCATCTTCGCCTTCAGCTATGTTATCCGCTATCAGATTAAACGTGTTTAAACGGGCGTAAATTCCATCACCCGCTATATTGATCAGTTCGGCCCACAGATTGATGTTTATGCGGTCGAATGGCCGGTCGGCCCCCCCTATATCCATAAATGCGTGCCCTCGTATAAAGGAATACATATCCGCTTCGTAAGGAGATCGGTTTACGACATCCGTATTTATTTTCAGTCGGTATTCCCCCGTCATTTTTATCGGCCCACCCCCCAAACCCCGTTCCAGCGCGAAATCACCCACCAGGTTCTGGTTTAGCCGGTAACTTTCCAATGCCTGCATATTTTCCGTTGACGCAAAGAAGGTCAGCGGGTCAGAATTAAATCCTTTCGCGGGGAACGCCATGACCGATACCGCGCCTGTTAATACGATCAATAAAAAAGCAAATAAACGTTTCATAATATAATGAGTTAAATTTAAGAAAGCAGTTTACCATATTTTAATACAGCACATGAACCGATTTGTTACCAGCCTTATTATTCTCATCGTCCTCGTTAACGTTTTTTTGCTGACGTTCTTTTTTTATCCGCTTCCTAGAGCGCTCCGTTCGTTGCAACCTGAGCCTACCCTTAAATTATATGACCGCCATGATGAACTCTTGTACGAGGTCCTGAGCGAAGAAGCAGGCAGGCAGTCCTTTATTGCGCTTTCTGATATGCCGGATGATTTGAAAAATGCTTTTTTGTCTATCGAAGATAAAGATTTCTACGAACATTCCGGGATTGACCTCAAAGCGATTCTGCGTGCCATCTGGCAGAATATGTCGGCGGGTGAGATCGTTTCCGGCGGCAGTACCATCACCCAGCAAGTCGTCCGTAACCTGATCGGCGTGAACCAAAAGCGCACGTTCCGCCAGAAGATCAAAGAGAGCATTATGGCGCTTAAAATCGATAAATTTTTCGACAAGGACCAGATTTTTGAAGTCTACCTGAATTCCATTTACTTCGGCGGGCTGGCGTATGGTGTGGAATCCGCTTCGTGGCAGTATTTCAATAAATCAGCTTCCAATCTCGACTTGGCGGAATCCGCTTTTTTGGCCGGTTTACCCCAGGCACCCAACCGTTATTATCCGTTTGAACATTTTGAGCTGGCAAAGGAGCGTCAGAAAGCGGTGCTTTCCGCCATACTTAAAAACGGCGCTATCAGCGAGGAGGATTATAAACAGGCCGTTGCTGAAAATCTTAAGCTCCAGCGGGGCGCTTTTGCCAAAAAAGCTCCTCATTTTGTCGATTATGTGTTATCCAATTGTGGACCCGATTGCGGATCCAGCGGTGGACCCAATGGTGGTCACAAAATTATTACGACGCTGGATTTGGGAATGCAGGAGCGGGTCGAAAATATCATAGAATCCGACCTCACCTTTCTGTCCAAATTTAATATTGAAAATGCGGCCGTGGTTATTTTAGATGTTAAAACTGGCGATATTTTAACTATGGTCGGTAGTGCGGATTACGATGATCCTACGATTCAGGGTGCTGTGAACATCACTACATCTCTCCGTCAGCCGGGTTCCAGCATCAAGCCGCTGGTGTACGCGATGGCGTTTGAACAGGGTTGGTTAACCGATACGGTGGTTTCCGATGAACCGGTCCGTTTTGAAACGGAAGACGGCCTGCCGTACAGCCCCCAGAATTTTGACCTGGTTTACCACGGAGAGGTCACGTTAGCGGAAGCACTGGCCCAGTCGCTTAATATTCCGGCGGTTCAGGTGATGGATTTTGTCGGCGTCGCTTCGTTTTTGTCGCGGGTACGGGATTTCGGGATCACTACCCTGGATCAGCCCGCTGAACATTATGGCCTGTCGCTCGCTTTGGGGAGCGGGGAAGTCCGCTTACTGGAACTTACGAATGCTTATTCCGTGTTTGCCAATGAAGGCCAGCGCGCCATTATCCGTTTTCTTTTGTCCGATGAGCCTGACGACTTAGAATCAGTCATCCGTCCGGAAACCGCTCAGGCCATTTCCGCTATTTTGTCCAGCAATGATCTGCGTATGCCGGCGTTTGGCGAAGAAAATCCTTTAAACCTGCCCTTTCCGGTGGCCGCCAAAACCGGTACCACCCGTAATTTCCGCGATAACTGGACACTTGGTTACACCGATGATTACGCGGTCGGGGTGTGGGTTGGCAACGCGCGTGGCGAGGTGATGGAAGGGGTGTCGGGCATTACCGGCGCGGGCCCGATTTTTTATAAGGTGATGATGATGTTGAATGAGATGACAGGCACCAAATTGACCGTCCAACCATTGCAGATCGATGTGACATCGCGGGCTGAAGAGCCCGCTCTGCCTGAGGAGTTCCGCATCATCACCCCCTTCGCCAACGACGTGTTCCTTTTCGATCCCACCAAACCATCCGAATTTCAGAAAATCAAACTCGAAGCGTCCGCTTCGGCTGAATGGTTTGTGGATGGTCAACGTGTCGGCGAAGGATTGTCCGTTTTATGGCCGCTTGAAAGAGGTGAACATCAGATCAGGTCCGTTGCTGATCAGGAGGAGCGGGTGGTTGAGATTGTGGTGCGGTGAATAATTCCTTAAACCATTTTCGGAATTCTTCAAATGCTTCCGGGTCTCTCCAGTCAAAATCGGAGCGGTCGTAGGTTTGTTGTAATTTGCCGATAGGATATTGAGGTGGAGTTGGCATATACCAGCCTTTGACCAGAACAAATTCCAAAAACTCTCTGAAGAGATATTTACATGCTTCCGCGTGCTCGAGATACTCATTTGTCTGTCCTTCTACATATTCTGGCATGCCTTTAAAAAAGAGTCGTTCTTAAATCTTTCTATTAATTCGTGTGAGTGTTTAGCATCCGTTAATCGGCCATTTAGTTTATGCTGAAAGATGATCAGTTTTGCCTTTTCTGACACTTTTGGATCTTCCTTTGAGTTTGCTTTGGACATTAATTTTATCATTCTGTCTCTTTCCGGCAATGTTTCTAATGTCTCTGTTTCTCCTTTAGTCCGTGATGGTCTTTCGGTCATATATAGGTGCCTATGCGTGTGGGGCCCCAATTCAATTGGGGGGTCAGATTATAAGGGGTAGAAAAGAAATAAACAAAGAAAAGAAAAATATTATAAAATAAAATATATTTTTGTCCATTTGATTTTATTCGCCAATTTGACTTCATTGCCACTTTGTCTATAATATTCTGGCTATCAGTGTCCCCCCGAGTGAGTTGAGATTGAAGGCACTTGCATACATTTTTGTTATCAGCAAGCCACATTACTCAATTGTTTATGAGGGTGTCCAAAATCAGATTTTAAACTGTTTTACAGAATTGGCTTTCCGCATTTAGCCAATTCTTTTTATTTTATTGTTTTGGAAATCCCGATAAGCAATTCCTTACCTTATTTATTAGCTTCATTTAAATCTTATGGCTAAAAAAAGCGCTGCCTTTAAATTGTCCGTTGAGCCCACCAAAGTGTTAAATGGGCGTCATTATTTTACGGAAACCCTGGACACATTCCGTCTCCCCCCACTGATCGAGGTCCAGCTCAATTCTTACCAATGGTTTTTGAGCGACGGGCTGAAGGAGCTTTTAGAAGAAGTGTCTCCCATTACGGATTTTTCCGGCAAAAAAATGGAACTGCATTTCCTCAATCATACGCTGGATAAGCCCAAACATGACGCCATGACCGCAAAACGGAAGAACCTTTCTTATGAGGCGGCTCTAAAAGCTCATGTTCAGCTTATTAATAAGGAAAGCGGTGAAATCAAGGAACAGGATGTGTTTCTAGGTTCTGTTCCTCTAATGACCGAACGCGGCACTTTTATTATTAACGGGATCGAGCGCGTGGTCGTGAACCAGATTGTCCGGAGCCCCGGTGTTTTTTATTCCCGCAATGCGACTGCTCCTCAATTTTTTAATGCCAAGATCATTCCTAAGCGCGGTGCCTGGCTTGAGATCGAAACCGATAAGAAAGGTCTTATCACCGTCAAGATCGACCGCAAGCGTAAGATCTACATCACTCAGCTGCTGCGTATTTTCGGTTACGAGAAAAATTCTGATATCCACAATCTGTTCAAAGATGTAAATGTGGATATCAATAACGATTATATCCAGAACACCCTTGAAAAAGACAATGCCCATACGGTCGCGGACGCCTATCAAAGCATTTACCGCAAGATCCGCCCCGGCGATCTGGCGACCCCTGAAAACGCCAAACAGCTTATCGACGCGCTGTTTTTTGATTTCAAGCGGTATGACATGGGTGTTGTAGCCCGTTACAAACTCAACAAGCGTTTTGGCACGACCCGCGGCATCAAAATGAAAGACCGCGTGTTTCAGGTCGAAGATTTTATCCACATCCTCAAACGCCTTATCGAACTCAATAATGGGGAAGGGCAGGAAGATGACATTGATCATCTAAGCAATCGCCGCATTCGTTCTGTTGGCGAACTGGTGCAGAATAAATTCCGTGTCGGCCTTATGCGTACTGACCGTATATCCAAAGACCGCATGACGGTCATGGACCTGGAAACCGTTACACCGACCCAGCTGATCAATTGCCGGCCGATTACCGCAGCGCTCCGTGAATTTTTTGCCAGCTCCCAGCTGTCCCAATTCATGGACCAGACCAACCCGTTGGCGGAACTGGCCCACAAGCGTCGTATTTCCGCGATGGGTCCGGGCGGTCTGTCGCGCGAGCGCGCTTCTTTCGACGTTCGCGATGTGCATACTTCCCATTATGGCCGCCTTTGTCCGATTGCCACTCCGGAAGGTCCGAATATTGGTCTCGTGGTTCACTTGGCCTCTTATGCACGTGTGAATGAATACGGTTTTATTGAAACTCCTTACCGCGCTATTGAACATTATGTGGAACCCAAGGTTGAAAGCCTTGTCGGCCGGATTATTGATGAAGAAGTGAGAGACGGCCGGAAAGTGATCGCCAAAATCGAAGACAAGCTGACGAAAGAACAGGCTTCCAAAGTGGCCAAGATCAAAAAATCGATTAAAACACCGCCCCCGCACGATATCGACGCTTCATTGGTCCGGCCGCTGGTCGGCCAGATCGCGGCCCAGGATATTAAAATCGGCCGCAGGTTATTGGTTACAAAAGGCGACGTGATCGATGAGGTCAAAGCCCGCATTATCGTGAATGAAAAAAGCCTGGATAAGATTAAAATCCAGGAGCGCCCGCGTAATTTAACAAAAGTCCGGGCCTATGTCGGTGAAGATACCCAATACTATGACGCGGACGCTGAAAAATATTTTATTATTGCCGAAGCGAACGTGAAAATGGATGAGAAAGGGCAATTCACCAACACGCGTGTGGCTGCGCGGCGCAGCGGCGATCCGGCGCTGGTCCATGTGCGTGATCTTACTCATATCGACATCGCCCCCAAGCAGATCATTTCAGTCACCACTTCCCTGATCCCCTTTCTGGAGCACGACGATAACACACGCGCGTCCATGGGTTCAAACATGCAGCGCCAGGCTGTTTCCCTGATCCGTCCTCATCGTCCGATTGTCGGGACCGGTATGGAAGCGCTTACCGCTGAAAGTTCCGGTCAGGCAGTGGTTGCCCGCACGAAAGGGGCTGTAAAGGAAACAGATGCTTCTCAGGTGGTGGTGATGTATGAGGACGGGAAGAAAGAAACATATCCTATTCTTAATTTTATGCGCTCCAACCAGGCCACGGCCATCCATATGCGTCCGGCGGTCATCAAGGGGCAGAAAGTTAAAAAAGGCGATGTGCTGATCAATGGGGCGGCGGTGGACGAAGGGGAGCTGGCTCTTGGTCAGAACTTACTCGTCGCTTACATGACATGGGGTGGGTACAACTACGAGGACGCGGTGATCCTTTCTGACCGCGTGGCCAAAAAAGGACTGTATGATTCGGTGCATATCGAAGTGTTTACCGTGGATGTCCGCGACACTAAACTGGGCCCTGAAATCGTCACGCGGGATATTCCCAACGTCGGAGAAGCCCGCTTAAAAGATCTGGATGTGGACGGCATTGTCCGCATTGGAGCCACGGTGCGTGAAGGCGACATCCTCGTCGGTAAGATCACGCCGAAAGGGGAAACAGAGCTTACCGCAGAAGAACGTCTGCTTCAGGCGATTTTCGGCGATAAGGCCAAAGACGTGAAAGACACATCCCTGCGCCTGCCGGGCGGGGAGGGCGGTAAGGTAGTGGATGTCCAGATTTTTAACCGCCAGCAGGGTGATGAACTGCCCACGGGCGTTATCCGTCAGATCAAAGTTTATGTTGCTCAGACCCGCAAGGTCCAGGTCGGTGATAAAATGGCCGGCCGCCATGGGAACAAGGGTGTGATTTCCAAAATCGTCCCGCAGGAGGATATGCCCTTTTTACCAGATGGCACACCTGTCGATATTATTCTAAATCCCCTTGGCGTTTCCAGCCGTATGAATATCGGTCAGATTCTGGAAACCCATTTGGGCTGGGCGGCGGATAAGCTCGGCATCCATGTAGCCACACCCGCGCTGAATGGCCTGGGCATGGATATCATTGAACAGCTGATGAAAGATGCTGACCTGCCTCAGGATGGCAAAATCCAGCTCTACGATGGGCGGACCGGTGAACCGTTTTATTACAAAACTACCGTCGGAAAAGTCTATATGCTTAAACTTCTGCATCTGGTCGAAGACAAATTGCACGCCAGAAGTGTCGGGCCTTATTCATTGGTCACCCAGCAGCCGCTTGGCGGTAAAGCCCAGCATGGCGGACAGCGTTTTGGGGAAATGGAAGTGTGGGCCCTGGAAGCTTACGGGGCCGCTCATACTTTGCAAGAGATGCTTACCATTAAGTCCGATGATGTGATTGGCCGCGCCCGCGCGTATGAATCGATTGTTAAGGGCGAATCCATCCGTACCCCCAGCGTGCCGGAAAGTTTCAATGTGCTGGTCAAAGAATTAAAAAGTCTTTGTCTCGATGTTTCTCTTACCAAAGTCCACGGAGATGAAGTGGTGGGGGAGGTGGATCTGGAAGATGTCATTGAAAATGAGGAAATCGACCTCATTCCTTCGGATGACAAGATCAGCGAGCTTGATGATACCAAGGAAAGAGAGGAAGCGATTGAATCAGAACTGGAGGGCGAAAATATCGGCGAACATGATGTGCTCGAAGAAATGGAAGAGGCTTTGATGGAAGAAGAAGGACCGGAAGGGCACATATCCCGCGGAGAAATCGAGCACGAAGAAGAAGTGATTGAAAAAGCAGAGAAGAAATTAAATAAGAAGAAATAAAACCATGATTACAATGATTTAAATGATGTGCATGATATATCCAGTATATCCAGCTACCAATTATCTAAAATCATGGCAATCATCATGGCCCATCAATTAAATCATTTAATCACAAGTCCAATTTTCAATTTTTAATTTTTAATTTATGAGAAGCGTTAATAAAGTCATCCTGGTCGGTAATATCACGCGGGATCCGGAGATCAAACAGACCACCACAGGCCAGTCTATTGTTACCTTTGGTCTGGCCACGAACCGCGAATGGGTTACGAGTAAGGGTGAGAAGCAATCTCTGGCCGAATACCATAATTTGGTGGCCTGGGGAAAACTCGCGGAGATATGCAAGCAATATCTTAAAAAGGGTAAATTGATTTACGTGGAAGGATACCTTAAGACCCGCTCATGGGATTCGCCGGAGGGGGTGAAGATCTTTAAGACCGAAGTCGTGATCTATGACATGATCATGCTCGAAAAACGCCCGCGGGATGAAGAGGGCATCGACAGCCCCGATGATTTTATTCCCGGCGAAAATGATGCCTTTGATCCCTTGGCCGATATCGGAGGAGAGATTTCTGACAAAAATACTTCCAAATAAAAATAATAATTTTCAATTTTTAATCTTCAATAATTAATATGCATAAGACGCAAAAAAAGCACGATGAGTTTGACGCCATCACCTTATCCATTGCCAGTCCGGACAGCATTCTGGAATGGTCGTACGGCGAGGTGACCAAGCCGGAAACCATCAATTACCGGACCCAAAAACCTGAACGGGACGGTCTTTTCTGCGAGAAGATTTTTGGCCCGACCAAAAACTGGGAGTGTTATTGCGGCAAATACAAGCGTATCCGCTATAAAGGGGTCGTGTGCGAAAAATGCGGCGTGGAAGTCACCCGCTCCATTGTCCGCCGTGAGCGGATGGGGCATATCAGCCTGGCTGTCCCCGTCACCCATATCTGGTTTCTCCGCTCCACACCCAGCCGTATCGGCCTACTTCTCGACCTGCCCATCAAGGCCATCGAGCAAGTGATCTATTTTGCTTCTTATATTGTTATCAGTGTTGACGAAGAAGCTAAACAGCAGGCGCTTGACCAGCTTGATAAGGATTATCAATCTTATAAAAAGCAGATCCAGGATGAATTCAAGCAGAAAGAAGCTGAATTTAAAGTGAAAAAACGCGATAAATCCGCCAAAGCCAATAAAGGCGATACAAATGAGGAAATTCCCGTGAGCGATCTGCTGAAAATCGAAGACGCCTTTGCGCAGAAGATCGAAGAATTGAACCAACAGCACACTCAGGCGAAAGCAGAACTGGAATCCCTGAGTACCGGTAAGGTCATCGGTGAGCTGGAATACCGGGAGCTTTCTATGAAATTCGGCCACATTTTCCGTGCGGGCACCGGCGCCGAATCTATCCGCCAGATCATGGAAGCGCTTGAGCTGGAAACCTATATTAAAAAATTACAGGAAGAATATGTTCAGAGCACCGGACAGCGCCAGAAGAAACTCAGCAAACGGATCCGTTTTGCCAATGCGCTGAGCCGCGCGGGTATCCGGCCGGAATGGATGGTGATCACCCAACTACCCGTCATCCCGCCCGACCTCCGGCCTATGGTCCAGCTGGACGGGGGCCGTTTCGCGGCCAGCGATCTTAACGACCTCTACCGCCGTGTGATCAACCGCAATAACCGTCTGAAACGTCTGATGGCCATCGGCGCCCCCGAAGTCATCTGCCGCAATGAAAAACGTATGCTGCAGGAAGCGGTCGATGTCCTTTTTAACAACCAGCCCCGTGGCGGCAAGAGTGCTTTCATGGCCGGGGACAAGCGGAAACTCCGTTCTTTATCCGATATGCTTAAAGGAAAGCAGGGCCGTTTCCGTCAGAATCTTTTAGGAAAACGTGTCGATTATTCCGGACGTTCCGTGATCGTGGTCGGGCCTGAGCTTAGGCTGGATCAATGCGGGCTCCCCAAAGAAATGGCCCTGAAACTGTTCAAGCCGTTTGTAATCGGCCAATTGATCCGGGAAGAACACGCCCACAATGTCAAAGGCGCTGAACGGCTGATCGAATCCGGCAAAAAAGAAGTATGGGATATCCTTGAGCGGGAAACACAGAACCGTTACGTGCTCCTCAACCGGGCACCCACCCTGCACCGTCTGGGCATCCAGGCCTTCCAGCCGGTCCTCATTGAAGGGAAGGCCATCCAGATACATCCTCTGGTCTGCGCCGCGTTTAACGCCGACTTTGATGGTGACCAGATGGCGGTCCATCTCCCCTTATCCGAAAGTTCTCAAAAGGAATCCAAAGAACTGATGCTGGCGGTCACCAACCTTTTAAAACCGTCTGCCGGCGAACCGATCATTACTCCTTCTCAGGATATGGTGCTGGGCATTTATTATCTCACCAAATCCCTCAAAGGAAAGACGGGAGAAGGCATGCTGTTTTCCAGCATCAATGAGGCAGTCAATGCATACCGCATGGGTTATGTGGACCTGCACGCGCTTATTAAAACACGCGTTAAGGGCGAAATCATTGAAACCAGTGTCGGCCGCATGATCTTCAATACCTTTCTGCCCGAAGCGCTCCAGTATGTAAACGAGACGATGGGCAAAGGCGGTTTGAAAAAGCTTCTGGCCGACTGTCTGGAACATGTTGGCCCGGAAGCCACCGCTAAGATGGCGGATGAATTTAAGCGGATCGGTTTTAAATTCGCCACCAAATCCGGTTTATCGATTGCGGCTGCCGATATGCTTGCCCCCGATGAACGCGAGGAACTGGTCGAAGAAGCGTCTGAAAAAGTGAAAAAAATCAATAATCAGTACTGGAAAGGCTGGATCACCGAAGAAGAACGGTACAACCACGCCATCCGTATCTGGTCTTTCCTTAAAAACGATATCACCAACCGGATGATCGAGACGTTTGAAAAAATGCCCGAGAACCACATCCATTACATGATCGACTCCGGAGCCCGCGGTAACTGGGGCCAGATCACCCAGCTGTGCGGTATGAAAGGGCTGGTGGCTAATCCGAGCGGCAAGACCATTGAACTGCCGATTAAATCCAATCTGAAAGGCGGCTTCTCTATTCTGGAATACTTCATCGCCACCCATGGCGGACGTAAAGGAAAATCCGACACGGCGCTTAAAACCGCTGAAGCCGGTTATCTGACCCGCCGTTTGGTGGACGCGGTCCAGGATGTGGTGATCAAAGAAGTGGATTGCGGCTCGGAGCATGAGCATGTCATCACGCGTGCGGAAAGCAAGCAGATCGGTGAAGGTTTTGAAAAACGCATTTATGGCCGGACACTGATGGGGCCGGTCGTCCATCCTAAAACCGGTGAAGTCCTGGCGAAGAAAGGGCATGAGATCGACC
This sequence comes from Candidatus Peregrinibacteria bacterium, assembly GCA_016932495.1. Classification (GTDB taxonomy): domain Bacteria; phylum Patescibacteriota; class Gracilibacteria; order UM-FILTER-43-11; family UM-FILTER-43-11; genus JAFGCR01. The sequence continues at coordinate 24,804 of JAFGCR010000019.1, forward strand.
ATGAAGTCGTCCGCAAGATCAAGGAATTCGGCATCAACGAAGTCCGTGTCCGCGGTATTATGACCTGCCGCACCGAAAACGGCATCTGCCAGAAATGTTACGGCCAGGACCTTGGCACCAATAAAACGGTGGAGTTGGGCACTGCGGTCGGTATCATTGCCGCGCAGAGTATCGGTGAGCCTGGCACCCAGCTGACCATGCGCACCTTCCACATGGGCGGCGTGGCGGAAGGGTCGGATATCACCCAGGGTCTTACCCGCGTGGAGGAACTTTTTGAAGCACGCCCCCCCCGCGCCAACTCGGTCCTTTCTGATGTCGATGGACGTGTCCGCATTAAACAGAAAAAAGACCAGATCGAAGTCACGATCACCGGCGAAGAGCTCGCCACCGATACCCACCTGATTCCTTTCGGTTTTGAAGTGATGGTCAAAAAAGGCGATAAAGTAAAAGCCAAACAGGTCATCGCCCGTTCAAAAGCTGATAAAAATACTGTCAAAGCCTCTGCCGACGGCAGGGTTCTGAAGATCGAAGGAGGATTTATCCACATCAAACATCAGGAAAAGCAAGTCCGTACGCATGCCTTTGGCCACCGGGAACGCCTTTTGGTGTCCAATAACGACCTTGTTGCCAAGGGAAGCCCCCTGAACCGCGGCCATCTCAACCTTCAGGAACTCCTGCACCTGACTGATGTCTATAAAGTGCAGCGGTATATCATGACAGAAGTCCAGCACATTTACGCCTCACAGGGGCAGACCATCAATGACAAGCATATTGAGATCATTGTCAAACAGATGTTTTCCAAGGTGCGCGTGCTGGATCCGGGAGGAAGCGATCTTCTGGCCGGCGAGATCATCAGCACGGCTAAATTTGAACGCCTGAATCAGGAGCTCAGGAAAAAGAAAAAACCCGAAGTCATTATCGAGCATCTGCTGTTGGGTATTTCACGCGTGGCTATTATGACAGACAGCTGGCTTTCCGCGGCTTCGTTCCAGGAAACCATCCGTGTTTTGGTCGAAGCGTCCACCACTAAAAAAGTGGATTTGCTGAAAGGCTTGAAAGAAAATGTGATTATTGGTAAATTAATCCCCGCTGGCCGCGTCTTTCAGGACCATTTAGCGGAAGTGGAAGAGGCTAAAACAAAAAAGAAATAATACCCAATATCTAATATCTGATATCTTTTTAAATCCTAAATTCTAATCTCTAATTTACCGTTATGCCAACCATTAACCAATTGATCAAAAAGAGCAGACGCAGTCCTAAAAAGAAGAGTAAGTCTCCCGCTCTGCAATACACGTTTAATTCTCTCCGGAACCGTGAAGTCGGCCTGGATAAAGGCGCCCCGCAGAAGCGCGGGGTATGCGTTAAGGTGACTACCCGTACGCCTAAAAAGCCGAATTCCGCTTTGCGTAAAGTGGCCAGGGTCCGCTTAACGAACGGAGAAGAAGTGACCGCTTATATTATGGGAGAAGGCCACAACCTTCAGGAACATTCTGTGGTCCTGGTGCAAGGCGGGCGCGTGAAAGACCTTCCTGGAGTACGTTATCATATTATCCGCGGGCCTCTGGATACCCAGGGCGTCCAGGACCGCAAGCAGGGCCGCAGCCGTTACGGCGCCAAGAAGCCCAAGTAAAATTTTCAATTTTTCCCTGAATCAAGTTCGGGGTTATACTTTAATTTTCAATTCATTATGGTCCAGAAAAAAACGAAGCACATTCCGGCTGATTCATCCGAATTACAGGAAAAATTCATTAACTGCATGATGACCAGAGGCAAGAAATCGGTGGCGCGCCATATTTTTTCCGACGCCATGCGGATTTTACACGAACAGGGCAAAAGCAATCCGGCAGCCATTTTCCAGAAAGCTCTGGATAATGTTAAACCCACTACCGAAGTCCGGGCGAGGCGGGTGGGCGGGTCGGTTTATCAGATTCCTGTCGAGGTAAGCCCCAAACGCCAGATGGCCCTCAGTATCCGCTGGATCATCCAGGCGTGCCGTACGAAAAAAGGCAAACCTATGGCTGACAAACTCGCCCAGGAATTCATCGATGCCAGCAACGAAACGGGGGTGGCCTTTAAAAAACGCGAAGATGTCCACAGGATGGCCGCCGCCAACAAAGCGTTTGCCCATTTTGCCCGGTATAGATAAACCCATGGGCGGCCCCGGTCGATGCTCCGATATGAGCTCCAATTGGAGCCCCTATGGGGATATTTTCTTTTGATTAGGGGTTTTTTATGGTAAAATGACTGCACTTAAAAATAAAAAAACAAATCATGAAAATTCAAAAGCTATTCGCAACGGTTTTGACGCTTGTTTTTTTGAGTATCCCCCTGGCGCCGGTATCAGCGGAAACGGCTGAAACCTCGTCCGGCATCAAAGCGGTGACGGATTTTCAGGATGTCCTCCGCACCCATTCCAATTATGTGTCTATTAGTTATCTGAATGAAGCCGGTGTGATCAATGGCTATTCTGACGGGACGTTTAAGCCCGAGAACCCCATTAACCGGGCGGAGGTTTTAAAAATCATTCTGATGGGTTCCGGCGTGGAAGTTCCTGAAGATTTCGGAGAAGTATCTTTTCCGGATTTTCAGAAAACAGACTGGTTCGCCCGGTTTGTCATGAAAGCCAAAGCATTGGGAATCGTAAAAGGGGATGACGCGGATGGCACTTTTGCCCCTTCCCGCCAGGTGAATAAGGCAGAATTCCTGAAAATGCTTTTAATGGCCAATAACATCAAAATCGACGCGGTCCAGATGGAAGATGATCTGGCGCCGGATGCCCCAAAAGAAGCCTGGTTCGCTCCTTATCTGAATTACGCGTTTCAGGTCGGCATTATCACCAAAAACGAGCAGGGGCTGCTTGAACCGGCCAAGCCTTTAACGCGGGCCGAAGTGGCTGACATGATGTATCTGCTGATTTTGATCAAAGGCAGTAAAGACACCCAATTCCTCCTCCATCGCGCTGAAGCTGAACTGGCTCAGATCGAAGTGTATATTGCGGCGAACAAAGTCCTGAACGCCAAGCGCGCGTCAGAACTGGCGGTTGATCTGACTCAGCAGGCTTACCGCAACATGCCGGATAACAATGTGGTTTTAGGGGCCGCCAAATTATCCCGCGCGTATGACTGGCTGGTGGACGCTTTTGTCCTGGGGATCCAGAAGGATTATACAGGGGCGGCTGAATGGGCTAATAAGGCCATCGACAAAGCCACGGAAGCCTGGGAAGTGAACAATGCCACCCAGCCCATTGCCCGCCACATTAAAGACCGAGCCCGCGAGATCCTGGCGCAGGTCGGCGGACAAGAAGAATAAAGCCTGGCAGTCATCATGCTGGGCGATTATTATCATCCCTTTCACCTATGAAAACTTTTTATCGCCTTTTCCCTGTCAGTCTCCTGCTGTTCCTGCCATTACATGCCCATGCTTATCAGAGTTCCCTCCTGGATGGCAATTCATCCCCTGTCTGCAATGCCTATTTTGAGATCATTAATTTTTCCATTGCCCTTGTGCTCATGGGAATCATTATCCTGATCCTCAATAAACTATCTAATGGTCTTAAAATGAGCTGGATTTATTTTTTCATTGCGTCATTCCTGTTTGCCGCCCTCCATTTGGCGGGCCTGTTAAAAGTGTTCAATATCATTGACCTGTCGTCCATTGCCTGTCTTATCGAATTACTGATGATGGTTTTTTTACTTTTGGCGGTCATAAGCTTCCGCAAGCTTCTCCGCCAGATCATTTCAAACAAATCGTTTACCCAGGATTCTAAAGGCAAGGATTAAAAGTGCGGTTTATTATTCATTTTTCATCAAGGGGTCATTTTTTTTATGAAGAGAACCGACCAATCATCATTAGTGGGCGATAAAGATCTGGCTGTTTATGTTAAACCCCGGTTCTATTCCATCGGCTGGCGGCTTTTAGTCTATTTTTTCTTTGTTTCCCTGCTCCCGGTTTTTATTATCGGTTATTCGATGATCCAGAACAGCCAGTATCTTCTGCAAACCGAAATATCAAATAAACTGGAAGCCATCGCCATGTCTAAATTGTCCAAAATCCAGTTCCTGCTCGATGAAAGTCAGGGGGAGTTTGAGGATTTTTTTATGAACCGTTCGGATCTGCTGACTTCAATCGACCAGATGCTCCGCGAAAGTGATTTTGAGAAAAGGAATGATGTCCGCAAGGATTTTCAGGAGCTTCTTTCTTATTCGCGTCATTTTTCCGAACTGGCCCTTCTGGACCGGCATACCGGCAGGATTATCGTTTCGACCGATCCTTCAAAAGAAGGGCAGAAGTGGGATGATCCTGTCCTTTTTGAGAAAGGGGTGAGCCAGTTTTATACCGAGAACCTCCATTATGCCTCTGAGCTGAATGATTATACGCTTGGCATGAGCATGCCCTTAAGGCATACCAATTCAGATTTTTTAGGGGTCTTTGTGGGGCGGCTTGATCTTTCTAAATTATATGGATTTTTGGGCGACCATGCCGGCTTTGGTGAAACGGGAGAAACCTACATTGTTAATAATGAAGGCTATATCATATATGGCATTGGTTTAAACTCCTATTACCGGAAAATGGAGCCGGCTATCCGTCAGCGTTTAGTGGCAGAATATAAACAAACCCCCTTATCCACTGAAGGGGCGGTCAGGGGCATGAGAGGTGAGACCGGAATTGCCATTTATGATGATTACGCGGGTAATGAAGTTATCGGCTATTTTGAAAATATCCCCAAGTTTGATTTTGTTTTTCTGGCGGAACAATTCACAAACGAAGCCTTTGCCTCGGTTCAGGTCATGAAGTTCCGTTTGGTATGGATCCTGTTCGGTGTTTTGGCGGCCAATGTCATTTTAGCTTTTATTATCGCGAACAGTATCACCCGGCCTTTAAGCAAATTAACCGAAAGCGCCAAACAGATATCCTCGGGCGATTATGAGGCGCTGACACAGGTAACGGGTTACGATGAATTCGGCATTCTGGCCCAGGCGTTCAACAGGATGTCCGAAACGCTGATCCTCTCACTGGATGAGACTAAAAATATTATCCGCGTACTGCCTAACGCATTGTTTGTTCTGGATACGCAGGGGCGGATCACTTCCGTCAACCAGGCCGCCGAACGTCTGACCGAATTCGGTTCCCAGGAAATGGCCGGCAAATCACTGGAAGAGCTGATCGGGCATACCGGCGATGGCCAGAAGGAAGAAATATTCAACTTAACTGATTTACGCAAACGTGGCGCGATCTACGATTTACAGGCGTTTTGTTTTACTAAATATCATAAAAATATACCCATTAGTTTATCAGGTGTGGTTTTAAAGAATAAACAGCAAAAGCTCATCGGTTTTATTGTGGTGGCCCAGGATCTTAGCGACATCAAGGCTTCTGAAATCAAATTGCAGGCGTCCCACGCCATCCTAAAGAAAGAAAAGGCTAAGACCGACGAAGAAAAAGCCAAAGCCGAGGCCCTTTTGGAAAGTATCGGCGAAGGGATCATTGCCATCGATCCCCAGGGAAAAGTTCTTTTTATGAACCAGAAATCTGAAGCCATGTTCGGTCGGTCTTCACAGGAAGCCATCGGCCGGCATTATGCGGAGAATTTTGATTTTGAAGACGCGAAAGGGCGCCCCATTAAATCCGACATCTTTTCGGTTTCCGGCTCTATTGTGATGGATAAAAAGATCGTTTTCTTCTTTAAGCTTGATAACGGTAAACTTCCCCTTTCCATCACCGTATCGCCGATCGTGTTTGAGGAGAAGTCGATGGGGAATATCGTCACGTTCCGCGACATCACTAAAGAAATGGAAGTGGATAAGGCCAAAAGCGAATTCGTGTCCCTGGCATCCCATCAGTTACGCACGCCGCTCACGGGCATTAAATGGTTATTGCAGGAGATTTTCCGCAAGGGAAATCTGGGAGACCTTCAAACCGAATATATGCAGGACGCGATCCATTCCAATGACCGTATGATCAATCTGGTCAACGACCTTCTCAATGTCTCACGGCTGGAAACCGGCACCATCCAGGCGGTTTCTGAGAAGGTCGATCTGTTCGAATTTCTCCATCCCATCGTCCGTGAGGCCAGCATTCTATCCAAGGAAACCGGCCGCATCCTCCGGTTCCATTTGTCGGGTTCTAAGATCGATGTCATGCTTGATCCTCAGCTGATCGGGCAGGTCATCACCAACCTGTTATCAAACGCGATCCACTATACAGACAAAGGAAAAACGATTACTATTTCCGCGGAAAAGAAGGGCAAAGCGATTGTCATCAAAGTTACAGATGAAGGCATCGGCATTTCAAAAGAAGACCAAAAGAAACTGTTTAGTAAATTTTTCCGTTCCAAAGAGGCGGCCAAGCGGTCCACGACCGGCTCCGGCCTGGGTTTATATATTGTCGGCAAGATCCTCGATGTCTGTTCCGGCACCATTGAATGCCAGTCGGAAGAAGGAAGGGGAACTACCTTTATCGTCACTCTGCCCATAAAAGGGCCTGTCAATAAGGCCAGTGAGAAAACGCTTATTCTTAAAAAATTGTTCAGCCCTCTGAAGAAATAACTTGAAAACTTGAAAACTATTTATTTCTTAAAACCAAATATTAAATATGAGTCAAAATACCAAGAAGATCCTTATAGCCGAAGATGACCCGTTTTTGGTCAAGATCATGGCGAACCGTCTTCGGGAAGAGGGTTTTGAAGTCGAAACCGCCAACGATGGCGATGAGGCGATGCAAAAAGTTAAAGGCTGTTCGTACGCGCTTTTAATGCTCGACCTCATCATGCCCAATAAAAACGGTTTTGAAGTGCTCCAGCAGATGAAGGAAGACCACTGCAACATCCCTGTTCTTGTTTTTACTAACCTTTCCCAAGAGGAAGACAAAGAAGAAGTGATGAGCCTGGGGGCGAAAGGGTATTATGTAAAATCCGATATCGCGATTGATGAACTGGTGGAGGTTATTAAAGAAAATACCAAAGAAAAAACAGAAGCCTAAGTTGCCCCTTCCCGCATTTGTGCTATATTTACTTAAAAGCATGTAGCATGGCAAGGTCGGCCAAAAAACCATCGATGTTCTCCGTTCTCGATAGTCTTATGGATTACCGGATGTTTTTTGATCTGCCTAACATCATGATGCTGATTATTGACAGCCAGGAGAAGGTCACCCTCATCAGCCCTAAGGGATGTGAGATTTTAGGCTGTTCCGAAAATGAGGCGGAAGGTAAAAACTGGTTTGATACTTTTTTACCGAAAGAGCAACGGGGTGAAGTCAAAAAAGTTTATAAGCAGATCATTAAAGGTGAACTGGAGCCTTTTGCTCATTATGAAAATTATATTATTACCAAGAAGGGTAAAAAACGCCTCATCAGCTGGCATAATACTTATTTGAAAGATGAAAAAGGCCGTATCCGTTTTACGTTAAGCTCCGGGGTCGATATCACTCATTACGAACAGGTGAAATCGGATTTAAAAGAAAGCGAAGCCAAATACCGGCGGCTTTTTGAAAAATCCAATGACGCTATTTTAGTCATCGACAAAAAACTGAATATTGTCGACGTGAACCATGCCGCCTGCCGTGTTTCAGGTTATAAAAAATCCGATTGTTTAAAAATGACGGTGGCTGAGATTGTACCGAAAGAAGACCAGATGGCAGTAGGAAAAAAGCTGGAGGAAGGTTTTAAAAAAGGTTTTACCCACTTTCCCTGCCGTGGCGTTAAGGCCAATGGCCGGCTGATGTATGTGGATGTGAACGCTAAAGTCATCGATAAGAAAAAAGGCCTGATGCTCGGCATCATCCGTGACCTGAC
>JAFGCR010000020.1 GCA_016932495.1 Candidatus Peregrinibacteria bacterium
TACAATTATTCCCCACCCCTTCACAATCCTGGCTGCATTTGGTGGGATTTTCGACACCGCTCGGTTTTTCAGGCTGGGCTGGAGGAGCGGTCGGCTGAGTCGGAGCGGTGGGAGGCTGGGTAGGCTGTCCCTCTTTTCCGCCGGGGGCGGTGCCCATTTCAGGCGGCGCGGCCAAAGAAAAACAATTTTTCATCTGATCCCCGACTTCAGGACCGGGGACCATGCTTCCGTTTCTTAATTTTTCAACCGTTTCCATCCCTATCGACGCATTGAGGCAGGATGACACTTCTTCAGGCATATTATTTAAAGATGCCTGCATTGTCCGCTGGTTTTTTTCCATGTCTTTCAGATCCTGATCCGAAATCAAGCCGTTCTCTTTGGCAAAATTAAAGCAGGTTTCGGAATGAGCCGGATCCTCACAAAAAGCGTCACATTCCTCTTTGCTGGTGCATCCCCCCGGGCCTTTGCCTTCGGTCTGCCTGGCCTTAAGTGCCGCTTCCGCTGAAATGATCCCGGCTGTTTCCGCGAATTTAATACAATCCCCCATATGAGCGGGCTGGGAGCAATAATCTTTACATTCCTCCTCACTGTCGCATTCCGGGATAGTCATTCCCTCCTCAATGGCCGTTAAAATTCTTTGAATTATTGCCATTTCTGACGGCGATGTAATCCCGGCAGCTTGAGCAAAAGCAGCACATTCTGGTAAGTAACCTGAATGTATATGACAAGTGGTTTCGCATTCTTTGCCATAGCATGGCGGGACTACGCCATTTTGGATCGTGGTTAATACTTTGCGCGCATTCCCCTCCTCTTCCGGCGGAAGGATGCCGGCATCGGCGCCGAACTGGATGCATTCTTCCATGTGCTCGGGCATGGCGCAAAAATAGTCGCATTCCTCTCTGCTGTCGCAGGCAGGCGGTTTTGTACCGCTTTTAAGGGCGGTCATCACCTTTTCCGACTCTTCCAATTGCTGAGGGGTCATCAGGTTGTTTTCCCGCCCGAACGCGGTGCATTCTTCCAGGTTCGCCACGTCATCACAATACTCAGCGCATTCGATCTTCCCCTTACAGCCGCCGGGCCCTGTCATGCCGAGGGATATGAATGTCCTGGCCATCGTTACCTGCTCGCTGCTCATCAGATTATTATTTTCAGCGAAAAACAGGCAGGCCTCCTTGTTCTCCACTACGTCACAATATGTTCTGCATTCCTCCACGCTTTTACAGTTCCCCAGTTCAGCAACAGGGAATTCAACGCTCGCCATAAGGTCCACCCTTTCCTCTCCCTCTTTAGGGGCTATTGTGGGCGCTATCGTCTGGGCCCTGACGGAATCCGCAAAAACATTCATCGCCAGTGCGGCTGAGCATACAATCAGAAAACTTATTATTTTGTTTTTCATACGTTTAAAATTATTCAAATGGGTTGGTTTTGATGTCCGCGAAGGGATTGGTGTTTTTGTAAGGGTTAATGTCGGGGACGTTCTGCATGGGGTTGATCGCCGATGGGTCAATAGCCGGCAGAACACCCTGGGACGCTTTTTCGCTGGCGGATTCAACTGTCTTCTGGATATTAATGACCGCCTGTTCGGCCTGCGGGATAGCAGGGGATGGAGGGTTTTTATAATACCTGGCCCATCCTAAATAGCCTCCGACGGCCACCGCCAGAAGTAATAGTACGATAACAATGAGTAATGATTTTTTGTTCATATTTTTTTGTTTACATTTATGATTATACCATATTCAAAAATATAAAAATATAAAAATAGGTCTATTGCCGCCCTGCTCAGAACTTTATGACTTTTTGTGATCATAAAAGTTTTTTTGACCTATTCCTTTTCCGGAAATTCAGGCTCACCGGCGGGCGGGATATGTGATAGAATAAGCAAGCTGTAAACATTCATTTATGTCCGATCTGCTGTTTGCATACATCGATCATCTGAAATATATCGCGATTTTTTGGGGACGTTTATTGAGGGGCCCTGGCCGGCAAAATGAATTAATAAAGTTCATTATATAAATCAAAAAAACGTAAAATGGCAGCAAGGCCATTATACTATTTAAACCAGGAATCTAAACCGTAAATGACCCGCTTTTAAATCTGATGATATTTTAAAAAAGCAACCTGTTTGATTTAATAGAAATATCCTACAAAAAATCCAAACAGACCGGAAATAAGATCACCTACGTACCGGTTCATCCAGCATTCCTTTTCCTTAAAAAAGACTTTGCGTCGGTTGAAATCATAGTCCTCCATTGTCCGTTCAATAAATTCCCAGGTATAGGCGATGACCACCGCGATAAGCAGAGCTTTTTCCAGGGGGAATTGGTATAAATAAAATTTGGTAAGCACAAAATAAAGACCCGCGTGGCCCACTGACCAGAAGTCAAAAACAGCTTCTGATTTTCTGCCGAACAGTTTGGTTTTTTTGTTCATCGTATGGTTTTTTGAATCAAATATTCATCCGCCAGCACCAATGCGGCCATGGCCTCGACGATAGGCAGGGCACGCAGGGCGATGCAGGGGTCATGGCGGCCTTCGATTTTTACAGTCTTTTTGTTACCTTTTTGGTCAACGGTCTGCTGTTTTTTTGTAATGGAGGCGGTGGGTTTAAATGCCACGCGGAACACGATGCCCATCCCATTGCTGATGCCGCCCACGATGCCCCCGGCGTGATTGGTCTTAGTCATCACTTTTCCGTTTTTTACCAGCAGTTCATCGTTGTGCTCAGAGCCTTTCATGTCCACGCATTTAAACCCGCTTCCGATCTCAAATCCTTTTACTCCTGGAATACTGAGCATAACCTGGGCCAGGCGGGCGTCCAATTTTTCAAAAACGGGGCTTCCCAATCCTGCCGGGACGTTTTGGATCACGCATTCCAGAAGGCCGCCGACAGAATCACCTTCCTTTTTGATCTTCTCGATTGTTTTCATGTCAGGGCTGATGAGTGTGGTTTTGAATGTGACGCGTGGGATGATTTTTCTGGCGATGGCGCCGCCGGCGACCCGGGCCGCGGTTTCGCGCGCGCTGGCGCGCCCGCCCCCGCGATGATCCCGAAATCCATATTTCGCATCGTAAGTGAAGTCGGCATGGCTGGGGCGGTACAGGTCTTTTAATTTTTTGTAATCTTTTGAGCGTGCGTCGGCGTTTTGGATGAGTAAGCTTATCGGTGAGCCGGTTGTTTTTCCTTCAAATATCCCGGAAAGGATCTCCGCTTTGTCTTTTTCCTTCCGCGGTGAGGTGAGGGCATTCTGGCCGGGCTTCCGGCGGTCCAGTTCTTTCTGGATATCTTTTTCGCTGATCCTAAGCCCTGCCGGACAGCCATCGATTATAAGGCCGATGGCCGGCCCATGAGATTCGCCCCAGGTGGTGATTTTAAAAAGGGTACCGAATGAGTTTCCAGGCATAGTTGAAAATTTAATTGCCCTGATAGTATAGCAAAAACATCCGGCGCCTGACAAAATCGTTTATCGTATCTCGAAGCTCGATCGGGCATCCGGTCGCGATAAACGATAACCTATATAATCAGAGCATCAGAGTCGAGACCAGGGCGAACGCGCTGAGAATAATAATAATACCGATGATTGCGTTTTTGATGATATTTTTGGCACTTTGGACCATTTCATCGTTTCCATAATTGGCAATCATGCTGGCAGCGCCGTAGATCAGGGCGGCAAAGGTCACCAGGCCGACAAAGCCGAGGATGAACTGCAGCATTGTGCCGATAGTGGCGATGACATTTTCCACATTTCCGGTTGTGATTTCGCCGCCGGTTTCCCGTACCGGGCGGATGTACAGGTTTTCTACAAATAGCTGGTTCACCGCAATAATGACCAGGCCGATGGCGATCCACAGGACTGACCGCTTCTGTTCGGTGATCTTCTCCTCTTCACCCGTGGCCGCGATGGTGCGGTAACCGCTGATGATGATCATCAGGATAGCCACTGCGCCGATCAGCGCTTTGATAAATGAGACAAATCCAAGGATTTCCTCGTCGATTCCGGCGCCGGCTTCCGGCACCACACCCCGTTCCGCGCCCGGTACCCCGTAAATCAATACGATAAGCCGTTCTAAGACAAGGACGATCGCCAGGCCGATCATGGCATAAATAATACTGCTTTTTTGCTCATTGATCGTTTCTTCATTTCCGGAGGCCATGACCATACGGATGCCGGCAATGACGATCCAGATGATGGCAAGGGAGCCGAGAAGGTTCCGGAACACTTTAACGATTGACAGCACGACCGACTGGATCTGGCTTTCCCCCCGAAAGCGGATTTCGTTGACGATCAGGTTCACCGTGTCGCTGTCAAAAGGCGTCCCGTCAATGAACGTCATTCCTTCCAGATAGGTTACGAGGGCGTCGACATTCCCGGTCGCCTGGTCGTATTCAGCCAGGCCAGCCACATCATCCAGATTCTGGGCCCCTTCCAGTTCGAGGATCTCGATGACTTCCGGAGGCAGGTTGCCCCAATCGGTTTCGGAATAGTCCGCCACTTTGATATCTTCTTCCTCCAGCCGTTCTTTGATGGCTCCGAGCGGATCATCAAACAGTGAATCCTGAGCGTGGGCAGGGAAGATATTTCCGAAAAAAAGGAAAATAACCAGGAAGAAAAGGCCGATTTTTTTTAAAATAAAATCCATTTACGCTTGGGGGGGTAAGAGTTCTGCGGGAGAGAAAAAAGTACTCACCAGCGCGTAAGCCGCGTAGATGAATATGATGCCGGTCACCCCGCCGATGATCATGTTTTTGGCGGTTTTGGCCCGCTCTTCATTCTCAAAGGCGGTCAGGTACATGAAACCGGCGTATATAGTAAAAGCAATGGCAATGGGTCCCAGGAAGACCAAAAGGAGCCGGATCAGGCCGCCGATCTGAGTGAGCCCTTCTGATGTTTCGGCCACCGTTCCTTCTTCCACTACATAAACCGCGTTCACGATTCCGCTGGCCAGCAGGATAATCAGAATACCGAGCCCGCTCCAGGTCAGGTTCCGTTTTTGTTTATCGATGGTCTCCTGATTACCTCCTGCTGTAATCAGACGGATGCCGCTGATGGTCATCAGAAGCACGATGATGGAACCGAACAGCCATTTTAAGTAGTCGGTGATATCTCTCAATTTGTCCCGCCCGGCTTCAAAGTCGATCAGGTTTTCGGAGGTGGATTGTTCCGGATTAAAGATGTTGGCTACCTGTTCGGCCAGCATCAGGATGAGAAAGCCGACGAGTATCCATAGAAAATTAGTCTTTTGCTTACTGATGGTCTCCTCTTTCCCGCGCGAGAAGATCAGGTTGGTGGCATACAGGAAGCCAAAGATAAGCGCGGCTCCGCCCATTACATATTTCACAATGCTGATTCCCCGCCTGATGACATTTACGGCTACGTCTTCCCCGGCTGCCCCCGGTGCCCCTCCGAAACTTTTTAAGTCATTCCTTAGAAACTGGTCCCATGCGCTTCCCAGCGCGCTCTGAGCATGGACTGTTTTAAAAAACACCAAAAGCATGACGCAGAACAGGGCGACTGGCCACAGGAAATTCAGGGATTTTTTAATTTTTTCAATCATTGTATTTTTATACTGTAATTATTTTACCATAAAACGGAACAACGAAACAACGAAATGACATCGGGAAATCGGATATCAAAAAAAGGTTTGCATTAGGGGATATTTTGTTATAAACTAGCCGAGCTAATAATTATTGCTTTTAAAAATATGGCAAAGAGATCGACTCCGAAAAAACAACAGGCAAATTCCCAGTCTTCCCGGCGCTTCAAAGCGTTTCAGAACCGTGCTCGTAAACGGTTGGCGAATACGGCGAAATTATCCATTTGTCCTCAATGCAAAGAGCCTAAGCTGTCCCACGCAGTTTGTCCGGGATGCGGTCATTATAAAGGGCGGAAGGCGTTGGATATGGACAAACAGATCGACAAGATTACTAAAGTGAAAGCTTAACATCTGACACCGCCTTTGGCGGGCACTTGACCTTTGACAATTGACTTTAAAAGTCAGGTGTTAGATATCAGATGTTAAATGTTTAGAAATTAAATCTTTAACATCATGGCCAGTTGGAGACATTTATCACGCGTGATTGTGATGCAAAGTTTTTTTGAAAGCCTGGTGCGTCAGCGTGGAATGGAGGATATTTTGGAGTACAATCTGAAAGAATACGGAGAGAAGATAACCGATACCGTTTTCGCTCAGAATCTGGCACATAAGATGAAACGCGGACAGAAAAAAATCGAAAAGATCATCAAAAAACACGCTCCTGAATGGCCTCTCGAGAAGATGAATCCGGTTGAGCGGGTGATTTTGACAATGGGCATTTCCGAGCTCATGGAACCGGAGTCTGATGTGCCTGTCAGCGTGGCTATTGATGAGGCGATCGAGCTGGCCAAGACCTATGGCGACGAAAATAGCGGAAAATTCATCAACGGAGTTTTGAATTCCGTAGCTCACGATGCTACAATAGCCAAGAAAACCAATCCTAAATCCTAATTTTTGCCCTGAAATACATTCAGGGTTGATCAGAAACTAGGATTTAGGGCTTACTTCTTAAAAAATAAGCCCTATGTATAAAAAACTTGAAAAACAGATCGGTCTTAAATTCAAAGACTGGCATTTGCTGCGGATGGCTTTTATCCACCGCTCCTATTTAAATGAACATAAGGACAGTAAGTTTGAAAGCAATGAACGGCTGGAATTTTTGGGCGACGCGGTTTTAGAACTCGTCGTTACCGAGCATCTGTATTCCAACTATCCCAATCCGGAGGGCGAGCTGACCAACTGGCGGTCCGCTCTGGTAAAAGGGGAGATGCTGGCTAAGATCGCCCGGGAACTTAATCTCGGCGATTATCTTTATTTAAGCCATGGAGAAGAGAATTCCGGCGGGCGGGAAAAGGATTACCTTCTGGCCAATACTTTTGAGGCCCTGATCGGCATGATCTATCTGGAGCTGGGTTATGAAAAGGCCAAAGGGTTTATACAGAAATTTTTATTGATTCACCTGGAGGGCATTCTGAAAAAAGGCGCACATATTGATTCTAAATCCAAATTCCAGGAGATCGCCCAGGATAAATTGGGTATTACGCCGGTTTATCAGTTATTGCACGATGAAGGTCCGGATCATGATAAGATCTTCACCATGGGCGCGTACATCGAAGACCGGATTGTCGGCAAAGGAAATGGGAGCAGTAAACAGACCGCTGAACAAAAAGCCGCTGAAGACGCCTTAAAAAGGCTCAAATGGTAAAAACTACCAACTCCGAATTTATTTGGGGATGATCTTGATTTGCCGCTGTTCGCCTTCACCCACGCTTTCGGTGATGACCCGGTCTTTGAATTGAGCGCTGTCGGCCAGATGCAGGTGGATCTTTCGCCGGAAATAAGGGTTCATAGGAGGGAGGACGATTTCTTTTTGATTGCTGATGGCCATTTCGGCTTTGCGCTCCGCCAGACGCAGCACGCTTTCCTCCTGCCGTTTTTTGTACTGGTCGACATCCACAATGACCTGGATCTTGCTTTCGACCCCCTGCTTCCATAGCAGGCATTTCAGAATGTGCTGGATCGCCGCGATCGTCTCGCCATGCCAGCCGATCAGGAGGCTTGATTTTTCGGTTTCGATCTCCGCGTAGTAAGCAGTCGGTGTTTCTTTGGTGATTTTGACACCGGTATAAGGAATTCCTAAAATATCGAGAAGTTTTTCCAGTGTTTCTTTGATCAGTAATTCCATAATTTGTAATTTGTAATTTGTAACTGGTGATTTCTATCAAATTGCCAGTTACAAATTACCAATTTCAGTCCTTTGCATAATTTACCACAAGTTGCTGGCCGATGCCAAACAAAGTGGATATTCCCCAGTAGAATCCGACGGCGGCCGGCAGGCTGGCAGTAAAGACCGCGATCATTACCGGCATGAAGTACTGCATCATGCTGTTCATCATCGGCATGGCGGGATTGGACTGTTTGGAAAGCGCATTGGATTTGGCGGTTTTCCCGAGGCTCAGACGGATCTGGGCGAACTGCAGTCCTCCGATGATCACCGGCAGGGCGATCAGATTGATTTTGGTAAGATCGATAATGCCCAGGAAGATGGGGTTGACGCTTGCGAGATCGAAGTTTTTTAAGGGGGCATAAAGAATAGCCGGATCCACAATGGCGAGACCGTTTTTTACCACATAGAACAGGGCGATCAGCACCGGAAACTGGATGAGCATCGGCAGGCAGCTGCCCATGGGGCTGACTTTGTGCTTTTTCCAGATCGCCATGGTCTCCTGGGCCAGCCGCTGGGGATCATTTTTGTATTTCTCTTTCAGCGCATCGAGCTGGGGCTGGACAGTGCGCATCACTTTTTGGGACTTAAGCGCCTTTTGGTTGGGGCCGAGCAGAATCAGCTTGATGATAAGCGTTAAAAAGATGATACCCCACCCTAGGTTGTGCCCGGGCAACTTGGAAACAAAGAAGATAAGCGTGTTGAAGATCGGTCTGTATAAAAGTGCGTTCCACCCCTGTCGGAGAATCCCCGGTTCTTTTATGACGATTTCATGGAAATAATTTTTCTCCTTTTCATCCAGGATAGTCTGGTAAATGACGCGGTAGCGCCCTGTTTCACTGAAAAGGTCCGCGTTCCATGCCCCAAAACCGATCCTGACTTTATCGCCGGGTTCCAGTACATTTGAAAATTCCTCTTTGCCGCAGACAGAAGGGTCCTCCAGTACGGCTTCTTTTTTAATCCATTCCCCGTTGACATAAAATTCGACCTGGAGGGGGTTGGCCGGGCAAGTATTCGCGATGCGCAGGATCTGTCCGCTGCGGTTTTCCATGGTTAACGTCACCTCATTGCCTATCACAAAAGCGGACTTTGAAACAAAAACGATATCGTCATTTACGGCAGTATTGTTTTTATCTTTTCCGCTGAAAAGCTGGAAAACGACCAGAAAGATCAGAAAAAACAGAAGGAAACGGATGAATTTATTTTGCATTAGACGCTAGGAAATTAAAAAAAGTAGCAATGCTGTGAATGATGTCTTCGTAACTGATTTTTTCAGAGTCCGGCCGGGCGATGATAAGCGCTTTGACCGGTATGTTAAGGAGGGGGAGACTGAGGCGCAGGGCTTCCTGAACCTGGCGGCGAAGCCTGTTGCGTTTTACAGCTTTTTTATGGATTTTTTTACTGACGGTTACCGCAAATTGAGAGGGCACGCCGGACACCCTTTCGTATTTAAAAATAAAAAAATGGTTTTTAAAAAGAGTTCCTTTTCTGAATAACCGGTCGATGACATCGTGGTTGCCGATGCGGTTTTTTTTATTCAGCATGACATTAGACACTGAGCTTCTTCCGGCCTTTGCTGCGCCGGCGGTTGAGTACGGTTTTACCGCCTTTGCTGTCCATCCGCTTAAGGAAGCCATGGCGTTTGTGCATTTTACGTTGGTTGCGTTTGCTGAGCATTTGAATTCATTTAAAAAGCCACGTTATCTTAATGGTCTTAGCGGAAAAAGTCAAACCAATATCAGTGCAAAGACTTGGGGTAAATTTTGAAATTTAATCCATCTGCCTGCACTTGCCACTTGTACTATTATTTGAAGTAATCCTCCACAAAATCTTTTACCTTTTTCAGCGTCTTGATGACTTTGTCATCGTCGCCGGCTGAGAGTTCTATTGGCCTGACTCTTATGCTGATGGCGCCGGCAAAGCCGTCCGCTTTCAGTTTTTTCAGCAGGCTTTCCAGCGGAAGCACTCCTTCGTTCGGCAGGGAGTATTCTTTGTGCCGGCGGACATTGGACAGATGGATGTGGACAATCAGTTTTTTAAGGTGTTCGTAAAAGCGGATAAGGTCACTTTTTTTGGAATGGGTAGCCGTGGTATCTAAGGCCATCATCCCGAATTTTTTGATATCGGTAATATTGTTCATGGCACGTTCCGGTAAAAAGCCAAGGAACGTCTTCCCGCCCGCATTGGCCAGAGCGATCTGGATGCGCCTTTTTTTGCGGAGATGCGGAACTTCTTTTTTAAGCCAGCGGGTGAACTTAAAATCCATGATCTTGGGCGGGGTGATGACCACGACGGGACATCTCAAATAGACCGCCATCTCGATCACATGCTCTACGCTTTTTTCACTTCCGTTTACCGGCGCGTGAAGGGCTATTACTGGTATTTTATATTCCTGGGAAAGCCTTTTGATGTATTCCGCGTTTTGGGTGTCGTAATTGTTTTTATCCACTTCCACTTCAATCCCGTCGTAACCTGCCTCCTTGGCAAATTCAAAAATCCGGTTCAGTCCGTATTTGTGGAGCGATGAGGTGTGTAATGCGATCATTTTTGTATGTTTATTTTACTATAAAATTATACCACATAACTATTTTTGATTACAAGCGAAGCTATTTTTTGATGTAACCCATTTCTTCTGCCTCAGATGCGCCTGAAAAATAAATACGGTTTTCCGGCTTCAGGTTCAGCGCCCTTTTATCAAAGACGGAATAATAATATTTTCCGTTTTTACTGGCCGCGAATTGGGCGTTTTCCGGTATGTCTCCGGCCTGATAATAATTTTTAAGCGCTATCTGACTGATAGGGATTTCAAATGTTTCCCCGGGAAGGACATCTATAATCCCGTCTGCACTGTAGGCGATGCGGGCCGTCCGTCCGGCGGCTTCCCCGTATATTGTCCCGTTTTTCATTTCCATTAGTTTAATGGTCGCTGTTTTCGGGTTCACGTCATCCACGATTTTGATTTCAGGGAAGCGGTTTTGGGACGCACGGAAGAAGCCGATAGCGTATCCGCTTGTTAGTCCAATGGTGAGGATGAGGGTGATGGACGTGATCGTATTTATTTGCTGAATTCTCCTTGCATCCATGAGTCGTGGCTTAATAAATAGGTTGCAGGGAGGGGGGTTTTTCGCTTTAATGGTTTTGCATTATACAAAGAATTTAATTAGATGTCAACATATATATTCATAACTGGCAAGCATCCCGAACTCTCTATTGCAGAATTAAAAGCCCGTTATCCAAAACATAAAGTGTGGGTAAAGGGCGATGATTTTATGGTGATGGATATTTCGGAGAAGATAAACCAGTCGGAATTCAATCATCTTGGCGGCTCTGTAAAGGCGGCTGAATTTATTAAAGAAGTTAAAAAGGAAGCGCTCATTGAAGTTTTGGCCGACATCTTAAATTCTCATTATCAAGACATGAAATTGGATTATGGCCTGAGTTTATACGGAACATCCGAAAAACAGCTGCGTCCCGTTCTTTTAAAACTCAAAAAGAAATTAAAGGCAGATGGAATAAAATCCCGGTTTATCAATAATCAGTTTAAAAATATTTCTTCTGCCCAATACAAATCGATCAGCAAAAAAGGGATTGAGCTTATTGCCGTGAGCAATAAAGGCCGTTTTACTGTCGGTCACACCGTGGCGGTTCAGGATATCGACGCCTACAGTAAACGGGATTACGAAAAACCTTTTCGCAGTATGCAGATGGGCATGATGCCGCCAAAACTGGCCCAGATCCTTATCAATCTGGTCGGCGTGAAAGGAAAAATCTGGGATCCGTTCTGCGGCAGCGGGACGCTTATTATGGAAGGGCTTTTGATGGGGCGGCAGATGATCGGTTCCGACATCAACCAGAAACATATCGAAGGCGCCAAAAAAAATACGGCGTGGCTGAAAAAAGAATTTGGGACATCATCGTCTGAAGAACTGCTTGTCCATGACGCCACGACACCCTTTAAAGAATCGTTTGACGCCATCGCGTTTGAAGGGGATCTGGGCGTGCCGCATAACCAGTCTATTAAATCGGATCAACTCAAAGTCATTGCGGAGGGATTGGATGAACTATATATTGAATTTTTTAAAAATTTGAAAAAAATTAAAAAAAAGGTTCCCGTTGTAGCGGCGCTGCCGTTTTTTAAATTGCGCAACGGGCGGGACGAGGAATTAAAATGCATTCGGCAAATAGAAAAAATGGGTTTTAAAAAGACCCTTCACCTTAAATATTCCCGTGAAGGGCAGGCGGTCGGCCGGTCGGTTTACCGGTTTATGTATTGACCTTTTAATAGAGTTGTGTTTTTATAGAATACTATTTTTTAAGTGTTCATTTTTAATGAGACCGGATCGGTTTGAACCAAAGGGTTTTGAAGGTAGATCTGCTCCGGATGCATCGGAGGCATTGGATGAATTGAAATACTTAGCTGAAATCGGGGGAATCAGGGAGGGGCAGCTTCCGCGCATCCGCAAACTGGTTAAGGCGATCGGCAGCGAAATGGTTATCCTGCGGGAAATGGGGCCTGAATGGGTACGCCGTTATTTCAGCGCGCTGCAGGGCAGCGGCCTTGGCCATCCTTATTTTCTGCCGAATTCTGTCCATGACGACCATCTGGGCGCTTACCTGGATTTCGAATTCGGTGATGACGAATACCGCCGGCAATGTATTGCGGATTTCATCACTCAGCCGCTGGACGGAGATCTCTGGAACAACATCCGCGACCTTAATCTTGCCACGAATCTCGCCCTTTCTCACTTAAGGCAGGACATAGAGTTCTTTGTGCGGATCGATGAGTGGGTTACCGGTCCGCAGATGATCGCCTTTTTAAAGCGGGTGGATAACGGCATCGCCAATCCCCAGGTCCGCCAGTCTTTCGGGCACTTGTTTGACGAAAAGCGGTGGCGTCTTGTGGCCCGGTATACTGCTGAATTAAAAAAAGGGAAACGGATGATGGCTAAAAAAACACTGACAAAAATCAGAAAGCAGGATCGTCTGTTTTTTGACCGTCTTCAAACCCGTGCGCTTTTTGGTGTTTAATTTGCCTGTTTCAGTTTTTTGGCGAGCGGCGGAGTGGCCAAAATAGAGAAGATGGTGGTGATGAATGCCATGGCTACCAAGATCGAGAAAACGGTTTCGCTGATGATCCCGGTCTGCAGGCCGATGGTGGCAATCACCAGTTCCACGGCGCCGCGGTTGTTCATGCTGATGCCGATGATGAGCGATTCCAGGCTGGTCAGTTTTTCAAATTTCGCCACGATCCCGCTGCCGATTACCTTACCGAGGATCGCCACTCCTACTAAGGCTGCCAGGAATCCGGTTGTTTTGGTAAATGCGGAGAAATCCAGATGAAAGGCGAGGCTGGCGAAGAAGATCGGGCCGAAAAACCCATAGCTTAAACCGTAAATCCGGTCTTCTATTTTATCGAACACCCTTTTGTCGATCACTTCTTCATGGATGAAGAGGCCGGCTAAAAACGCGCCGATGATCATGTGCAGTCCAATAGCCTCCGCGATCAGACCCATTAAAAGGGCGATGATGAGCGTGAGAGTAAAACCTTTGTTCCCAAAATAAAGGATGCGGTTCATGAATTTGGAAAGCCTGAGGCCGGCGAAGATGACGACTGTGAAGAATACACAGACTTTTAAAAGCAGGATTAAAAGAGGGATTAATTCCACTACCCCCTGTTCGGTAACGCTGATGATGACGGAAAAAAGGATGAGCGCGAAAATATTTTCAAAAATGGCTGCCCCCAGCGTTACATTCGCCGTGCGGGTATTCATGATCCCGCAGTCTTTAAACACGCGGGCGGCCATGGCGATGGCGGATACCGACAGGCCCATGCCGATAAAAAGGGAGGTGATCTGTGGCTGTCCGAACAGCCGTGCCATGTAATAACCGCCTGTAAAAGAAAGAACCGTGCCCCCCAGAGCGATCAGAAAGGAGCGCCTGGAGGCTTTTAGGATTTCCCGGTGATCGGTTTCCAGCCCGGCGTGGAGCATTAAAAAGAAGATCCCCAGTTCCGCCAGCACTTTGATCGTTTCGCTATTTGGATCCACCAGCCCCAAAAGTGCCGGCCCCACTAAAATACCTCCCATCAGCTGGCCGAGGACCACGGGCAGTTTCAGCGACCGGAATATTTTACCGGCTGTCCACACCATTACCATCAGGATAAGAAGGTTCATGAAGTCAGGCATATTTTAAATTTTTAAAAGACAGGTTTATTTTATCAGATGTACTGATAAACCCGAAATTCGAATACCGAAATCCGAAATAATATAAAATGTCCAAAATCCAAATGCACAAAACGTTTTGAACATTTAGTATTCGGGTTTAGAATTTTTTCGGATTTCGGGTTTAGAATTTCGAGCTTATGAAAATAGCCATGTTAATCTCCGGCGGAGTGGACAGTTCAGTGGCTTTGCGCTTACTGAAAGAACAGGGTCATGACCTGACTGCTTTTTATTTAAAGATTTGGCTGGAGGATGAGTTGGCGTATCTGGGGCAGTGTCCTTGGAAGGAAGACCTGACCTATGTGCGGCAGATCTGCCGGGAGGCCGGAGTGCCTCTGGAAGTTATGGATATGCAGAAGGACTACTGGGACACGGTTGTCCGCTACACGATTGATGAATGCCAGGCTGGCCGGACGCCCAATCCGGATATTTTCTGCAACCAACGGGTCAAGTTCGGAACGTTTTATAAAAAAATCGATAATTCATTTGAAAAAGTAGCGACGGGTCATTACGCTCAGGTGGAGGAAAAAGACGGAGTATTTTTTCTTAAAAAAGCCCCGGACCCAGTAAAAGACCAGACGTATTTTCTGTCTCATTTAAACCAAGCTCAATTAAGCCGGGCTTTGTTTCCCATCGGCCATCTTAAAAAATCTGAAGTCCGTGAACTGGCTAAAAAGTATCAACTGCCTAATCAGGACAGGAAGGACAGCCAGGGAATCTGTTTTTTAGGCAAGATCCCGTACCGAGAATTCATTAAAGAGCATCTCGGTGAACAGCCGGGGGATTTTATTGAAAAGGAAACCGGCAAGAAGCTGGGAGAGCATAAAGGGCATTGGTTTTATACTATTGGCCAGCGGTTCGGCCTGGGGCTTTCCGGCGGACCATGGTTTGTGGTGAAGAAAGATTCCGAAAAAAATCTGATTTACCTGGCACAGGGGTATGACCCGGAATCGGTTTACGGAGATGAATTCGAGGTTGTGAATATGAATTGGATTGTTCCCAATGACCAATTCCCAATGACCAATGACCAATTACAGGTGAAGATCCGGCATGGCGCATCAAGTCATCCCTGTACTGTGAGGGTGAATAAAAATTGTGTTCAAGTTACTCTCAAAAAGCCAGTCCATGGCATTGCGCCGGGGCAGTTTGCGGTGTTTTATGAAGGTGATTATTGTCTGGGCGGGGGGATGATTACCTAAAACCCGAAATTCGAATACCAAAATCCAAAACAATATCAAATGTCCGAAATTCAAATGCCAAAACGTTTTGAACATTTGATATTTGAGCTTAGAATTTGTTTCGGGTTTTGGATTTCGGATTTTTTTCAGTGATCCTGATCATCCGGTCCAGCGCCCGTTTGGCCTTTCTTAATATTCCTGGTGGTAATTCGATGATTTGATCTTTGCGGGGAGATTTGAGAGCCAGCAGTATGTCTCTTAGCGTTATTTGTTTCATGTAGGGGCATAGCGCGCAGGCGCCGACCATCTTTTTAGTGGGCATTTCAATCCTCATCCGGTCCGTCAGGCCGCATTCGGTGACCAGCATGAATGATTTTGCTTTGTGGTTTTTAACGTACTGGATCATCCCTTCGGTGCCGCCGGCCATATCGACTTTTTCAATCACTTCGGGTGCGCATTCCAGGTGGGCCAGTATTTTAACGCCCGGATAACCCTTACGGACAGCGTCGATGGTTTTTGGAGAAAATTTTTCATGCACAATGCACCGCCCCGTCCAGCTGATCAGCGTTTTTCTGGTAAGGGGCTGGAGGTTTTTAGCCATCAGTTCATCCGGCAGGAAGATGATCTTTTTCTGCGGAAGCCCTTCAACGATCCGGAGGGCATTTGATGACGTACAGCAGGCATTGCATTCCGCTTTCACGGCCGCAGTCGTATTTACATAGCACACCACGGCGGCTTCCGGGTATTTCTTTTTAATATCCCGCACATCTTTCGGCGTGATGGATTCCGCCAGCGAACAGCCGGCCACCGTGGGGACAAGAACGGTTTTTTTGGGATTCAGGATCTTGGCGGTCTCGGCCATGAAATGCACACTGCAGAACAGGATGGTCTTGGCTTTGGTCTTCTGCGCCTGCCGGCTTAAGCCGTAGGAATCGCCGATAAAATCCGCCACCCCGTACATAACGTCGGGCGTCAGATAAGAATGCGCCAGGATGATAGCGTTTTTTTCTTTTTTAAGCCGGTTGATCTCGATCGTCACCGGCGCGATGAGCGCACAGTCGGTTTTGGACCAGTTTACCTTTTTGAGTTTTTTAAAAAGGCGGTCGGTTTCCCGTTGAAGGTCGTTTTCAGAGATTTTCATTGTTCAAATTCTGACTATTCTGCGTAAAAAATCAAGTCAATAAAAAGGCCGGCACATGGTGCCGGCCTCGACTTACCAGAACGTCGCACCCCGAAGGGGCTTGGTTCCAGATACGACTCATTGAAATTGATTTTCTCCTCAGGACCGCTCATCGCGGACCGTATCCCTACATCAAGGGCAGGAAGGAGAGTGACCAGCCGGTCCGATCAGGTTAGGCCTGTGCCGTGGGGATGAAACTCTCCAGCGCTTCTGCGATGATCTGCTCGCTCAGCGGTTAGTTCAGGCCTCCCCAGATGACGTCGCCGTCGTGGTTGGCCATGCCGATGACATAGCCGTTTCTGCCCAGGATCACGAAGGACCCTTCCTGCGGGTCGACGGCGATGCCGCCGTAACCGTTGAGGATGTCGGGCGGGTTGACCATGCCCTTCCAGTACCGTTCCATCACGATGTGGGCGCGCCCTTCCCCGTAGATGCCGCTTTTGACTGGCAGCAGCCGGGGGGTGATGTTCTCGATCAGGGCGGCGAACAGCCCGATGGTCTCGCCCGCCGGGTCACCTTCCGGCACTTCGCGGTCCAGGAAGCAGATGGATCCCTCATGTCCGAGCGGGAAGTCCACGGTGATCATACCGATGATCTCGGTCAGCTGACCCCTTCGGGTGAGCGCCCGGCGGAGGTCATCGTAGGCGAAGTCATGCCCTGAGTACAGCATCACTTCGGTCGTCGCTCCGCTGTGTCCGGGCGGCGTGTGGTTGATGGCCAGGAACGTGGTCTCGTTACCGATCGTTTCCTGCCAGTCACAGCGCCGGCTGCGCATCAGGTCTTCGAAATCGAAGATGACTACACTTCTCTGGCTCAGCCTTTGCACGGTTCGTGGGTCCATACCTGTTTTGGTCGCTTCGGTGATGGTGATGGCCATAAAGATACCCCTCCTTGTCCGCTCAGGGCGGACGGTTTGTGTGGAAAATCCTTGATACCAATTAAAAAAACGACAACTGCAAAAGCAGTTCCTCACTAATTTTTAGAAGGCAACGTTTTTTGTTTGGTGAAATTTCAATGTGTTTTTAAAGATCGTGCGGTAATTTTTTTACCCGATTTAAGTTAATTTAAAATATCTGTAAAATCAAGCTGTTTTTTTGGCCGGGCCTTATTTCTTTTCATTCGGTCCATAAAGGCGTATAATAGCGGCGTACTTTAAAAAATAACAAAAATAAAAAATGGATTTATCGATTTTTCTGGCCAGGATTATCGGCATTGTTTATGTGGTGGTCGGGCTGAGTGTTTTTTTAAACGCAAAATATTACCAGAAACTGCTTCCGGAAGTGGTGAAAAATACCATCTGGATGCTGACTATGGGGCTTATCGGGCTGGTGGTCTGTTTTATCTGGGTACTGAAGCATAATGTATGGGAAGGCTGGCCGCTTCTTATTACGCTGTTTGGCTGGATCGGCCTTGTTAAAAGCGCGTACATGCTCCTTTTCCCGGAATGGACGAAGCGTATGAACCTCGCTTTTATGAAATGGGTCCATGTCAGGGCCTGGTGGGGCGGGGTCGGCTTATTTGTCGGTCTCCTCTTCAGTTATTTCGGGTTTTTCGCATAACTATCAACTATCAACTCTTAACTCTTAACTCTTAACTCTTAACTCTTAACTCTTAACTCTTAACTCTTAACTCTTAACTACTATGGAACTCTCTATTTTTATCGCTCAGTTGTACGCCCTTGGTTTTTTGGCTTTGGGGCTGGGCATGTTACTGAGCCCCGGTTATTACAAAAAATCTTTTCAGGCCATGATGAAAGAACCGGGTCTGGTACTTTTGGGCGGTATGCTTGCCTTACTGTTCGGTTTTTTGATCGTTACCCGCCACAACGTGTGGGAAGGGTGGCCGGCCCTTATTACGATCTTCGGCTGGATCGCGGTGCTGAAGGGAGTCTCGCTTATCATTTTTCCTGGCGTCAGTATGCCGATGTTTGAATCGTGGTTTAAAAATAAGACTTTTTTGCAGGCAATCGGTGTCGGCACGATTCTGTTTGGCGCTTTTCTTGCCTACGTTAGCTTCTTTTAAATCCCTCCGGAATCTTTAATCCATAACTTTATTTATTATGGAACTTTCCATTTTTATCGCGAAACTGTTCGCGGTCGTGTACCTGATGGTAGGTCTGGGTATGTTACTCAGCCCATCTTATTATCAAAAAGCGATGGCAGACATGCTTAAAAACCCCATTGTGTTTTACCTGGGGGGTATTATGGCTGCCCTGGCCGGTTTTCTGATCGTCACTTACCATAACATCTGGGAATCCAGCTGGGTGGTTGTGATCACCATCTTCGGCTGGCTCGGCTTACTGAAAGGGTTTATGTTCCTGGTCTTTCCCGGACATATTGCTTTTTGGCAGAAGATGTTTAAAAACAAGGGGCATATACTGATTTATTCTCTGGTGGTTTTAGCTCTTGGTCTTTTCTTCGGCTATTACGGCTTTATAGCTTAGGCTGCTTTGGAGGTCTTTGGTTTGTTTTGCAGATAGCTGAAACTGTCCTTTTTCGGGCGTGGTCTGTGGTATAATGATGCTGATTTAAATTAATTTAAAATGTATGCCCAAAAAAACCAAAAAGAAGACCCTCCCCGTTGCTCCGGATGACATGTGCTTCTGGGTAAATAACGGGTCGGTTTTAAAGGATCTTAAAGAGCTCCATCAGGCACTTTCTGACATGGCGGATGAAACCTTCGCTTACCATGTGAATCAGGAAAAAAACGATTTCGCCAGATGGACCGAAGACGTTTTAAAGGAGCTTGATCTGGCTAAAAAACTCATGAAAGTCAAAACCCGCAAAGCGGCCATCAAAGCGCTCGATACCTATTTTAAAGAGGCTGGGTTTTAAGGAAAATCCGGAATGTTTTTTCCACATCCGCTGAACTATTCGTCTGCATCAGCTCTTTCCTAAGTTCCCGCGCGCCGTCAAACCCCCGGCAGTACCAGGCCAGGTGCTTTCGCATGGCGAAAAAAGCGTGTTTCATCGATAGCTCTTCAAAACAGCGGGCGTGATCGACGGCGGTTTTGAAGCGTTCTTTCATCGTCGGTTCCTGACCGCTGAAGAACCACGGGTTGCCACAGGTTGCCCGGCCCACTAGCACGCCGTCCGTTCCGTAAGTTTCGCATTTTTGGCGGGCGTCTTCGACCGACTGTACATCGCCGTTTCCCAGGAATAAGGTATCTGTTTTTTTAACGATTTTCGCTATTTTTCCGATCAACTCCCAGTTTGCTTCACCACTGTACAGTTGTTTTAACGTACGGCCGTGCAGGGTAATGAGGGCAGGGGATTCGGACAGGAGTTCTTTTACCCATTCTTCAGCGACCACTTTATCGATGCCGGTGCGGGTTTTTACGGAAATGGGTAGGGGACCTTTTTGGCGGGATTGGCGAATCCCGCTTTCAGTGAGTGGGTACATCTTCTGAAGAGTGTTGATAATTTTAGGACGAATATCCGCTTTTTTCAGCGTGATTCCATCGGCCCAGTCCTGTACCGCCTGTTTAACGGTGCGGATGATCTTTTTAGCCTGCTCGGGTACGCGTATTAAGCCTGCCCCTGAGTTCCGCCGTGCCACTTTGTTGGCAGGACACCCCATGTTGATATCAATGCCGTCAAAGCCCAGATAACAGCACATCAGTGCTACCTTATAAAACGATTCGGTTTCAATCCCGTAGATCTGGGCGACGACCGGCCGTTCGATCTTGTTGTAGATGAAATGGTCCAGCATGGAAACCGCTCCCCGCGTCAGCCCTTCCACATTCACAAATTCCGTGTAGATCACGTCAGGCTGGCTGGTTTTAGCCGTCATATACCGGAATGCGGCGTCGGTGACGCCGTCCATGGGGGAGAGGCCCAAAATGGGTTTGTCTAATTTCGTCCAGAAGTTTTTATTCATCAGACTCATTGTAAATTTTAAATTTTCAATTTTCAATTTTCATTTATTTGGATTGCGTACTAAAATAGAGTAACCTTTTTTAATTATTTATGCAGGTCTATTTAGACAATTCGGCGACCACCAGACTGGATGAGCGGGTTTTTGAAAAAATGAAGCCTTATCTGACGGAAAAGTACGGCAACGCGTCGTCCATCCATTTTATGGGGGAAGAAAATTCACTGACTCTGCTCAAAGCCAAAGAACAGATCGGCCGGATTCTGAATTGTGATCACAGCAATCTCATCTTCACGTCCGGGGCGACGGAGTCTAATAATATGGTCCTTAAGGGCGTGATGCGGTCGAATAAGGATCCTGAACCAAGTTCAGGAGGGGGAAACCATATTTTAGTTTCTGCCATTGAACATCCGTCGATCCTGGAGACCGCTAAACAGCTGAAGGAAGAGGGGTTTGATGTAGAATACATCCCTGTTGATTCCTCCGGAGTGGTCGATCTTACTCAGATAAAAAAAATGGTCCGGCCGGAAACGCTCCTGATTTCGGTGATGGCGGTGAATAACGAGATCGGCACCATTCAGCCGGTTGAAACAATCGGAGCGTTCGCCCGGAAAAAGGGAATCCTGTTTCATACCGACGCGGTTCAGGCTGTTCCTTATAAGACCATCGATATCCGCGGTTGGAATGCGGATTTTTTAAGCCTTTCCGCCCATAAGTTCAACGGCCCTAAAGGAGTCGGCCTGGCTTATATTAATCGCCGGGTGAAGATCAGACCTTTTATGGCCGGTGGCGGGCAGGAATACGGTTTGCGGTCCGGCACCCATAATCTGCCGGGGATCGTCGGCATGGCCGAAGCGCTCAGGCTGGCGTATGAGGAACAGGATGAAATCGTTAAAAAAGTCTCAGAACTATCCGCTTATTTCTGGAAACGCATTCAGGAGGAGATCGAGGATGTTCAGCTGAACGGTGACCTTAAAAACCGCAACCCCAACAACCTGAACATTATGTTTCGCCGGATAGAAGGGGAGGCGATCTTAATGGATCTATCCACCAAAGGGATCTGTGTTTCCACGGGGTCGGCCTGTTCATCCAATAAACTGCAGGCGTCCAATATCCTCAAGGCAATCGGACTTAAAGACAACGATCTGAACAGCAATATCCGTTTCACATTGGGTAAATTTAACACGAAAGAGGAAATCGATTATACTGTCGGCGCGCTTAAGGAAACGGTTGCACGACTTAGAAGTTTTACCCCCCTCAAATAATGGCTTTGCACTATTCAAAAAAGGTAATGGAGCACTTCCTCCACCCCAGGAATATCGGGGAAATAAAAGACCATGACGGTTTCGCGGAAGTCGGCAATCCCGTGTGCGGAGACCAGCTGGGGTTTTACATTAAAGTGAAAGACGGAAAACTGGAAGACGTAAAATTCCTTTCGTTCGGCTGCGCGTCCAATATCGCCACGGCCTCCATTTTAACCGAGGAGGTGAAGGGGATGAGTGTGGAAGAAGCGAAAAAATTCGACTGGAATAAAGTGGTGAAAGACCTCGGCGGTCTGCCCACGCAAAAAGTCCACTGCTCCATCCTGGCGGTAGAGGGGCTTAAAAAGGCGATTGAGGATTATGAGAAAAGTAAGAAATAATAAGGTCAGATTTGGTTGCTTTCTCAATTTTCCACTATTGCCATTATTGCGGCTATTTTTTCCCTAGCCACCTTTTCTCTTTTAGGTGTTTTCCCAGCCATTGATACAAGCTTTAATATAAGCCTTTCAAGGAATCCGGTTCCTCTAGCTGCCGGGAATAAGACTTCCCCTTTAGGATGCCTATAGTGTATTACTATTCTAAATATTTCTTTCATTACAGTTTTTTTCTTTGACGACAAAAGCAATGCCTCAGCACACATATCAATCAATTCTTTTTCAAGTTTTTTTGCCCGGTCATCTTTCTGTTCAGTTTTTTTTCGATTCCTAAAGGCTCCCCAATTTATGCTTAAATCAGCGTATTGCGCAGTTTTTTCTGCTAATTCGTCTCTCCATTGCTCAAGGTCAAAGTCCTGCAATGTTTCTTTAGATGATTTCATAAAATTTTATTGCGGATTTATTAGTTTTTAAATTATAACATTAAAAAGCTATTTTGTCAATAAATATCCCTTCTGGTATATTAAGGTAAAATTTGTCTTATTTAAGCCACAAACCCGAAATACCCGAAGAAAAGGCCGACCAGCAGGGTCACGATTCCCCAGCCGAGCTGGCTCTGGGGCAGTTTTTTAAACAGGCTGAGCAGGGCTTTTGGGCAGAGGATGTAGCAGATTCCTTCCGCCAAAAGCACCCAGCCGATGATGGTGATTAGCACAGTCCAGTCTTTTACCCACAGGTTGTGGTAGCTTACGATCAGCGTCCCCAGCACCAGCACAAAAATACCCAGATAGGTGGAATGCAGCTGGGATTCCTTCAGTGACTTGTAGGCCTCCTGAAGGTTAAGGTTGTTATTGATCAAAGCCGCTCCTGAGGCCAGGTAGATGACTGCGGCGATTTTGGCAATAAATAATGAAAGTTCCATAGTAGTTGAAAGTTAAAAGTTGATAGTCAGGTTTTTAACGGATCGGGTTGAGGACGCCGGTCGGTTTGGGGTAAAGTTCCGGATCGATGGTGCGCTCAAAACATTCCCTGCCCGCTTCGTGATCCCATATTTCATTGGTGATGTCTTTGTAATAATAGTAGGATTCCCCGACAGGGCGACTGGATTGATTGTATTTAAAGGGATTGGGATGGCTGAAGGTGGCGCACAGTTCAAATTTGAGCGGTTCCAGGATAGTGTATTCGTAAGCCATTTCGGTGTCCGGATCTGTAGGGGGTAAGAACCCGGAAAGTTCGTTTTTCAGAGCGTCGATGGTCGGCGGCAGGGCTTCTTTCATCTGCCAGTAATTGATGATCTCGCTTTGGAGCATCTGAAGATCGCTGACCCTTCTTTCGTCCATGCGCACTTCGCGCTGGTGGGTGGGGGATCCTGCCACCAGGAAACCGAGCGCAAGCACAATAAGTACAAGTACAGATGACCCCCACGCGACCATGGCGGGGATTTTTGATTTATGCGGTTCGTGCTGAACATCCCAGATGTAATAACCGAACACCCCTCCGGTCAGGATGAGCACGGAGAGGACTTTTAAGGTAAACGGCAGAGTGAGCTCACCGCCATAAAAACTATTTACTAACTGGATCAGGTCGATGATGATCGTGATGGCTGCGATCAGGAGCGTGAGGTACACCAGCCATTTGCGGAATTTCAGCTCGTGCTTTTTGGGGTTTTTCCGCAGGTCTTTCTGGATAAGCCATGAGAGGAATAGAAGCAGAGGAAAGGCAACGATGAGCATCGAGCTGGAAACACGGATTCCGTCCAGAAGGCCGTACGGGTAATAATCCAGCGCGTCCGGGAACCAGTAGTTGATGTATGAAAAAGACAGCGTGATCAGGCTGATGACGCTGATATACAGGGTGACCAGCATCAGGAGCTGTAGGAACACGTCTTTGGGGGTGGTTTTTAATTGAGCCATTTTTTTGTTTTAGTTGATATGGAAATATTTTAGCATAGTCGGTTTTTTTGACTATATGAAAATGACTATGAATACAGTCAGGATTTTTTAGAAAGAGAGCCGTGAGCTTTCTTCCTGCTTTTTATCATGCTGATAATACTGATGATAATAATCAGAAGCCCGAGCAACTGTCCTCCGGGGCTGTCATCATATTCCCCGTAAACAAACATAAAGGCTCCGAATAATAGTGCGAGAATAATGTAAAACAATCTGCTTTTCTTCATATTCCGATTTTACCACAAAAAATGGCTCCCCCGACTGGGCAATTTTATATCTTCGTCATTTTTTTCGTAAAAAACCCTTGAAAAGAATCTTTGGTATGAGTTAATCTTTCTTTTGCCGTTAGAACAATGTTCCCCTGTAGCTCAGCGGTAGAGCAACCGGCTGTTAACCGGTAGGTCACTGGTTCGAATCCAGTCGGGGGAGCCATATTAAACCGGTTAGGTTTTTTTATGTTTGAACCCTGTCATTTCTGGCTGGCCTTCAGCCTCACTCTTTTGGCCGGCCTTTCCACAGGCATTGGGAGTTTAATCGCTTGCTTTGCGAAACGTACCAATACAAAAATCCTTTCCCTGGCTTTAGGGTTTTCGGCCGGGGTGATGATCTATGTGTCTTTTATGGAGATCCTGCCGGACGCTAATCAGTTTATGATGGATTATGTCGGATCAGAAAAAGGCGCTTGGCTGGGGGTCTTGGCTTTTTTTGGCGGGATTCTGTTTATTTACCTGATCGACTCTCTGATACCTTCTTATGAAAATCCCCATGAGATGCATGAACTGGAAGAGATGGAAGACAAAAAGATGGCCCGGAAATTCCGCCGTCTGCATAGTGTGGGGATTTTGACGGCAGCAGCGATCGCGCTGCACAATTTCCCGGAGGGGATTGCTACGTTTGTATCCGCGCTTTCGGATCCCGCGCTCGGGATCGCGATTGCTATCGCCATCGCCATTCACAATATTCCTGAGGGAATCGCCATTTCCATTCCTATTTATTATGCGACGGGCAGTAGGCGAAAAGCTTTTTTCTATTCATTTTTGTCCGGCATTGCGGAGCCGGTGGGAGCGCTGATCGGTTTTTTTGCGCTAAGGACCTGTTTGAACGGTATGGTGAACGGGGCTCTTTTCGGAATCGTTGCGGGCATTATGGTGTATATTTCTCTGGATGAACTGCTTCCTTCCGCTCAGAAATACGGGGAGCACCAGCTGTCGATCATCGGGCTGATCGGGGGGATGGCGGTGATGGCGGTCAGCTTGCTTTTACTGTAGCTTTTTTAATAAAGTTGACTTCCTTTATTTATGAATATATATTCATAATAACTTAATGTAATCAGGATGGTTGGAATGAAAAAAGCTTTTGGTCAGACATTGAAAAGTTTTAGCCAGATGTTTCCCATCATTATCGGTGTTGTGATGCTGGTCAGTCTTTTTCTGGCGCTGGTGCCGGCCGCTTTTTACGCCAAAGTCTTCACCGGCAGTGACTGGATAGATCCGCTGGTGGGCGCGCTTGTCGGCAGTATTTCCAGCGGAAATCCGGTCGTCAGTTATATTTTGGGCGGGGAGCTTTTAAGCCAAGGGGTCAGCCTGATTGCTGTGACCGCTTTTATTTTAAGTTGGGTCACGGTCGGGATGATCCAGCTGCCGGCGGAATCGCTGATGCTGGGTAAAAAATTCGCCCTGATCCGTAACGCGGTCAGTTTTATCGCTTCCTTGATCGTCGCGTATCTGACGGTCCTGACTTTATCGTTTTTATGATCAATAAGCTTCTTGAAAAAATCAGCGGAAAATGGATTTTTCTGTCCCTGGTGGGGCTGATTTATCTGCTGCTGGCGGTTTTTCATTTTGACGGTTTTTTAAAGGTGACAGATCAGTTTGCCGGAATCGTCTGGAAAATCCTGCCGGTTTTTGTGATGGTGTTTGTCCTGATGTTTTTATCCAACCTGCTGCTCGACCCTAAAAAGATCCTCAAATGGATCGGCAGAGAAGCAGGGGTGAAGGGATGGCTGGTCTCTATTGTCGGCGGAATCCTTTCCAGCGGCCCTGTCTATATGTGGTATCCGCTTTTGAGCGACCTGAAAGACAAAGGCATGAAAGACGCGTTTATGGCGGTTTTTCTTTATAACCGCGCGGTCAAGATCCCCTTATTGCCTATGATGGTCTTTTATTTCGGATTGGCGTTTACGGTCACCCTTACCTTTTATATGATCCTGTTTTCCGTGATCAACGGACTTATTATTCACCGATTCCTTAACCCCCACGAATCATGATTATTGCTATTGCCGCTTTAGATAAAGATGAATCGTCCGCTGTCAGCACACGCGGTGGGCGGGCGCCTTATTTTTTATTTTTTGATGAAAAGAAAACACTTTTAAAATCCCTTAAAAACCCTTTCGCCGTCGGCGGGGGAGGAGCGGGGGTGGCGGTGGCGAAATGGCTTGCCGATGAACAGGTCTCGATGGTGGTGGCCGGCAAGATCGGCGATAAGATGCAGATGGCCTTGGAGGACCGGGGACTCCGTTATCAGGAGCAGGAAGGGGGAATTCAGGAGGTGCTGCATCGCGTATTGGCTGATCAGTGATGTGTTTTTTATCAATTCACGGCGGGCGTTTGCTGTAAGAATATGTCGACCGGACCAAAAGGGTTGACTTTTATTAGTTATGAATATATATTCATAATAGATTTAATTTTTTAATCCAATTTATATGCCTGGATTTGATAAAACAGGACCGGACGGAAAAGGAAAGATGACCGGCCGGGGAATGGGTCCCTGTAACCCCAATGCTCCTAAAGGGTTTGGGCGGGGGATGGGCCGCGGCAGAGGTAGGGGATTCGGCCGTGGTTTTGGCCGCGGTTTTACTCTTTCTCCGCCTCCTGAAAAAGGGGAAAAGTAACCATTTTCCATTTTTTCCGGAAGTGCTAAAATACTAAGCGCTTTCAGCATCGATACTAACTTTTTTCACTATGAATATCAGTAACCTACTTAAAAGTCTTTTTTTGGGGATATGCCTTTTTGTTTTTTTGGTGCCCCGTGTGACTGCCGATACGCCGACTCTTTATTTTTATTATGGGGAGGGCTGCCCTCATTGCGCGATTGTCAAACCCTTTATCCAGGATATGGCTGGTAAATATCCTGGATTGGATATCCGCCAGTATGAAGTCTATAAAAACCCTGTTAATTCAAGCCGGCTTTCCCAGGCTTTTTCCGATTATAATGTGCCTAACAATAAACGAGGAGTGCCGGTGGTGTTTTTAAACGGCACTTATTTTCTGGGTGATCGTCCTGTGATTGATAATTTGGAAAATGAGATACAAAGGCTTTTAGCTTCATCCGAAGAAGTGTCTATTCCGCCTGAAGAAACAGTATCTCCTCCTTCTGATGCTAAACCCGATAAGCCCAAGATCCCTGAAAAGACTATTGTTTCCTTTGAGAGTACAGAAGAAGCCATGGATCCTGTGGCCCCTGCTGATGAAGCAGCTGAATTAGCTGAGGTATCTGACTCTCCAGGTACACCATTCCAGCATTGGTATTGGTGGGTGGGCATTTTAGCTGTTTTTGGCCTTTTTTACTGGGTCTATCGGTTCTGGACAGCCAGAAGCGTGTGCATCTGTTTAACCGACCGTCAGAAAGATTTTATTACAATAGGGATCGCTTTGGTGATCCTGATCGCCTTTTTCTTCTTGGCTAAAAACATTTCACCGGAGTTTCTGGAAGAGGTCGGCTATACGATGCCCTTGCCGGTTTTCACGTTTTTTATCGCATTGGTGGACGGGTTCAACCCCTGCAACCTGTTTGTTCTCACCTTCCTTTTGGCGCTTCTTGTTTCAGCCTCCCATTCCAAAGCAAGGATCTATGCGGTGGGATTCAGTTTTGTGCTGATGGTCTATGTGATCTACTTTTTGTTTATGGCGGCGTGGCTGAATATTTTTAAATTTGTCGGCTTTGTAACGCCGCTGCGTATCGCCATTGCGGTAATCGCTCTGGGCGCGGGCGTGATCAACTGTAAGGAGCTCCTGTTTTTCAGAAAGGGGATTACCCTGATGGTCCAGGAAAGGCATAAAGGGCCTTTAGTACGGCGGATTGAACATATGAAAGAGGTCATCCAGAAAGGGACGTTCCCGATCCTGATCTCATCATCCATCGCCCTCGCGGCCTTTGCTTCATTGGTGGAACTGCCCTGCACCGCCGGTTTTCCGATTATTTATACCGGTATTTTATCCGCCAAATCACTGGCCGGTTTTAGTTATTACGGTTATTTAGCGCTTTATAATGTGTTTTATATTTTACCTCTGGCTGTTGTTATCGCGATATTCGGTTACACCTTCCAGGGCAGGCAGATCAGCCAGCGGCAGATGCAGATCATCAAATTCATCGGCGGGCTTATTATGATCCTGCTCGGTATTATCCTGCTGGTGAATCCCGGCATGATCGGTATCGCCGGTTAATTTTTGATCATTATGATGCGACCCCGAAAAAACCGCCGGCTTCGTTTCAGTCCTGATGTGTTTTATTTCAAGCCACGTGGAATTCCTTTACAGAGTTTAGAAGAAGTAGCCCTTAAGCCGGATGAATGGGAGGCGATCCGTTTAAAATATAAAGAAAGATTAAACCAAACAGAATCCGCCCAAAAAATGCGCATTTCCCAAAGCACTTTCCAGCGCATCCTTTCTTCGGCTAACCAGAAGATCGCCGAAGCGCTGGTCAGCGGGAAAGCGATCCGGATCGAGGAGGGTTAAACAGCGCGGGCGATACGGGCTTTTAATTGGCGTAAATTCTTTTTTTCCAGGGCGGAAATGAAAACGGGGCTGAGGGTTTGGTGTTTATTTTCG
Source organism: Candidatus Peregrinibacteria bacterium (assembly GCA_016932495.1). Classification (GTDB taxonomy): domain Bacteria; phylum Patescibacteriota; class Gracilibacteria; order UM-FILTER-43-11; family UM-FILTER-43-11; genus JAFGCR01. Next base: position 28,620 of record JAFGCR010000020.1, read on the forward strand.
ATGAGCTTTAACTGGTCCGGTTCCAGAAGGTCAGTCTTATTGAAGGCGTAAATTGTTTTTTTGGCTTCGCAGTCGAGTTTTTTGAGCACTTTTTTCACTACGTCCATCTTCCAATCTATATCCAGGTCGTCCGCGTCCACCACATGAAGGATCAGGTCGGCATGGATGGTCTCGGCGAGGGTGGAATGGAAGGCGTCGATCAGTTCCGGCGGCAGGTCGCGGATGAATCCGATCGTGTCGCTTACTAGCACGCATTCATTCCGTTCCGGCAGAAACACTTTCCCGATCCGGCTGTCCAGGGTGGCGAAAAGTTCGTTTCGGATCTTCACGTTTTTGTTGGTCAGGCTGTGTAAAAGTTGGGATTTGCCCGCGTTGGTGTAGCCGACGATGGCCACGGTCTTAAAACCGGTATTCTGGCGTTTCCGCCGTTGCCCCGCCTGGTTTTTGTCGATTTTTTTCAGATGGTCTTTGATCGTCTGTTCCCGCCTGCGGATATGCCGTTTCATCACTTCGATATTCGTCTCTCCTTTACCGCGGGTTCCGATGCCGCCGCCCTGCCGCATCAACTCCGTTCCCATTTTGGCGATGCGCGGCCCCAGATGCCGGAGTCTGGCCAGTTCGATCTGTAATTTAGCCTCTTTGGTGGTGGCGTGTTTGGCGAAGATCTCCAGGATCAGGTCGATTTTATCCCATACTTTGATACCGTGTTTTTCGAAAAGCGCCTCCAGATTATAAAGCTGTTCTGGCTTTAAGAGGTTGTTGATGATTAGGTAGTCTGCTTTGGATTTCAGGGCTTCATCCAGAATTTCATCTACCTTACCTCTCCCTATATAAGTCTTGTAATCCGGCATCTGGCGGCGCTGGATCTTCCGGATGATCACAAAACCGCCATACGTTGAAAGCAGTCGCTCCAGTTCATTAAGGCGCGCCAGGCTTTCTTCGCCTGATGTCTGGGGAGGGATGATGTCGACTAATATTACCTTTGGAAGCATATAAACGTGTTTCGTGTCTCGTGTCTAGTGAGTGCACGAGTCACAAGTCACGAGACACTAAGCACGACTATTAATAAATCATTTCAATCTCCCCGTCACTTTCCGGTCTGCACTGGCAGGAAAGGCGCTGGCCGTCGGGCAGGTCCATCATCCTTTCGGTTTCGGTTTTATCGGTGAATTTCCCTTTTTTTATTTTAAACGCGCAGGTCTGGCAGATGCCGGCGCCGCCACAGGCCGCCACGATCTCGGCCCCCTGTTTTACCAGTTGCTGCATCATGGGTTCATCGCTTTTTTCATCGATTTCATAGGTTTTGCCTTTAATTTTTATCTTATACATAATAATTATGGGATTAAAGATTAACAGTTAAAGATTAACGATAAATTAAAATTTTTCAATTAATTTTTTAAAAAAGCCTTGCATAAAAAATTTATGCGTGATAGAGTAGTTGCGGTCGTAGATAGCGCCGAGATGGTTACGAACTGAAAACAAAAACCGAAAGTCGTAGATAATTATCCCACGGCGCTACGAACCACCCTCCTTTAATCCCCCTAGGGGGTATTTTTTTATTCTGGAAAGCTTTAAAAAATCTTTTCAGCCTTTTCAAAATAGCTGAAATCACTCATCACTGTCTCGCTTAACTTCGCTCCGTTTTACCTTGGGGTCCAAAAGGGCTTTGCTTGCATTTTGTCACCAGAGGATACCCAAAGTGACTGCGGAGCTACGTTCGCTCCCACCTCTTCGTGACACTATTTTTATTCCGAACACCTTTAAAAAAAGGTTTTTTGAGTTTAGATTTTCTTGCGCGGGCGCATGTACCCCCTTCATCAATGGGGTAAGTGGGCCCTGAAGGGCCTATCAATAGGGTTCCGCTCTGCTGAATGTAAATTTTCTGTGCAAATTTACATTTTGCAGTCCTGCACTTCAGTCGTCCGTTCGGACTTCTTTCGTTCCGGATCGCGTCA
>JAFGCR010000021.1 GCA_016932495.1 Candidatus Peregrinibacteria bacterium
CCATGAAACCCTACCTCGACCTCGTCCAATTCGTCCTTGAAAACGGTGAGAAAAAAGAAGACCGTACCGGCACGGGCACGCTGTCGGTTTTCGGTTACCAGAACCGCTATGATCTGCGCGAAGGGTTTCCGCTCGTCACCACCAAGAAAGTCTATTTCCGCGGGATTCTGCATGAACTGCTGTGGTTTTTAAAAGGCGACACCAATATCAAATACCTGGTAGACAGGAATGTGAAGATCTGGAATGAATGGCCGTATGAAACGTATAAAGCCAGTGACGCGTATCAGGGCGAAAGCCTGGAGGAATTCGTGGAAAAGATCAAAGAAAGCGATGACTTCGCAAAAAAATGGGGCGACCTGGGGCCGGTGTACGGCAAACAGTGGATCCGCTGGCCGAGCCACGACGGCCGTGAGATCAACCAGATCCAGAATTTGCTGGATGACATTAAAAACAAGCCGTATTCCCGGCGACATATTGTGAGCGGGTGGAACGTAGCCGATATTCAGGACCTGATTCAGGGTAAAACCTCCGCGCCGCCGCTGTGCCACACACTGTTCCAGTTTTATGTGATCAATGGTTTCATCGATATGCAGCTGTACCAGCGAAGCGCCGACATCGCCCTGGGCGTGCCGTTTAACATCGCCAGCTACTCCATGCTCCTGATGATGGTCGCCAAAGAATGTAAACTGACCCCCCGTTATTTCATCCATACCTTCGGCGACGCCCACATCTATTCTAACCATATCGACGGGCTGAAGGAACAGCTGAAGCGGACGCCCCATAAACGGCCTGAACTCAAAATCGCTGACAAACCGTTTTGGGATCTTGCATTTGAGGATTTTGAACTGGTGGGGTATGAGTGCGATGAGCCGATCCGGTTTCCGATTGCTGTCTAACTTAAAATACGAAACTCGAATCTTCGAAATACGAAAAATACCGAATATTTCAAATACCCATACTTAAAACAATTTGGATCATTTAATATTAAAATTTCGAATTTTTTCGAGTTTCGATATTCGGATTTCGAGCTTATAATGAATATATGATCAACAACCACAACCTTTATATCATCGTTGCCGCGGACCAGGAACTGGGCATCGGAAAAGACGGAAAAATGCCCTGGAACCTTAAAAATGAGCTGAAACATTTTCAGGAAGTCACTACCAAAACTGAAGACCCGGATAAGGAGAATATGGTCTTAATGGGGCGAACCACCTGGGATTCCATCCCGGAAAGCCACCGCCCGCTGAAAAACCGGAAAAACGTGGTCTTAACCCGCAATCCGGATTTTGTGGCCGACGGGGCGGTTGTGGCTAAATCGCTGGAAGAAGCATTTCTGCTGGCCGACGATAAAACCGAGGACATCTATGTGATTGGCGGAGGAAGGGTGTACAGCGACGTCACTTCCATGCCCCAGCTGGACGGCATTTACCTGACCCAGATCCACGACATCTTTGAGTGCGATACTCATTTCCCGGTCATCCCCAAGTCGTTCGGCGAGCCCGTGAATATGGGCGGATCAGAAGATGATGAGACTAAATACAACTACTTATTTTATAAAAGGCAGGCTTAAACGACTTGCCTTCAGGACGTATCTGATTTAAAATTCCGAAGACAATTTGATGTGGCCTGGTAGCTCAGTGGTAGAGCGAGAGACTGAAAATCTCTGCGTCGGTGGTTCAATTCCGCCCCGGGCCACCACCCCAAAGCGAACTTCTACTTACGAATGCGTCTTCGTAAACTACGCCGCCTTCTTCAGCATGTGTTCGCTTTGGGGCCCCTGCCCCAGAAAATACAGTCGCTATCGCTCCTTTCACATTTTCTGGGGACCCCGGTTGGTGGCCGACTTCCGTATTTTTAAGGTGCAAGTTTTCTTGCAATCCGATAAACTAATAACGTCTTAAACTCATAAAAAATAAATACCATGAGCAAAATACGTCTTTTATTCCTCAGCCTTTTTCTCGCGGTTCTTTTTGCTGTGCCCGCTTTCGCCCAGGAAGCGTTTGAGATCGACGAGTTCCGCACCGAAATACATATGCATGAGAACGGCGCGCTGACCGTTACCGAGACCATCGACGTCACCTTCAGCGAAGAGCGCCACGGGATCTACCGCGACATTCAGACGGAAGGAATCGCTATCGAGATCATCAGCGTGAAGGATGCTGTCGGCAAAAACTACCGTTACGATGAACAGAATATCGGAAACGGCGTACGGCTGAAAATCGGCGACCCGGATGTGTACGTTAACGGTGAACAAGAATACAAAATCGCCTACAATGTACGAAAAGCGGTCCGGTTTTTCCCGGACCACGATGAACTGTACTGGAATGCCACGGGCAATGAGTGGCCGGTCCCCATCCACAGCGCCGTGACCGCTGTCCGGCTCCCCCCTTCCGTAAAAGGCAGTGAGAATCTTCAGTTTAAATGTTTCACGGGCCGGACCGGCAGTGCTGCCGAAAACTGTTTTTATGAATACGGCGATGAAGTGAACGCTGTGGTGTTCCGTGCCAATCAGTCCCTGCCCGCTTATAACGGTCTGACCATTGTGGTGGGCATGCCTCCGAATATTTTTGAACGCCCCCCTACTCTGGAGGTGATCAGCGACCCGGCGGAAGCGGATGTTTTCATCAATGGCGCCAAACAATGTGAAACGCCCTGTGTCCTTGATGAACTTTCGGCCGGCACCTACCAGGCAGGTGTCAGCAAATTCGGCTACAAAACTCCTGCCCCGCATACTGTTGATCTATCCCCTGGTGAATCCGTTATCGAATCATTCGACCTTGAAAAATATTACTGGCTCGACTTAGTCACCTGGCTGGGTGTGCTTCTCTTTTTCGCACTCGCCTTTGAACCAATCATCACTTTTTTCCGTAAAGGGCGCGACCCCAAAGGCCGCGGCACCATCATGCCCCAGTATGAACCGCCCGACGGCATGAGCCCGGCAGAAATGGGAACACTGGTGGATGAAAAAGTGCATATGCACGACCTGACCTCCACCATTGTAGACCTGTGCGTGCGGGGATATATGAAGATCAAAGAACTTCCTGAAAAAGGAATCTGGATATTCAAATCCAAAGATTATGAGCTGATCCGCCTCGACAAGCCCAAACCCGGTGACCGGGGGCTTTCTGACTTTGAAAAAACGTTTATCGATAAACTGTTCGGCAGTAAGACGACGATTAAGATCTCTGATTTAAGGAATAAATTTTACACCTCGCTGCCCATACTGAAAGAAATGCTATTCGATTCACTGGTGGCTAAAGGGTTTTTTCCAAAATCCCCCCAGAAAACCCGCAACAAATACCTGATCAAAGGGTTTGTGGTGCTGTTTGCCGGCTTCCTTTTCCAGGCGCTGGAAGGCGTTTTTCTGGGCACTGCTTTTTCCATGGTGTTCTTCTGGAACGGGATCTTCTCCATCATCTTCGCCCACCACATGCCTGCCAAATCCAAAGAAGGCACGCTGGCCCGTGAGCACATCCTCGGCTTTAAGGATTATCTGCTGACCGCGGAAAAAGACCGACTTAAGTTCCAGGAAAAGGAGAACATCTTCTACGAATTCCTGCCGTACGCCATGACCCTTCAGATCGCGGACAAATGGAGCAAAGCGTTTAAAGACATCTACAACCAGCCGCCCAACTGGTACGAAGGGCATGCTGGTGTGTTTAACACCACTGCCTTTGTCCGGAATCTGGGCACTGTTTCCGGAAGTATGGGAAGCGCTTTAGCCTCCCGCCCCGGCGGAAGCGGAGGAAGCGGATTCAGTGGCGGGTCTTCCGGCGGAGGGTTTGGCGGAGGGGGCGGAGGGAGCTGGTGATTCATTTCTGATTTCAGATTTAATCTTTAATTTTAAAATCATGAAAAAAATCTTATTTTTACTGATTGCTGTCTTTATTTTGGCAGGCTGCTCTCCTATTTTACCCGCTTCCCCGTCCGACCCTTTAAGTCTGGAAGGCGACATGGCGGAGGCCGACACACCCGAATGGCTCGGCACCTGGACACGGACCGCCGTGTATACGGACGGTGAGCTGGTCACCACCGAACCGGCCACATTGACCCTTAACAAAGACACTTACTCCTCCTCGACCGCCGCGTGCACCACGTCGGGGAGCTTAGAAGCCGGCGACGGGACGATCACCCTCATCATGACCCAAGACGGCTGTCCGGATAACCTCTCGCTTCCTTTCACGGTCACTTACACGTATACGATTGAGGAAAATGAGGATGGCGGAGAAACAATGACAAACGTTACCGGCCCGGTGACAGAGACGTATGTGAGGTGATGATGCTAATCAAAAGCCCCCTCCCGAGATCCTGATCCTGAATTAAGTTCAGGATGACAAACGGGAGGAGGCTTTTTTGATTATCGGATTAACCGCCTATCGCTTCTTACCTTTCCCTTTCCAAATCCGCTTGGTAGCGACCCACGCGTACTTCAGCAGGAACACGGAGATGAAGAAGTAGATGGCGACCTGGATGAAGCGGACGAAGTACGTGACCAGATGCACGGAGATACCCTGGATGACTTCGTTGAAGTTGGTCACAAAGGCTTTTAGCTCGTACTTCCAGCTGTCTTTTATATTCTTCCAGTCGAAGATAAGATCCTTATAGATATTCACCGTAAAGAAGCTGTAATTCAGGCGTTCCATCTGGTCGGCCTTGTTCTGGTTGTAACGGTCGATCTGCTCTTTGATGCTCAGGCGTTCATTGGTGAGTTTTTCGATCAGCTCCAGTTTGTTGCTGATGATGAGCGCCAGGCTTTCCACATCCTGTTTACGGGTCGCCAGATCGGCGACCTCATCGTACGCGCTCTGGGCTTTGCTTAACGTATCCTCCACCGATTCCAGCTTCTTTTCCAGGATTTCGAGCTGTTTGTCGTAATACTCGATGGTCCCTTTGATAGTACTGATGTTTTCATTGATGTCTTCAGGATTCAGACCTTCGATCACCTTCAGGACCGCATTGGTGCTTTCTTTTTTAACCTTAAAGCTGAAATAGCAATTGTCATCGTTCTGATTCGCGTTTTCAAAGATGACGTCTTCACGCGTTTTCAGCGCGGATACCACCCCGCAGGTCTGTTCGAGCTTGCGGGTTTTGATGGTGGCGCTGTAAGTCTTCACTTCATAATCTTCTGCATCGGGACCCGTGGAATAATTGGGAACCGGCACGATACCACTTCGGGCCATCATAGGTTCAGCGGCCATATCATACATTGCACCGCCTCCTTTGCCATATTCCACATATCCTTCGTTATAGCCATACTGGGCTGTCTGAAAGACCGTGCGAAAAGAAAAACTGATCAGGGAAATAATAATAGAGAGGACAACGATGCCTAAAAGGACCAGCCCGATCACCTTGGCAATGGATTTGAAGGACCAGTCAAAATTCTTAAAAAAGCTCATGGTAGTTGATGTTAAATAGCCTTCCTATTTTAGTATCCTTTCCGGCCCGATGCAAATCCTGCTCAATTCGGGTTTCTTTTTTGGCGGATATTCGTATAATAACGGGGGGTGGATATCTTTTAACTATTCTTTATGAAATTCAAATTTTTCTTTTCTGTTTTAATTCTCAGTTTTTCTCTTTTACTGATCGGCTGTATGCCTGCGCCGGGAAAGCCGGCTCCCCTCCCCTCTGAGCAGCTTCCCGCTGAACCGCTCATCGGCGGCCAGCGGGATGAGCATGGGTGTTTAGGGCCAGCCGGCTACAGCTGGAATGAAACCGTTCAGGCCTGTGTCCGTGAATGGGAACTGGATGAAGGCCAGCAAAAAGCGGCCGGCATAGCTGTAAAACACGTTGGTCCTGAATACGCGACCACCATTATAGGTGTTGATGTCGCCCGCTGCCCGGGCTGTTTCTCCGTCCGGCTGGAAAAAGGGGAAGAAAGGATCCCCTACACCGTTACCCTGAATAACTGGGAGGTTGCTGACATTCCTGAGCCTCAGGACAATTTCGGATGCAAAGAAGCCGGAGGCAACTGGCTTTCTGAATACAATGAATGTGAATACGGAAGCCGTGAGTGGTGCGAAGAGGCGGGAGGAACTTACAGCGAATGTGAATCGGCCTGCCGCCATGATCCGGACGCGGAGATCTGCACCCTGCAGTGCGTGATGGTCTGCCAATTTTAAACCGATTATTTTTTAACTGAATCCCATCATGCTAAAAAAAATCCTTTTCTTTTTTCTTGCCAGCGCTGTCCTCAACGGCTGTGCGGGCCCGTCTGAAGAAGAAATCTCCCTGATCAACAGTTTTGAATCCTGCGCGGAAGCCGGTTATCCGGTCATGGAAAGCTATCCGCGCCAATGCGCCGTTCCCGGAAAACGGACGTTTGCGGAGATCATCGAAGACACGGAAAATAAAGATGTGGATGAACACGGCTGTCTTATTAAAGAAGGATTTGCCTGGTGCCAGGAAGCCGAACAATGCCTGAAAGAAAATGAGGAATGTAAAAAAGACCCTGATGTTACCCCCAGACGAAGCTATTATCTGATTGAACAGGCGCTCTTAAAAAAACGCGAAGCGGATTTTGCGGGCAAAACGCTTGGCATCCGGAGTTTAAGCCTGTCTCATTTCCGAGGCCGGATGGCCGATGAGCCGGAGGGTGTGATCTTAGCTGCCAAACGGAATAATGAGTGGGTGATCGTGCACGACGGAATCGATGATTACACCTGCGAATCGGTAAAACCTTATTATTTCCCCAAAAGCATGATCGGCGACTGCCGGCTTTAATCAAGCCCTGTGATACCGCCTGAAAGATAAACAGGATTTGCCTTTTTTGGGCAATATGGTTTATTATTAATTCCAAGTTATTTAACCTTATTGACTATGAAATTTCTGAAACATAGGACCACTCAGATCTTACTGGCGGTCATTATCATCCTCCTTGTCGTATTTTTGGCCATGCTCCTCACCCGGCGCGGAGGAGTCAGAGAAGAGCCGACTCCCGGTCTTTTTATCAGCTGGATGGAGGGAGAGGTGCTCTTCAGCGGAAACGGTGAAATATGGGAAATGGCAGACAGCGGTGTCCTGCTTACCAACGGGTACCGCTTAAGGACCGGCAAGGACGCCAAGGCTATTCTTACGACCCCCCGGGGAAGCAGTGTGCGCCTCAGTGAAAACACAGAAGTGCAGGTCGCCCAAGTCAATGAACAGGACGTCCTCCTGATCCAGAATTCCGGACGCACCTATCACCGCGTAAAAATGGCGGATGAAGACGTTTACCAGGTCCGCGCTCTTAATCATACCATCAAAGCGGTGGGTACCGCATTTGATATCTCGACCAACCGAAAGGCCAACCGCGTCAATATTAAAGTATTGGAGGGTAAGATCAATGTGGCGGTCCATCTGGATCAGCTCATTGAAGTGCAGAGTATCGGAAAAGGTAAAGAAATCACTATCGACCCTGAGAGCCAGGACAGTATGGTGGCCCTGGCCGACGTCAGCCGTGAATACGCTGAAAGCGACTGGATGACCTGGAACCGGCAGGAAGATATAAAGATCGGCTATGTGATCAATTCAATCGAAGAATTGCTGGAGGAAGAAGGAGAAGAGACCCCCTCTACCACAACGGCTGCTCCGTCTTCTAATGCTACCACTAAAACGCCGACCCCTTCCACTCCCCCACCCTCTGCCGGCACCTGTCAGCCTTACCTGACCGGGAAAAAAGACAGCACGTATAAAGCAATCATCCTGAACTGGTCCACCTGCTCCAGCGAAGATTTCCAGTTTTACAAGGTGGTGCGATCGACTCTGAATCCCAATCCGAGTTATCCGGCTGACCCGGTAATCACCTCTTCTTCAAACCGCAATTATTCTAACTACATCGATAAGACTGTGGCGCCCAGCCGCACGTATTATTACCGGGTGTGTGTGGTCCAGCGGCTCAATAAAATCTCCTGTGGTAACAAGATCTCGGTCACTTACTGATAAACTTTAAACGAAATAATGTTGTTGTAACGTGGTAACCGCTGTGTTATAACGGTATTTCGTTATGCCGTTATTGGATGGACTTTCTCTCTGATTTATGATAAAATATTAAGATAATTTATAACACTCTGCCCTTCGTGAAAATCAAGCTGCCTCACCTCATCATCGGACTGCTTGTCTTTACCGCCCTTCTGAGCGCCGGCTGCGCCCCGAAAAAGGCGGAAGAAACGGCTAAAGAATATCTGCCTGAAGTGCAGGCTCTGACCGTAAAACCCGGCCTTCAGCAGGAATTTACGGTGACCGGTGACGTTTTCGCCCATCAGATCAGCCGGATGACCGCTGAGCAACGGGGTAAGGTGGAATCGGTTCTGGTCAAAGAGGGAGACACGGTTTATCAGGGGCAGGAACTTATTATCCTGAGCTCTTCTGAGGTTGTGTCGAATTTTAATACCGCGGCCAGCACCCTGAACAATGCCCAGGTCGGTCTTCAGCAGACTCAGCTCAGTGCTGAAAAAACGGTTGAAGCCGCCGAAATCGCCCTCGATACTGCTAAAACCAATCTGCAGAACACGATCCGCCAGAACCTTACCCTTAAGAAACAGGCGGAAGAGACTTTAAAATCGGCTGAACTGAATTTAAAACTAGGGGTTTCTTCCACTCAGAGCGCTCTTGATAACGCGATGAAAAACATTCTGCCGGTCGTTCAGTCTGCGGTAAATGCCAGCGATAAGATCCTCGGCGTATCGGCTACCTATAAATTCACCAACGATTCCTTTGAGAACAACCTCGCGGCATTAAACAGCCGTACCAAATCCGAGGCAGAACGGGCTTTACGTGATATTCAGGCTCAGCTCAGTATTTACTCTGCTTCTTTTGAAAACGCGCTGACCCTTCTGATCACCACTGAGGACGTCCTTCAGAAAACGCTCACGGTTTTAAACAACAGTATCACGGGCAGTAATTACACACAGTCCACCCTGAACGCGGATATCACGTCGATCACCACTCAGCTTACTTCTGTCCGCGCGTCGATTACCTCGCTGGAATCCGCTAAGCGTGCGGTCGAAACCGCCAGTCAGGAAAGTGAAGGTAATTCCCAGTCGATCTTAAACGCGCGAGCCGCTTATCAGACCACCATCACCCAACTGGAAGTGGGCGAACGAAATGCCAAACAGGCGGTCGAATCTTCTCTGAACGCCCTGGAAAATGCCAAGCGTTCCGCAGAACTAAGCCGGATCAGCGCCAAAAGCTCTGTGGACAGCGCTTACGGTGTTTACGATCAGGCGCGAATCGGCAAAAACAAACTGGTCATCAAAGCGCCTTTTAGCGGGAAGGTGGCAGAAATAATGGTTAAAACCGGTGAAGAGGTCAATCCGGGCACCCTGATTCTTACTGTGGAGGACGATTCCGTTTTAAATCTGGTCACTTACCTTTCCTCATCCGATGTCCAGAAAATCGAACTCGGTTCACCGGTCACCATCAATAAAAACGGAGAGATAACGACCGTCAGTTCCATCGCCCCCAGCGCCGACCCCATCAGCAAAAAGTATAAAGTCGAGATGGAACACCAGAGTGACACCTTAAAGGCGGGAGAAGCGATCAAGCTTACCTTTAGAACCGGTGAAGAACTTTTTAACCACGGACGTCTTTTCATTCCCCTCCCTGCCCTGCATATTCTGCCAAATGAACTATTCGTGTGGAAACTGGAAAACCGCCAGACTGTTAAAGCGCCTGTCACGGTGGGAGAGGTCGTGGGAGAATATGTGGAAGTCCTGGAAGGACTTGAGGCTGGTGATGACATCATTACAGAAGGCGGGCGTCTGATCGAAGAGGAAGGAGTCAGTGTCAACATCCTGAACCGGCCGGCCCCTAAGATCCCCAAAGAAAACTAAACCGTATTGATGAACAAAAAATTTATACAAAAAAGGATCGACTGCATCAAAAATTCCCCATGGTCTTTTTTCATCAAACGGTGGCGCCTGACCCTGATCGCGCTGGTAGCCATTACCATGGCCGGGCTGATCGGCCTGACTTCCATGCCTTTAGAATCCGACCCGGAAGTCAAGATCCCTATCGGTATGGTCACCACCATCTTCCCCGGAGCTTCTCCATCGGATGTGGAAAAACTGGTCACTGACAAACTCGAAACTGAATTAAAAACACTGGATGACCTTAAAATGATCACCTCCTCTTCCAGCGAGGGTGTTTCATCGATCACGGTTGAATTCGAAGCTGAGGCAGACCTGACGGAGTCCATCCGTAATCTGCGGGATAAAGCGGATGAAGCCAGAACTGACCTTCCTGACGAAGCGGAAGACCCGATGGTGACCGAAATCCGGACCAATGACTATCCGGTGATCACTTTTTCCCTGCTGGGCAACCTGACGCCCCATGAATTCAAACAGTTCGGAGATGACCTGAAAGAGGAACTGGAAGGCATCCATGGCGTTTCTAAAGCCACGCTTTCCGGCATTGAAGAAAAAGAGATGCAGGTCTTAATCGATATCAAAGCGCTGGAGGGCTTTAAGCTAAGCCTCAGTCAAGTCGTTCAGGCGATCCAAAGCAACCATGTGGATTTTCCGATCGGCAATATTCTGACGCAGGATTTTTATTACCAGCTCTCACTCAAGGGCCAGCTCGAAACGGAGGAAGAACTTTTAAACCTGCCGATCGCCAATGTCAGCGGACGGAATATTTATTTAAAGGATATCGCTGACGTGCGGGATGTTTTCGGCAGCCGGACGACTATCACGAAAGTCTATCAGGCGGAAACGGAACGGTTTACCTCTTCGGTCACCCTGCAGGTATTTAAAAAAACCGGGGCCAGTATCATCGATATCACCAATGTTGCCAAACAAACCGTGGAACAGTACCGCAAAGACCATCTCCCGCCCAGCATGGATGTTCTGGTCAGCGGAGACAATTCCGCCTTTATCCGTGAAGACCTGAGAACGCTGGGATTCAGCGGGCTTCAGGTAATCACCGTTATTTTTATTCTCCTGCTCATCGCCCTGGGTTTAAAAGAAGCGCTTCTGGCCGCCCTGAGCATCCCTTTTATCTTTTTCATCTCCTTTATCGTCCTATTTCTGACGGGAGAGACCTTTAACTTCCTGGTGCTTTTCGCCCTGATCCTTTCCATCGGCCTGATCGTGGACAACGCCATCATCATGATGGAGGGAGTGCATGAAAACCTGAAAGAGCGGAAACTCCCCGCGAATGAATCCGCTTATCTGGCCATCGCCACTTATAAAACCCCCCTTATTTCCAGCACGCTTACCACAGTTTCCGCCTTTGTCCCGATGGCGCTGATGCCGGGCATTATGGGGCAATATATGGCCCATATTCCCCGAACGGTAACGGTCACACTTTTTGCTTCCCTGTTTGTGGCCACACTTTTACTCCCCAGTATGGCGGCCCATCTTTTCCGAAAATTCAAATCTGAAGACGTCAAAGCCCCTCTTCTCAGCCGTTTCATGGATCCTTTGCAGGACTGGTATGAAAAATACATCCTGTCTGTTCTTTCCTCTAAAAGAAAACGGCGTACTTGGGTCATCGGCATGGTGATTGCTTCACTGATCGCCGTTTCGTTTCCGGTCATCGGGATTATGAAAATACAGATGTTCCCCAAATGGGACGGGGATTATTTCACCGTTGAGATCGAAGGAGCGCTGGGCTCACGCCTGGAAGACACGATGGCTGTCACGGAAAAACTGGACCCCTACTTACTGGAACTGCCGGAAGTGGATAATTATGTCACTATTGTAGGGGGCGGTGCACTGGCTGTCACCAAAGAAGGGCCTGCCATGGGCCTTGGGGGCGCCACGGGCTTTAACCGCGCCAGTGTCACCGTGAACCTGATTGAAAAAAAATACCGGCACTACAAAGCCTATGAAATAAGTGAAATGTTCCGCGAAAAGATCCGCCACATCACCGAGGCAGACATCGTAGTAAGCGACCTGCAGACCGGCCCGCCGACCGGCGCGGATGTGGAAACCCGGATCATGGGCGATGATCTGGCAGCCCTTGAACGTTATGCCAGCCTCGTTGAAAAAGAATTGGCACAGATCGACGGCACTCGTGACGTGGACACGGATATCAGTCACGGCACTGGTGAATTCCACTTTACCGTGAACCGGGAACAGCTGGAATTTTACGGCTTATCGGTCTTCCAGTTGGCCTCGGAACTCCGGACCGCGGTCTTTGGCAGTAACAGCATTAAAATCGTCAAAAGCGGCGATGAGATCCCTATTATCGTGCGTCTGGATTTTCGCGACGACGCCTGCAGGGAAGACGCTTACACCCAATTGCTGGAGAAACGGGATGACCTGACGCTCTGCAATCTTAATGCCAAAAACATCGACCAGATCAAACGCCTGCTTATCACCACTCCTAAGGGTCAGATCCCCTTGAGTGAACTGGTTGAGATAAACCTGAAACCGACCGTTACCACCATCCGCCATCGGGACGCAGAAAAAGTGGTAAATGTAAAAGCCTTTACCCGCGAAGGCTATCTGGCAGAAGACATCCGCAAAACGCTGGCAGTACGGCTCCAGGACCTACCGGTACCGGAAGGTGTGCATTTTGAGTTCGGCGGAGAATTCGAAGAGATGACAGAATCATTTAACAGCCTGTTCAGCGCCATGTATATCGGACTCATCCTCATCGCCTTTATCCTGGTGCTCCAGTTCAATTCTTTCCGCCAGCCGTTTATTATTTTATTCACACTTCCGCTCGCCCTGATCGGTGTATTTTTCGGTCTGGCCGCGGTGGGACGTAATTTTTCTTTCCCGGGATTTATCGGCGTGGTGGCGCTGATGGGGGTCGTGGTGAACGACGCCATCGTCCTCATCGACCGGATCAACAACAACATACGGTCGGGCATGAAAAAGCTCGATGCCATCGTGCGCTCAGGCAAGGAACGCCTTCAGCCCATCTTTCTGACCACCATCACGACTGCTACGGGTGTTTTACCGCTGGTGTGGGCCGGGACCTTCTGGGTCGACCTGGCGCTGGCCATTTTCTTCGGCATCATCTTTGCCACCCTGCTCACGCTCGTCATGGTCCCCATCTTCTACAACGCCCTGGAAACCGGCGCTGAACTGGAGGAAGTCAAAGAATATGAATGTGAATATGACTGATTTGAAAACTTGAAAACTTGAAAATTTAAAAACTTGAAAACTTAAAAATTTAAAAAAATAAAATGAAAACAACTCCTTTTTACAAAAAAAAGAAATGGTACGTCCTCCTGGGGATCCTGCTTGCGGGCGCCGGACTTTATGCCTATTTCAGTCAGGAGGCCGCCGTTACGTACGAGACGATTGCCGCTGAGCGGGGCGAACTGGTCCAGGAAGTCAGTGTGACCGGACGCGTCAAAGCGGTGGAAAGCGCTGACCTGGCTTTTGAGACCAGCGGCCGGGTCGCGGAAATCTTCGTTGAAATCGGCGAAGATGTTGAGGCGGGACAGGCGTTGATCAGCCTGAACAACGCCGATCTTGAAGCCCTGAAAAGACAGGCACAGGCAGGTGTGAGCAGTGCACAGGCGTCGCTTCAGCAATATCAGGCCGCTCTGGAAACCCAGCAGGTAAAACTGGAGGAACTAAAACGCGGCACCCGCCCGGAAGAGATCCGTTTGGCGGAAACTGCCCTTTATAATGCGGAAAAAAATCTGGAAGATGCCAACATCAACCTGAAAAACGTCGAGACCTCTGCCGATGCGACTTTGGAAGAAGTATACAGCAGTGCTTTAAACGTTCTGCCGACTGCTGTCAATGCCGGCAAAGGAGCTTTGCTGACCCTAACCGATATCCAGTACGCTCATTTCACCGGCTCTTCAACTGAAGAACTTCATCTGGCGAACGTTAAAAAAATCGCGGTCGACGCCCTTTTAGGGGCTTATGAAGCCGGCCGGTGGACCACCAAAGCCATTAGTGTACTAAACGGCGGTGTTTACGGTGATGTCCAGAACGTGATGCTCAACCCGACACACGAGACAATTGACACCGTTCTCACCAATTCACTCGACGCCCTCCTGAAAGTAAAAAACGCTTTGGACGCTGTCCCGGTTGCCACCCAGCTGACCGCTACAGAAAAAACAAGTCTGGATACGGAAAAAAAGGCTATCGACCTGCAGATTTCCACCATTTCCGGCAAACGGCAGACCATTATGGTTCAAAAAACAACCAACAGCAGTAGCATCGCTTCGGCGGAAGCCGCGATCAATAATGCCAAAAACGCCCTGGCCACGGCCCAGGACCAGCTTGACCTGAAGCGGGCCGGCTACACGCAGGACCAGATCAATGCTCAGGAAGCCCAGGTAAAACAAGCGCAGGCCATGGTAAATGCCCAACGGGCAGCAATATCGCAAGCTTGGGCAAGTGTGCAGAACTATCAGGCGCAGATCGATAAGACTATTCTTAAGGCCCCGATCAGCGGAACCGTGAGCCGGTTGGAAGTCAAAGTGGGAGAAATTGTTTTCCCCAGCAGTTCGACTTATGAGATCCAGGTGCCTGCGGTGTCACTGATCAGTGAGGGGGACTATGAAATAGAAGTGAGCATTCCCGAAGTCGACGTTACCAAGGTAAAAATCGGCGATAAGGCCAAAGTCACTTTAGACGCGTACGGAAGCGAAGATGTCTTTTTGGCGGAAGTCGCTACCATCGACCCGGCTGAAACGCTGGTCGAAGGCCTCGCCACCTATAAAACAACCCTCATTTTTATCGAAGCGGATGAACGGGTCAAGTCCGGTATGACAGCGAATGTGGATATCGTTACCGCTTCAAAGGAAGATGTCATCATCATCCCCCAGCGCCTGGTGATTACCAAAGACGGCAAAAAAATCGTCCGGGTTCTGAAAGAAAAAAAAGACCCCGACAAATCTGAAAAAACGATCGAAGAAGTGGTTGATGCGGAAGTGGTCACCGGCCTGAGGGGGTCAAAAGGTGAAATCGAGATCACGGAAGGGATCAATGAAGGAGATAGATTAGTGACTGCTATTCATAACGGTGAATAATTTAAAATTTATCAATGCCTTTACTCGAAGCCAAAAAAATCTGCAAGACCTACTATTCCGACGGCGTGGAAACCCCTGTGCTTTTTGATGTGGATTTTTCAATCGACGAAGGGGAGCTGGTGGCCATCACCGGTCCGTCCGGCTCGGGTAAATCGACCCTGCTCCATATCATCGGCTTTCTGGACGAACCCACCGGAGGAAAATTCTGTTTCAACGGCAAATGTATGATGGACTACACGGATGAAGAAGTCGCCAAAATAAGAAATGAGGAAATGGGGTTTGTTTTTCAGGCCTTCAACCTTCTGCCGCGGACCTCAGTTTATGACAACGTTAAATTACCGCTTCTGTATTCCAATATTCCGGAAAAAGAGTGGGAAAAAAACATCTGGGACGCCATTAAAGCAGTCGGCCTGGAGCACCGGGCGGACCATTTGTCTCATCAGCTTTCCGGGGGTGAAAAACAGCGCGTGGCCATCGCCCGTTCGCTGGTATGCAAGCCGAATGTTATTTTCGCGGATGAGCCGACCGGCAATCTGGACACCAAATCGGAAAAAAAGATCATGGATATCCTCCGCACGCTGAATGAAAAAGAGGGGCACACCATCATTATCATCACCCATGATCCTGTTGTCGCTGCTTATGCTCACCGGAATATCCATATCATCGACGGACAGATACACAGCGACCGTAAAACTAAAAAACATAAAATCCCCCCAAAGAGATAATGAAATTTAAACACACCCTTAAAACAGCGGTGACCGGCCTAAGCGCCCACAAAAAACGTTCCGCACTCACTATTCTGGGAATCGTGATCGGGATCATGTCCATCATCATGGTCATGTCCATCGGGCAGGGGGCCGAAGAGCTGATCCTGGGCCAGATCCGCGGCATGGGGTCGCGGACAATGTCGATTGAACCCGGCCGTATGCCTCAGGGGCTTTCGGATATGTATGAGATCTACACGGAATCTTTAAAAGACCGTGAAGTCGAAGCGATTAAAAATAAGAACAATGTCCGCGGGGATAACCAGGTGGCCCCCTTTGTCGGTTTTATGGAAACTGTCTCGTACCAGGATGAAAAAATGAGGACCATGATCAACGGCGCCGATAAATTATGGATGAATATAATGGATGTTTCTCCGGAGCAGGGCCGGATGTTTGATGACACGGATGTGAAACAGATGGCCAAGGTGGCTGTGATCGGCTCGAATGTAAAAGAAGAACTGTTCGGGGAATCCGACGCGGTCGGACAGAGAATAAGGATGAAAAACTATAATTTTGAAGTGGTGGGCGTTCTGCCTCCCGTGGGGATCATCATGATGATGGATGTCGACGATCTGATCGTCGTTCCTTACACCACCGCGCAGAAGATATTACTTGGCATCAGCCATTACCACGCGATCCTCCTTGAGGCGGAAACCGAAGCCATGGTCCCGGACATTGCCGAAGACGTCAAAAAAACCTTACGGGAGCTCCACAACATCACTGATCCGGACAAAGACGATTTTCATGTGGGCACCATGGAAGAAGCCATGGATATCATCAGCAGTGTGACCTCCGCCATGACCCTGCTCCTGATCGCTGTCGCCGCCATTTCACTTTTAGTAGGCGGTATCGGGATCATGAACATCATGCTGGTCTCCGTCACCGAACGCACAAGGGAAATAGGCCTTAGAAAAGCCCTTGGGGCCACCAGCGGCGATATCATCACCCAATTCCTGCTGGAAGCCATCATCCTCACGATCATCGGCGGTATTTTCGGCATTCTGCTGGGCGCGGGGTTTTCCTGGCTCATCGGATTCGGAATAAGGCGAATAGGCGGCTTTGCCTGGACTTTCTTCTTCCCGGTCTCAGCCGTTGTTATGGGCATCGGAGTGGCCGGTGTGGTCGGCCTGGTCTTCGGTCTTTACCCGGCCAGCCAGGCATCGAAAAAAAGCCCCACCGAAGCTTTGCGGTATGAATAATCTTTACAGCTCAATAACTTGGTGGGCGAACTCACGCGTTTCTTCAATGGTTTCACGGATATCTGTACTCCCGTTGATGATGTCGAGAACATGTTTCAACGTACGCTGGTCAATAATCAATTTCCCATCCTCATCTTTTTTGTAAACTTTGGAATGCCTGTAGCTTAAAGAATGAAGGATCGCAAAAGCTTCCGTCGCCCCCATCAGATGTTTATCAGAAAGAATTACACGCTTTCTAAGCTCATTGATCGCCTCAAGACCGACAGCGGCAAACGCAGTGTCATCAGACGACTCAAACAAATCAGTTAGATACGCATAAAGATCTTCCATGGTAGCCACTTCTTTAGGACATTTTGCCCCATTAAATGATATATAACCATCGGGAATATCTTTGATATCAGCAGATTTCATAAGCGTTAGTTAAAAAGACTAGGAAGTATTTATTCCATAAATATATAAAAAAGTCAACTATTTTTATACATGGGCCGCTGTGGCCGCCTTTTCGTTCACAAAAAAAGCCAGCAATAAAGCTGAAATGGCTGAAAAGACCGCGGCGTAGACAAAAGGCGCCTGGACATTGATGGTCTGCCATAAAAGCCCTCCTATAAAATTGGCAGGTAAAACCGTGATCCCCACAATTGTGTGATAGGTGCCCAGGGCAAATCCTCTTTTATCATCGGCGGCCAGATCGGAGACATAAGCTCTGGAAACACCATCTGTCACAGCCATAAATAAGCCGTAAAGGGCAAAAAGAGGCCATATGGTAATAGCGGTAGCCATAAAACCAAATCCCAGAGAAGTCATTCCGAATAACAGGATGCCTGCTGTTAAAATTGTTTTCCGTCCTATGCGGTCCGACAGCCTGCCCATGGGGATGGAAAAGGCGGCATAAACCATATTGTAAACCAGATAAACAATAGGGATTAAAAACAGGGCCAGTTTAATATCATTAGCCCTCAGGATAAAAAAGGCATAGCTGAAATTAGCCAGATTGAAGAAAGCGATTGCCAGAAGGAACCGTTTCAGCGCGGGATTGCAGGCCTTAAAATTAAAATGGATCTTTTTACCGGCTGTTTCCTGCCGCACTTCTTTCACTCCGAATACAAGGATCAGAACAGCGATCAATCCGGGAACCGCCGACAGTAAAAAGATAAGCCTGAAGGCGTCTCCCAGAAATTGCTGGAGGATGAAAAAGGCGACCAAGGTCCCCGCGATGGCGCCAGCCGTGTCCATCGTCCTGTGCAAACCGAACTTTGCCCCTCTTTCGTTTTTACCGGCCGACGCCGCTATCAGCGAATCCCGCGGAGCGGTCCTCAGGCCTTTTCCGACCCTGTCCAAAAACCGTATTCCCAGCACATGGCCCCAATGGGTCGCTAAAGCAAGCAATGGTTTTGTGAGCGCGGAGAGGGAATAACCGGCGATGATGAGCGGTTTTTTTTTGCCGACTTTATCAGAAAACCAGCCGGAAAACAGCTTCAGTAAAGCGGCGGAACTTTCGGCGATTCCCTCGATCAAACCAATGACAGCCATATTCGCGCCGAGGACCGTTATCAGGAACACCGGCAAAACCGGAAAGATCATTTCCGAACTCATATCAGTAAAAAAGCTGGTAAGCCCCAGTCTGAAAACATTTTTTTGTGATTTTTGCTTATTTTCCTGCATAGTCGGGTTACATCTTCTCCGGAACGGAAAGCCCCAGCAAGCCAAACGCGTCTTCCATGATCCGGATCACCGCACCGGTGATCAGCAGACGGCTTTTACGGATAGGCTCTTCCGCCTGAATGACCGGCAGGGCGTTATAAAGGGTGTTGAAATCCTGGGCGAGCTGATAGAGGCAGTTGGCGATATGGTTGGGCTTGTATTCTTCCGCGGCACGTTCCAGCGCCTCGGAATACTGCAACAGATCCAGTATCACCTTAGTTTCCAGATCGTCGGAAAGCTGAAGCTCGTAATCTCCAGTATCGGATAGGCTGATATCCGCCTTTCTTACAATCGACTTGGCGCGGGCCACGGTGTACATCAGGTACGGAGCGCTGTTGCCTTCCAGACTGAGCATCTGATCCCAGTCGAATGTCATATCACTGACGCGATTCTGGTGGAGGATGCTGTATTTGACCGCGCCGACCCCCATGATGCGGGAAAGCGCTTTTTTCTCGGCATCGGATAATTCCGCGCCTTTCTCATTGATCAGGGCCAGTGAACGCTTTTCGGCTTCATCCAGCACCTCATTCAGCCTCACAATATTCCCCTTTCGTGTACTCATGCTGCCATCTTTAAAGCGCATCCGCCCGAAATCGACGTGCACCTGTGCGGCGGTTGTAAGATTCAATTTGCGGGCCGCTTCAAATAATTTGCGGAAATGGAATTTCTGCGCGGCGTCCACCACGTTGACCATCAGGGTCGGATGCCATTCTGTTTCCCAGTATTTGATGCGGGCCAGGTCGCGGGTTATGTAAAGCGTGGCGCCATCGGATTTCCTCACCACCGCTGGTACGTCTTCCGGGTCATCGGGTTTGATGATCCAGGCGCCCTTCTCGCCGTCTACGATCACCCCGCTTTTCCGCCCCTGTTCCAGGATCATCTGCATCTTGTCTTCATAGAAGCTTTCGCCGTTCATATGATCGAATGTGATGCCCAGACGGTCGTAAACCGGCTGGATCTCCATCAGACTCCATTTGACGATCTTCTCCCATAGCTGCCGGCTTTCCTTATCCCCTTCTTCAAACTTTTTGTATTCGGCGCGGGCTTCCTCATCCAGTTCCACGTCTTTATCCGCTTCAATGTGATACTGTATGTATAATTTCTGGAGCGCGGGAATGGGGTCTTTTTCGATTTCGGATAAATCTCCCCACTGCTTAATGGCGTGGATGAGCTTGCCGAACTGAGTGCCCATGTCGCCGATAAAGTTGTCGGCGATCACTTTCCAGCCCCGGTGCTGATAGATCTTTTTAATGGAATCGCCGATGATGGTGGAAAGCAGGTGGTGCACCCCCATGGGCTTGGCGATGTTTGGATGAGAATAGTCGATGACCATGACCCGATTTCCGATGTCCGATTTCCGATGTCCAATGTCTTCTTTCAGATAATCGGACAAGTCACCCACCATCTCCTTGAGGATTGTTGAATAAAAATTTTGTTCAATCCATAGATTCACAAATCCCGGGCCAGCCACCTCCGCCTTGGTGACCAGGTCTTCTTTTTCCAGCCATGACGCAACCACCTGCGCCACTTCCTGAGGACGTTTTCCCAGTTTGCCGGCCAGTAGTAAGGCAATGTTTGTGGCAAAATGGCCGTGTTCCAGCGTTTTAGTTCGCTCCAGATGGAGATCATCTTCACTTACATCAAAACCTGCCTGCTGAACGGCTTTTAAGACTGTACCCTTTAACTGTATAAGACTTGTTTTGGCCACGCGATCATTTTAACAAAGTGTATGAAAACTTGGAAACTTAAAAACTGGAAACTTGGAAACTGGGAAAAGTAAAAACAGCAGAAACGGAATTCAAGTTTTCAAGTTTCCATTAGTCTGCTAAGATTAAAAATACTTTATTTCAAACAAAAAAACCTGTGTACACCCAATTAGTACTTCTGATCTTCCTTATTATCCTATCCGCCGCTTTTTCCGGGGCGGAGATCGCTTTGACATCTCTTTCTCCCGCCAAAGTCCGCGCCATCAGCAAAGGGGGTAAATTCGGCAGCCGCGCCATCGTCAAATTAAAAAGCCGGCCTCAGCGGCTCCTCATCACCATTCTGGTCGGGAACAACCTAGTCAACATCCTGGCCACCGTGATTGCTACGATCTGGGCGATAGGTGTTTTCGGAAACGCGGCTATTGGCATTGTGACAGGTGTCTTGACGCTAGTCATCCTGATATTCGGCGAGATCACCCCCAAGACCTTTGCCCAGAAGTACTCAGAGCGTTTTGCCTGCCTCATCGCCCATCCGCTTCTCTGGCTCACCACGCTCCTTTTCCCTGTCATATGGCTCTTTGAAAAATTCACCCAGGGACTGATCAGCGGTTTAAAATTAAAACAATCCCTTTATTCGGTCAGTGAAGAAGAGCTTTTGGCCTTGGTGGATATCGGCACCAAAGAAGGGGTGATCGAGGAACAGGAGCAGGAACTGATTGAGAATGTGCTGGAATTCTCGGATACCACCGTGGAGGAGGTGATGACGGTTAAAAAGGATATGGAAGTGCTGAAAGTAGATACTTCTATCCACGATGCTGTCCATTTTTTCCTCAATCATTCCCACTCCCGCATCCCGGTCTACAAAGACTCGGTGCACAATATGATCGGTATCGTGACGGTCCACGATATTCTGTGCTTTTTGCAGGAACCCGATCAGAATAGGACCCTCCAGGATTTCAAACTTAAGCACCCGATCCTCGTCCCCAAGACCAAATCCATCAGCAAATTATTCCATGAATTCCAGCGGCGCCGGCGGCATCTGGCTATTGTGGTGGATGAACGGGGGGAGACCGTTGGCCTGGTGACCATGGAAGATATCCTCGAGGAAATCGTCGGCGATATTGTGGATGAACACGACCAGGAAGAACGTATGATCAAACCGGTAGGGAAGAATGAATGGGTAGCGGAGGGCGACACTTCCATTGAACAGGTGAATGAAGAACTCGATGTTGAACTGGCTTACCCTGAGCATCAGACCGTCAGCCTGCTTATTCTTGAGCAGCTCCACCGCTTTCCGAAACTCGGGGAAAAAATCGTTTTTGAAAACCTTATTTTCCAGGTAAAAGAGATGGGGAAGAAAAAAATCGAACTGGTCGAGATCACCAAACTGTCGGAGCCGGAGGATGAAAATAATGAATAAATCCGATCCTGAATCAAATTCAAGACGAAATCCGAAATAATATCAGATGTTCAAAACTCAAATTCATAAAACATTTGGAACATTTGCTATTTGAGTTTAGAATTTGTTTCGTATTTCGGATTTAGTATTTAGGATTTCAGATATATGAATCACCTGATGGACATCGTCCGGGAACTTATTCAGAATTACGGTTATATCGGTATCTTCGGCCTGACAACCCTGGAGCAGTTCATCTTCCCGGTTCCCGCAGACGTATTTGTGGCCATCGGCACCTCCATGGGGCTTTCGCTCAATCATATACTGATCTATGTTCTTTTAGCAGCCCTGTTCGGTTCTTATATCGGTTATTTTCTCGGAAAATGGCTGGGGCTCCCCGTGATGCGGTGGCTGTTTGGCCAGGGCAGGCTGGACAAAGGGGAGAAATTTATTGAAAAATATGGGATGTGGGGGGTCATTGTGGCCGGCCTCACTCCCCTGCCTTTCAAAATCGTGACCTGGACGGCGGGTATTTTTGAGATGCCGATCGGCCGGTTTACCCTGGGTGTCCTGCTGGGCCGGATGCCCCGTTACATTGTAACGGGCTATGCCGCATCACTGATCTACAAAACAAAATTCTATGCTTCCACCGAAATGAGTGCGGTGATCCTGGGTACGCTTCAGGGGCTGACGGAATTCCTGCCAATCTCCAGTTCCGGTCACCTGGCCATCGCGGAACACTTTTTAAAACTACCCCCGACGATTGCGGCGACTGACCTTGAAATCTTTGACATCTTCCTGCACGGCGGTTCGCTTTTAGCCATCCTCATCTATTTCTGGAAAGACTGGATCAATGTATTAAAGGAACTCTGGCACATGATTACCAAATGGTCCTTCAGTAAAAATACCCTGGCCGCTAAACTGATCCTCGGCACAATCCCCGCCATTCTGGCCGGTCTGATGTTCGGAGGATTTATCGGTGCCCAGCTCAGAGGACTCAGAACGATCGCTTTGGCGTTGATGCTGATCGCTTTTTTCTACCTTTATGCCGAATGGAAAGGGAAGAAAAATGACCAGGAGACCGTGGGGATTAAAAAATCCCTGATCATCGGAGTTGCCCAGGCATTTGCACTCATTCCCGGCGTTTCCCGTTCCGGCGCTACCATTGCGACCGGGATGTTTATGGGATTAAAACGCGACGCCGCCGCTAAATTCTCTTTTATGCTCGGCGGTATCGCCATTCTGGCCGCCAATGTGTACGCACTTTTCTCCATCCGCCACGGCGCGGTAATGCCGGATATGACCTTTACCCTCGTCGGCACCGCCACTTCTTTTGTTATCAGCCTTCTTTCCATCAGATGGCTCCTTAAATTCCTCCAAAAACACACCCTTCGTCCGTTCAGCTTTTACCTCCTGATCGTGGGGGCGTTTATATTGATGGTGTTTTAGGCGGTCGTACAAAACCTCAAAATAAACCGTTCAATCGCCATCGCCAGTTCATCCTGATCATCCGTAGTGATGCGGATGCCGCTGGTCTTTAGGGCAACGTCGATATCGAGTAAACGAGCATAAGCGCTTTTGAGCTCCTCGAGCTTAAAGTGTTTCAGCTGGCCCATAGTGTTTTTGGCGACAAAGGGGTGGATCTTAAGGAAAGTGGCGATGTTGGCGGGGCTGGTACTTGGATAATTGTTTAAATACCCGCCCACCTGCAAAAATAAGCGGAACTGGCGGACGATCATGTAAAACGTCTGACGCAGGTTTTCGCCGGCAGCCATGGTACGGTGGAGGTTCTGGACGGCTTTGCGGTGATCCTTGGCACCTAATGCGTCCGTGAGATGAAATACGTTCGCTTCAATCGTGGGAATGACAAGCTGGTCGATGGCTTTCCGGTCAACCGGCTGTCCTTCCCGGTAAGCGCTGAGCTTGCGAAGCTCCTGGTCAATACGCCACAGATCCTGGCCGGCAAGGGAGACAAGGTATTCAGCGTCCTCCGAACTGATAGACGTGCCATGCGTTTTAGCCTGATTTTCAACCCACTGATTTAAAGGAATCCCTGTAAGCGGAATAAATTCTTTGACTGTGGCTAGTTGAACAATTTTTTTGTACAAGGACTTCCGTTTATCCGGCGCCGGCTGGACAAATACCATCACGCTGGTCTCCGGGATCTTTTCCAGATAATCCGTTAATCTTTTCAGTTCCTCATCGCGCGCCTCATCTTTTTTAGTGACTTTATCTGCATTGCGCGTTTTAGGCGCTTCCGGCAATCCTTCAATAAAAATAAGGCGTTTCTCACCCAAAAACGGCATGGCTTCGATCTGCGAGATCATATCCCCCACTTCCGATTCCGCTCCGTTCAGCACTGCCAGATTCATATCCCCGTATTTTTCCTTAAAAGCCTCCTTCCATGACTTCATCTGGGCATGGAGGCGGAAGGTATCGTCGCCGGTGAATAAAAATAAGTTATCCATTTGACAATTGACAATTGACATTTGACACCTGACATGAAATTTGTAACTTATAACCCTTAATTTGTAATTTGCAGCTGCTAATTACGAGTTACGTCCCGAAGGGGCAAATTACAAATTTGGAAATGTCAAAGGCCACATATCACATGTAAAATGTTTTGTTTTCTATTTAAGTTTTTTCGCCAAACTCTCCATCCATGATGACTGGATATTCTGAAGGAACTGGGTAATAAAGGGTTGGCCGTCATGAGTTATTTCGAAAGCCGGTTCACTCGTCACCTCACCAAGGAAGATAGGATTAACACCTCCTTTCTGACACAGCGCTTTGAATTTTTCCACGTCGTCATGTTTAACCTCGACTATAAAGCCACCTGTTTCGGAAAAGACTTTCTGAAAAGGTTTCAGATCTGAAGAGCCCGTGTTTGCAATCTCGACCCGCATGCCCAGTTTTCCGCCGCCGATCCGGTCGTGGGGCATGGCCATCTCGGCCAGTGTGACGGCTAAACCGCCTTCGGAAATATCATGGGCGGACTGGACGAGCCCTTCATCAATCGCATCGATGACGGTATAGATCTCTTTTTTCGCCTGATTAAAATCAACGGTCGGTACATTGGCGCCCAGATGACCGAGTAAACGGTAAAACTCACTGCCGCCCAGTTCGTTTTTGCGTTCACCGATTAAAAACAACCGGTTCCCCGCTCCTTTTAACTGCATCGTGACGGCCTTTTTATAATCATCGATCACGCCCGCACAGCCGATCATGGCCGTGGCGTCGACAGCGTTATACAGGCTCACATTTCCGGAGATGATCGGCGTAGGTGATTCGGGATGGTCTTTTAAGGGGATGCCTCTACAGGCGTCCGCAATCCCGCGGATCCCTTCTGCGAATTCCCACATGAGTTCGGGTTTTTCCGGATTGTTGTAATCCAGACAATCAGAAAGGGCGATGGGGCGGGCGCCTACCGCGGACACATTCCTCATCGATTCCACCACCGCATTGGCCGCCTGCCAATAGGGAGAGATTTTTGAGTATCGGGAATTGCCGTCCTGGGTGACTGCCACACCGACTTTCTGCGCCGCCTCCCCCACCCCCTCTTTCTCTAAAAGCGGGGTCACCACCCCTGCATCCGCCTCACCGGCTTCGATGATGGAATTTCCCTGCACATCTTTGTCATACTTATTGTAAATGGCATATCGGCCGGATATGTTTTCGGATTCCAAAAGTTGAACAAAAATTTTGTTCACGTCTAGCTCTTCTTCATCGATCACCGGTTCTTTTCCGTCAAACTTTTTTTTCTGAACCGGACGGTCATATTTTAACCCTTCGGTGATGTCGGTGGCTTTCGCGTCACAGACTTTCTCCCCTTTATACCACAATATGTAGTGATCGTTTTGGGTTACCTTCCCCACCAGCGCCGCCCGGGCGTTTTCCGCCACGGAACCGAGCTCCCATTTTTTATTGTAATGATCTAAGATCATCTGCGTCAGTTCCGGATGGCAGGCCCAGGTAAAGCGTTCCTGCGTTTCACTGCAGGCGATCACGCTGGGATGCAGATTGGGCATGGAAACCGGGATTTTTTCGAGGTCGATCTCCGCCCCGAACCCTTTTTTGGCCACCAGTTCCACCGTGGCGCACATATTACCGCCGGCGCCCATATCTTTAAAGCCGACTTTACCGAGCTTTCTTTTTTCTTTCAGACGTTTGAATAAGTCATAAGTCGCGGCCAGCAAATGCCGTTTCAGGAAGGGATTTGGCTCCTGCACCGCGCCTTTGTTCGCCTCCTTATCCTCTTCATCCAGCTCCAGACTCGCAAACGACGCACCGCCCATGCCGCTGTTATCCGTGGGTTTGCCGACGGTAATCAGGTCATAACCGACCTCAGCCGCCTCATCGGGCACATAGGAATGGATGAGCTCGCTTTCTTTCACGACTCCAAACGTCAGTACATTGACCAGGCAATTATCGTCGAAAGAGGATTCAAAACGCACATCCCCTCCTAAGTTCGGTACGCCGATGGGATTCCCGTACCCCGCGATCCCCCGCACCACCTCGTTGGCGATCAGGCGGGACTCGTTATTTTCTAAACTGCCGAACCGCAAAGAGTCCAGACAGCCGATGACTTTGGCCCCCATACAGCACACATCGCGCACATTGCCGCCAATGCCGGTCGCGGCCCCTTCATAGGGCACGATCTGACTCGGATGATTATGGCTTTCATGCGACATCACAAGCCCCCACCGATCCTCCCCATCCCGCGCGAATTCGACCACGCCCGCATCTTCCACTGGCCCCAGGATGACATTGGGCGCTTTGGTGGGAAGATTTTTTAAAAACGGGCGCGAGCTTTTATAAGACGAATGTTCCGATCCCTGTATCCCCCAGATGACCGCTTCTGTAAGCGTGGGCGGACGGCCTAATATTTCTTCGATGTGACGGGCTTCCGACACTTTAAGGCCGATCCGGTATTCTTTCAGTTTACCGGCGACTTCCTCATCGCTCATTTTTGAGAATTCCAAGATTTCGGGCATAATTTTCTGTTATTAAAGATTGAAAATTGAAGATTGAAGATTGATTTTCAATAGCGAAGCGTTTCAATCTTCAATTTTCAATAAAAAAGCAGGATTATTATAGAGGAATAACAGCGTTTTCCCAAACCAAAAACTTACTCGAATTGTTTCAGCAGTGATTTGATATCAAAACGCTTAACCTCCTCAACAGGAGCGGTCTTGACGCCTTTGCGGTTTTCCAGCATTTCCATATAATTCGGAGCCTTTTTGTTCTGATAGAAAATACCGAGGTTTATTTTGTCGTTCAAGTCTGCACACGCTTTGCGGGCTGATTCGATTGTTTTTGGTGTCGTTTTCAGATAATTGATCCGCTCCAGATACCATTCCTGCGGAGTAGCGCGGTTGTAGGTGGGGCAGACCTGCATGATCTCGACAAAGGCAAATCCATTATGGCGCAATGCGGCACGGAGAATATCAGTCATGTGTTTTACATCCCCCGAGAACGATCGCGCGACAAAGGTGGGGTTTAATCCCATCACAAAATCACAGCAATTCATGGGCGGGCTGATGACGCCGTCCGGCGATCCGTTCATGGGGCGCCCCTGACGGGTGCAGGCCGAGGCCTGACCAGTGGTCAAACCGTAGTTTTCATTGTTGTGCAGAATAAAGACCATGGGGTAATCACTGCGCACCGCGTGGACCAGATGATTCACGCCCTCGCTCATCGTTCCGCCATCCCCCCCTTCGGCAATCACCTTCATCTTCGGATTAGCAACACAGGCTCCAGCCGCCACCGGGATCACCCGACCGTGCAGTCCGTGAAGTGTGTAAACGACTTTATTCCCGATCTTATCCGATCCGTTGCCGTGGCAGCCGATGTCGTAACAGAACAGGGCATCTTTAGGCTTGATTCCCTCGAGCACCATCGCCCGCTCCAGCGCTTTCTGGATGCCGTAATTCCCGCACCCGGCACACCAGGTGATGACCTCATTCCCTTCGTAAGCGAGGTATTCCTGTTTATGATCCGCTAATTTTTTGTAATCTTGATTCATACGTCGTGAATCGTGATTCGTGCTTCGTGTCTCGTGAACTTATCGGACACGAGACACTAGACACGAGACACTATTTTAGATGTTTAACGATATAATCCATCACATCCTCCAGAAAAAAATGGCGGCCGTTGTATTTAAGCAGGCGCCCTTTGAATTTTAAGCCGGTCGCCGCCTCGATCATATTAGCGAGCTGGCCCTGATAATTGCCTTCCATAATGTGGACTTTCCTGTTTTCTTTAAAAAACCGGACGGCGGGCTTTTCTTTAAACGGCCAGAGGTATTCATAATGCAGGTAATTGACTTTCACATCTTTCTTTTTCATCTCATCGATGACATCCAGCATCACGGATTTACTGCTCCCCCAGCCCACAAAAGAAAAATCCGCGCCTTTCTTCACACCATATATCACCGGATCGGGCAGAGTATTTTTTAATGTCTCCATTTTTCGTACCCGCTTGGCGTACATGGGAGCCACCTCCTCACCCCGTTCGGTAAGAGTGCCGTCCTCTTTGTGTTCATCGCCGTTGCCGTAATAACCCATTTCAGAAGCACCCGGCAACCAGCGTAGTGACACCCCATTTTTCGTAATCTTAAACCGGTCAGAGGGCACGACTTTTTCAAGCGCCTTGCCGGTCACAATCCCCCGCTTGATCGGAATCTTGGATTTAAACACATCCACCATGGTCTGCGCTTCAGCGATCGTCTTTTCGCTTAAAAAGATGACTGGGATCTGGAACTCCTCGGCATAGTTAAACGCGTGCTGGATGCCTTCGTAACAGGATGCCGGATCCGAGGCCGCCATCACAAGGCGTGTGAATTCCCCATGACAGGAGTGGATCGCCATATTCAAGTCCCCCTGCCCCGTCCAGGTCGGCAAACCTGTCGCCGGACCGGGCCGCTGGCAGATCACGCAGACCCATGGCGTTTCGGTCATGCCGGCCAGTGACACGGTTTCGTGCATCAGGTCGTACCCACCGCCGGACGTTGCTGTAAACGAACGGCTCCCCATAAACATAGCCCCGAGCGTCATCTGGGCCGCTGTGATCTCATCTTCCGCCTGTTTGACCACCATTTTGGTCTGATGGCTGAAGTCGGCCAAATACATCAAAATAGAACTGGCCGGACTCATGGGATACATAAAATAAGACCGCACGCCCGCTTCGATTGCGCCGAGCGCCACGCCCATATTGCCATCCAAAAGGAGGGCTTTTGGCTTTTTCTTCGGGACCGGAATTTTGTACTGCGGAATTTTCTTAAGCTCTTTTGGCCTGTAACCAGCCTGCACGCATTTTAAATCGATTTTCAGGAGTTCCGGTTTTGTGGCGAATTGTTTGCGAATGGCATTTTCCAGCGGCTTTAGATCAAATCCTAATATCTTCCACATCAGCCCCAGAAGCACCATGTTCACCATTACATCACTCCCGCCTAAATTCCGGGCGATGGTGTGCGCCGGCAAGTACATGAGTTTGATATTCCGTTTTTTCGCTTTTGCGTGGAGATCTTTTATCAGATGATGGCGTTCGTAACCATGCACGAGGACTCCCCCTTTTTTAATCACATCCAGATATTCCATCAGCCCCGCCCGGTCGAGCGCGATCACCAGGTCCGCCTCGCGCGAGAGCGACCGGATCGGCGCGGGACCGAAGTCAATCTGTAAATTGGAATGCCCGCCTTTGATGAGCGAGGGATATTCGCGGTCGGAATGCACGTAAAACCCCATGCCTTTCAGCACCTTTGCCACGATCCGGCCGACACTCAGGAGGCCCATACCGGATTCGCCGGCTACTTTTAGGGTGGTTCTGTTCATATCGTGACTCGTGGCTCGTGACTCGTGGCTCGTGAACTTATCAGACACGAGACACTAGACACGAGACACTATTTTAATAAGTTGATTAATTGTTTCGTCCAATGCGGAATAATTCCTTTTAAATGCATCACCGGCGTCCGGCTGATGCGGAGGGCAGGGAGTAAAATCTTTCCGCCCGCAGCGGTGAGTTTTTTTTCTAAAATCGGAGCGGATTCAATGTGATATTGCATCTCATATTTCGGATCCCCCAGGCCGATCACGGCGCAGGGCCTGCCTTTTAAATCGATTTCCTTAAGCCCTTTTGCGAATTTTGTCATGTGCGCTTCCAGTAAACCATGACCGTACGTAGGACTGGCTAAAATACAGGCATCGTATTTTAAAAGGTCTTTGGCGGAACTCTGCTCCGCGCGCTTAACATCGGCTTTGATTTTTTTTGCCTTTAAAAAATCCGCCACGTACTCGGCGACCATTTCCGTGTTTCCGCCAGTGCTTCCATAAACGATCACGATGGAGGTCATATGTCTTTATTTTACGTTAATGAGCATAGCTGAAAAACAATCTAAAAACAAGTTAACCAAAAACCCACTGTTCGGATTTCTGGTGTCTAGAATTTGAAATTGTTGAAATGAAAGAGTATCTTTAGAAGATTATTCAGGCTCTTTTCTGAC
>JAFGCR010000022.1 GCA_016932495.1 Candidatus Peregrinibacteria bacterium
ACCAAAATTTATTCTCCCAAATGCCACGGCGGTGAGTCGCTCCGCTCCAAATTATACCGCCTTGCACTTCCCACAAACACGAACGTTAACGGATGAACCACCCTCCTCCGCTATTCCAAAAAAGTCACGGCCATGCTGGCCGCGCCTTCTTCGGCTAGCTGATAATCAGAGCTGAGAAGGAAACGCGAAATTGATAAAAATCACTAATCCGAACAGGAGCAGGCTGAAAGCGAAGATGATATACCCCCACGCGGAATCCGCCTCTTCTTTCCCTTCATTGACCTGAAGATAAAGCCCGCTCCCTCCGTACAAAAGCGCGGTTAAAGCAAAGGGAACGTCCAGCAGGCGCATCAGAAAAATCATCAGACTGGCCATGTAATCATTCCGAAAGGCCAGCGCCACCGCCACATAAGCAAAGGCGAGGATGAAGAATAGAACAGCGCTGACGTCATGGAGATTTTTAGTTGTGTTCATCTTTTTACTTTTATCTGTAATCAGTGTATCAAAAACTTGGAAACTTGGAAACTCTCTACCTGTTATACTTTTGATTTTAATTCTGTAAACGCGCTACCGGATGACAAAACTTGAAAACTGGTGCTTGGGCATTTAGACATCCGGTATTCAAGTTTTTAAGTTTCCAAGTTTTCATCTTCCGTTATAATGTAACAGCACTAACTGTTAAAAGATGAAACTAAGTCACGATGAAGTAAAACACATCGCCAAACTGGCCCGCCTGGGGCTGACAGATGAAGAAGTGGAAAAGTTTTCCACCCAGCTTTCAGATATCTTAAGCCATGCCAAAATGCTGGAGGAGGTGGGCACAGAAAATGTGGAACCCATCGCCCAGATCACGGGCTTAAAAAACATCACCTTTGATGACAGTAAAAAGGATTGCGCGTTTACGGATGAACTTTTAAAGCAGTCCCCCCAAAGCGTTCAGGACCATATGATCAAAGTGAAGAATGTATTTTGATGCCACATGTGACATGTGACAAAAAACGGAAATAAAAAGTCAAATGTCAATTGTCAATTGTCAAATGTTATCATGATAGATTTATCCCTCGCCGAAACACACAAAGGCCTTAAGGAAAAAAAGTTCAGCAGTACTGAGCTCACTCAGGCGTATCTGGATCGGATCGAAAAAACCGATGATAAGCTGAACGCTTATGTAACAGTGACAAAAGAAATAGCTTTGGAAGCGGCGGGAAAAGCGGATAAAGAGGGTAAATTTAAAAATCCTCTCGCCGGTATTCCGATGAACTTAAAGGACATCATCTGCACCGCCGGCATCAAGACGACTGCCTGCAGTAAGATTCTGGAAAACTACATTCCTCCGTACGACGCGGACGTGTGGGCACGGCTGAAAAACGCGGGGGCGGTGCTGCTTGGCAAAGCCAACACCGACCAGTTCGCCATGGGCAGCAGTTCGGAGACCAGTTATTTTGGAGTGACGAAAAACCCATGGGATCCGGAACGGGTAGCGGGAGGGTCATCCGGCGGGCCAGCCGCCAGCGTGGCCGCGGATCAGTGCGTGTTTGCCATTGGAACGGACACCGGCGGAAGCATCCGCCAGCCCGCCAGCCTGTGTTCTTGTGTGGGGCTGAAAGTCAGTTATGGCCGGGTTCCGCGGTATGGGGTTATTTCATACGCGTCGTCGTTCGATACCATCGGCCCGGTCACCAAAACCGTGGAAGACGCGGCAATGGTACTGAATGTTATCGCCGGCCGATCGGATAACGACAGCACCACACCCGATGAACCGGTTCCGGACTACACAAAATCCCTGAAAACCGGCCTGAAAGGCGTAAAAGTGGGCGTGCCGAAAGAGTATTTTGAAGGCGTGGAGAAAGAAACAGCCGATGCCATAAATCAGGGAATCGAAACCCTGAAAAAACTCGGCGCGAAAGTAGTGGATGTCAGCCTTCCGCTCACCAGATACGCCATCCCGACCTACTACCTGCTGGTCAAATCCGAAGCCAGCACCAACATGGCCCGGTACGACGGCATCAAATACGGCCACACGACAGATGACGCAAAAGAACTGCTGGAAATCTACATGAAATCCCGCGCCGAAGGGTTTGGCGATGAAGTAAAACGGACGATCATGATCGGCACGTACGCCCTTTCTGCCGGCTATTACGACGCGTTCTATTTAAAGGCCGCCAAAGTCCGCGCGCTGATGAAGCAGGAATACGAAGAAGTCTTTAAAAAAGTGGATGTGCTGGCGGCGCCCACCTCCCCTTTTACCGCTTTCAGGATAGGGGAAAAAATGGATGACCCGCTGGCGATGTACGCGGCCGACACGCTAACCGTTCCCGCCGGCATCTGCGGCCTACCCGGCTTATCGGTTCCGGCAGGATTCGACAAAAACGGACTTCCTATTGGTATGCAGATACTCGCCAGCCAATATAAAGAGGAAAACTTATTCCACGTCGGCCACGCGTTTGAACAGGCAACGGAGTGGCATAAGAAGAAACCAGAGCTTTAATCCTCTTCCTGTTCCGCTTCTCCCCGAAATCTGAAAGCATCTAATAAAGCACGCCGGATTCTTTCCGTAAAAGGTATGCGGGATTTTTCATAAGGGGGCTTGCCCTGATAATACCGCTGGATCCTGAGCAGCCGCTGTTCCTCTTCGAACGATGGCTGGAATCTGCTGAGGGACTGTTTAGTGATACCTGACATGGGCAACTTATTTTAAAAAATAGGAGGATTTTATCAAATCGCTTCGATGATACAGCACTTAATGGATCCTGACTAAAAAATCAGCAATAAAGCCGGTTAACGTTTCCGCCGGATCTTTCCCAAAAGGATTCTGACACCGCGGACGAGACGGTCTGTGGCCGAAGGGAGTTCCCGCCGACGTTCAGCGTAATGGCGATTATAATCACCCGTCGCGTTAAAGCCGCTTTCCGCCTTACGGTCGATTGCCTTTTTCCGGTCATCCAGCTCTGCTTCCTTTTCACGTTCTTCCGGTGTTTTTAAAAAGCCGTCTAAAAAACCCATAATGTATAAATTAAAATGTGGATAGTATTTTATCTATATATCTTCCTATTTGTCAAATTTAAACTATCCTGGTTACAAAAAAACCGCACGTAAGGCGGCTTTGAGTCTATCCCGTGATTCCTGGGCGCGGACATCGGCGGTAATGTTGATTTTTGTAAACAGGACGTCCGGGTGGTTTTCGCTCAGATATTCCCATTCTGATTCCGAGGTCGACATGAGCATCTGAAGTTCCCCGCGGGTAATCAGCCCCTGACACAAAAAATGATCCGCATGTGTGAGGATCAGATTCAGACGCTCAAGGGTTGTCAGGTCATCCCAGTGACCGTTGATGGAAGGCCCCTCTGGTGTAATGGGGCGATGTGTCATTTCTATTTTCTTATCATAATATTATAGCATTTCTTAGTCAAAAAATCAAGATAGCCCCGCAAAAAACAACAATGGGATTTTGACTAAACAAAAAAAAGACGTATAATGTTTCCCTCCTAATCAAACACCCATGAAAAAGGCTGCCCCTGACCATTCCCGCTTCGAAGACCGGATGAAAGGCCTTCTGCAGGAAAAGCTGATTGAAGAAAACGACATGGCCGCCAAGGCTCATAAGATCATCGTGGAAGGGCATGCGGAAGCTTTTTTAGCCGGTGAACATAAAGAGCCCATACGGGAAACAGATACCGCTGCATTTTTAGGAGCCGTGCGACAAAAAGTAGAACGTTTGAAGGCAGTGGATCTGAAACGTCATATCCTGTGCCGCCATCTGAAAGAAGGGCAGGTAAGCCCGCTGGCCGGAGAAGCACTGTACTGGGATATCAAGATCCCTGACGGACAGCCCTCACTTGACCCCCGAGCGGCTCAGGCTATTTTTGAAACGCATGAAAAGCTGACCAAACTGCCCAAGGAAGCGCATCAGATCATGGCGCCGCCCAAAATACGGCGGGCTTTTGCGGAAAATGAGACAAGAATTAATTATACTTTCTCCCCGCTTTACTTCTTTGGGTATTCGCTGGGCCATGGGATCCGCACCGGCATTTACGCCACACTGATCGCCCAAAAGCTCAAAGAAATGGGGCGGGAATCGATTGAACCGGACATTGTGGCTCTCACGGGTTTTCTGCATGACATCGGAAAAATACAGGGGAGAATATTTGATATTGTCCGCAGTGACAAAAAACTCACCGCCGAAGACCGTCACTTACTGGATATCATCCGCCTGCACCCCGTGGTGGGCATGGTGGTTTGGAACGAAATACTTGAAAAAGGATACATGCGGGAATACCGCAAGATCATCGATGCCATTGTGGTCCATGATCAGATAAGGGACGGTATGCTTCAGCATCATGTCCGGCCGGATGGAAAAGGCTACCCCAGCGGCTACAGTATCGACCCGCTTAACATCCCTCTTATCAGCCGGATCATGGCCGTGGCGGACTGCTTTGACGCCATGACGAGTCATCGGAAATACGCGCAAAAAAAAGAAAATTCGGTTGAATACGCTTACGAGGAATTAAAACGGTGTTCAGGATTGCCATGGGACCAGTCAGTCACCCGTCATCCGCATGAAGAGGGACAATTCGATCAGGATATTGTTAAAACTTTCTTAGAAGTCAGCCCGACACCGGTGTTTTACGACATCGAAACGTCAAACGCTTAATCAGTTTCCTGCCCCCTGAAGCCGTAATGCAATCGCATCGCGCAGATTCTTCATTGTTCGTATTTCTAGCCTATCCTGCTCATTCATCAGGCAGGTTGTTCTGACAATATCACCGACTTCCCTGGCCCTGAATTTAGAAGTATCCACTTTTTGATTTACAACGCCCTCAAGCGCTTCGATTTCTCGGTTTAATCTTTCAAAAAGTTCACGATCACGTGCCTCCGCCTCTTCAGCACTTAAAATTTTGTAAGTAGGTTTTTCAGACATGATGAAATATGATTAATGAAATTGATATGTATATTATATCAATAAATTAAATTATGTCAAATAAAAACCCGAAATAAAGTAAATGTTCCGTTTTCAATCCGTTTCCTATATAATCAACCGCAGAAAATAACCGAATAAAATGAACCTGAGTGTGAACGTCTGCGGCATCGAATTCCCGAACCCCACGGTACTGGCCTCGGGCTATTTAGGGGTAACGGGGGCAAGCCTAGCCAACTGTGTCAAACACGGATGCGGCGCGGTCACCGGGAAGACCCTGTTTTTGGAAGAGCGTCCCGGCCACCCGAACCCCACGGTGCTCACCTACCCCGGCGGCATCATCAACGCGGTCGGTTTGTGCGGGGAGGGTGTGAAAGAAGGACGTCATGAATTCGAGGTCTTCAAATCCGCCTGCCCCAGTAATCCGCTCATCGGCAGTGTGGCCGGCAAGAACATCAAGGAGCTGGTGGAATGCGCCAGGATCATGGACAGCCACCCGGTGGATATGCTGGAACTGAACTTTTCCTGCCCGAATGTGGACGATGAAATGGGCCGGCCCATCGCCTGCGACCCGCTGATGACCGCCCAAGCCACTGAAGCGGTTAAAAAGGCGGTCAAAAAACCAGTTGCTGTTAAACTCTCACCCAATACCGCTGACATCGGGCTCATTGCCAAACACGCCGAAGCCGCCGGCGCGGACGCCATCACCGCCATCAACACGGTCGGACCCGGCATGCTGATCGACATTTACACAAGAAAACCGATTCTGGCCAACAAAGTAGGAGGAGTCGGCGGACAGGGCATCAAACCCATCGCCATCCGCTGTGTGTACGATATTTATAAAAACGTCAAAATACCGATTATAGGAACCGGCGGCATCAGTAACGGCAAAGACGCCATCGAGATGATGATGGCCGGCGCCAGCTTACTGGGCATCGGTTCCGCCCTCGCCTACCACGACATGAAAGCCTTCAATATGATCATCGATAAGATCAGATCCTTCATGGAAGAAGAAGGCTTTACGGATGTTGCAGAACTAGTGGGTTTGGCGCATGAATAATCCACTTTCAACTCTAAACTTTCAACTCTCGACTAACCATGCTCTCACTCAAAGTATCGGACATCATCAATGAAAACCCCCTGTTTAAGACCTATGTTTTTAAACACGGGTTAAACGCCCGTCCCGGCCAATTCGTGATGGTATGGATGCCGGGCGTGGACGAAGTGCCGATGAGTGTCGGCTGGGTGGAGGCGGATGAATTCCGCATCGGCATCTTCAAAGCCGGCGACTGCACCACGGCCATCCATGAACAGGTCAAAATCGGTGACCGGCTGGGCATCCGCGGCCCGTTCGGCAAAGGATTTGACCTGAAAGATTACAAAAAAATCACCCTGGCCGGCGGCGGCTGCGGCACACCGCCTCTCCTCGCCCTGGCCCAAAAGGCGGCTGAAAAAGGAATGGATGTAACCGCCATCATCGGCGCACGGAGCAAAAACCTCCTGATCTACGAAAAGGAATTTAAGAAGCTCGGCTGTAAAGTGCTGGTATCAACAGACGACGGAAGCAAAGGACATAAAGGGTTCATAACGGACATATTAAAAAAAGAACTGGAAAAGGGAAAAACCGACGCTGTTTACACCTGCGGCCCGGAAAAGATGATGGTGAAAGTGATCGAAATTGCCCAAGACCATAAAATCCCTTCACAGGCCAGCCTGGAACGCTTTATGAAATGCGGGTTCGGGATCTGCGGACAATGCTGTATCGACGGAACCGGCCTTCGCGTCTGCAAAGACGGCCCGGTGTTTGACGGGGAAGTCGCCATGAAACATAAAGAGTTCGGCAAATACGCGCGAAGCGCTTCGGGAAAACGATGCGACCTTTAATGTTTTTTAAGCCGCGCGTACTTTTGAGAAAGCTTCATGATCTCTTTCAGTAAATCCGCTCCGTTTTCAAGTATGGAACAGGATTCCACAAAACTGCTGCCCGCGTATGCCAAATCGGATTTTAAACGTTTGATATGCTCCTGATATCCCCGATTGATAATAGGATCTACACGATTCAACTGCCGGAAAAGATGGGTATAATCAGAAAGCTGACGGGGGAATTCACGCTGAACAGCATCCAAAGCCGGCCCCATTTTTGAATAGATTTTTTCAATATTTTTAAGAGATTCGGGAGAAAGGGAAAGGAGGGAAAGGCTCATAGAAATGGGCTGGAAACCGAGATTTTTGGCCGTGTCCGCCAATTGTTCGACGAGATTGCTGATACGCACCAAGAGCACCACCTTTTTCGCCTCCGTTTCAGTTAACGACCGGCGCGATAATTCTAAAAGTGCCTTTTCGATCTTCTCATCCAGCAGATCTGCCAGTATCTCAAATTTTTCAACTGCATTGGAATCCGCCCCCTTCGGTTCACGGATAAAATCAACCGATTTATTGTAAAATTTAAAAGCAACTGAAAGGGAATAAGAGATCTCCTTTTCAATCAGGCTGAAGCTTCTGGAATTGGATTCGGGAAGCGCCGCATTAAGATATTTGGTGGTGATCAGGAGTTCTTCTTCATCGCTTCTGATCGCCTTTTCAACGAATTTTCTAAGCGGAGTTAAAAGAAAAAGGAAAAGGACGGCCGCCGTCACATTAAAAATAGTATGAGCATTAGCAATCTGTTGGGCCGTGGAACCGCCAAGTGACATGACGAAACGGGAAAAGGGAGTGATAAACGGCCAGATAAGAAGGACGCCGGCCATATTAAAAATAGTATGTCCCAAAGCCGCCCGCCTGGCAAAAATGTTCAATCGTGTGGATGTATAAAGCGCCGTCATGGTCGTACCGATATTCGTTCCCAGCAGAATAGGAATCCCCTGCTCAAGCGTTAAGACGCCACTGGCCGCCAAAACCACCACCAATCCTGTCACCACACTGCTGGAATGCATCAGGGCCGTAAAAGCAAGGCCGGCCAAAAGAGCAATATAAGAATTGGTAAGATTGGCAAAAAGATCAATAACAACCGGATAGTCTTTGAGCGGAATAATCGCTTCCGAAATAAGATTTAATCCAAAAAAAACCAATCCAAAATAAAAAATCCCTTTCCCTATATAGCGATAAGGTCTTCTAAAAATACTCAAAAGAAACCCTATAATAATAAAAATAGGAGCATAGGCAGTAACTTTAAACGCCACCAATTGGGCAGTGATCGTCGTCCCCACATTGGCCCCCATAATAACCCCTAAGCTCTGCACAAACGAAATCACCCCCGCACTCACCAGGCTGATGGTGATCACCGTAGTCGCCGTACTGGATTGGATCAGGGCAGTCACAAACATACCGACCATCCCTCCCAAAAAACGATTGCGGGTCGCCCGGCTGATGAGTTTGCGGAAACGTTCGCCCGCGAAATGAAGGACTTCATGGCTGAAATTCTCGACCCCGTGGATAAAGAGGATAAGGCCGACCAGGAACGCCATCACTATTTTCCAGTCGATCATGTTTTTTGTGTTTATTGGTTAGACCTATTATAGCAAATCAAAAAAATTGAATTAACCAAAAAAAACGATATAATAAAAGAACCCTCTTATTATTAACCTAAAATATCATGATTAATTTAGACGGTGGATGTGGTTGCGGCGGCTGCAAAAAAGACGGTGGCTGCGGATGCGGCGGCTGCAAATAAACCATACCAAAGACCCTTCAGCCTGGCTGGGAGGTTCTTTATGGTATCTGGTTTTATACTGTCATCTCTTTCACCCGGGTACGGACATTCCCGATAAAGGTTTCCACCCCACTCAAAAGCTCACGCCGCTCTGCACCTTTTAGCCCTTTTTCACGGATCGCCCGTTCGGTGGCTGACCGCACGGACTCAAAAAGCCGGATCATGATCTCCGCCGGTTCTTCGGGCTTCAGCCAGTTCCGCCCGATCCGTTCGCCGAAAAGCTGAATAGAAACACGGGCGCTGTTGGATTGGCCGTTTAAAGATAAAGAGGCCTCTTCCTTAACCAGAGAACGAATCTGGCTTAAGGTAACAGGACTTTGGGTTACTTTAGTTCTGTATGACATAATGATTTATTTTTGTTCTGTAACTCAAATATACTACTCGATTTTCATGGAATCAAGCAACTGGCATCCCGATATTGCATCAAAGCGTAGAGTAAAGTAAAATGCCGAGGAAGGCCCATAGTGTAATGGTAGCATACCGGTCTCCAAAACCGTTGGTGAGGGTTCAAATCCTTCTGGGCCTGCCATCCCAAAAAACCCACCTGTTTTAATCAGATCAGATGCGTTTTTTCAGGCGGAACAAACCCCTCAATACGATCAGAACCGGGAATATTTCCAGGCGCCCGAACAGCATGGCCATCATCAGGATAAATTTCAGAAAAGGATTAAGTGCGGCGATGTCCATGGTCTGTAGGCCCACCGTACCCAGCGCTGAAAAAACCTGGAAAGAAGCGTTCAGAAAGCTATGTCCAAAAAGCATAAAACAAACGGTGCCGATAAGAAGAATAAAGACGTACAGGAAGACGAAAACGCCGATATTGGCCAATTTGGATTCCGCGTTCTTATCCCCGTGGATCTGAAGCGGGATGACCGCGCTCGGCGGAGAGGAAATCTTTTTAATGGACCAGGGAATGGCGCGGAGCAGGTAATAAATACGGAATACTTTAATACCGCCTGAGGTGCTGGCCACACTCCCGCCGACCATCATGCCAGTCATGATCATCAGAATAAAGAGCGGGTGAAGCAATGCGATGGGAGACGTGGAATAACCGGTGGTAGTAAAAGCGGACACGATCTCAAAAAGCACGGCCATAAAATCCGTATAAACCGTCAGCGATACCAGAACCGCCAGCGCCACAAAAATCAGGAAGACGTTTTTTTCAAAACTCATAAAAAACGCTTTCCATTTTCGGCGGAGAAGGTCATTGTGATTGATAAACGAAATGGATCCTGCCAGCATCAGGAGGATGAGAACAAAAAAAGTCCAGCCGCTGGAATAAAAGGAATCTGTCATGCTGAACCCGCCTGTGGAAAGCGCGGTAAAAGCCATCCCTGTCGCCTCAAAAAGAGTCAGGCCGGTCAGATACAAAAGGCCGATACCGATCAGCGTGTAACCGAAATAAATGATCATGATATGAGCCAGGGTTTTCCTGACTCCGCCTTCCAGCCGGACGTTGAATCCCTGTGCCTGATAAAGAGCAAGAGTCGACTGGGTTTTAGATTCCGTGTCTCCCAAACGGGTGTAATCATGGCTGTGCAGACGGCTGAAAATGAATAAAAAGACCATCACGATCCCGACCCCTCCCATCCACTGGATCTCCGCCCGCCACATCAGCAAAGAACGGGGCAGTTCATCCAGCGCTGAATAAAGTGTGAGGCTCGTGGTGGTAAAACCCGAAATCGACTCAAAATAAGCGTCCAGCAGATTATAATTCAGGGAGGGCAGAAAAGAGAGAGCGCCGATCAAGGGAAGGATGATAAAAGAAAGGGCGACTAAAACAAGCCCCTGTGCCAGCGTCAGAGCGGGTTCTTCTTCTTTGCGGCGATACTTAAAAACCAAAAACCCTCCGGCCCCCAAAGAAATCAGGAATGCCAGCACAAAAAGAAAAAACGACTCCCCGTAAAAAAGAGCCACTCCGATCGGAAGGAAACGGAAAAAGGCGGAGATAATAAGCAAGTGCCCTAAATAACGGAGAAGGAGGTTCATTGTCCCGTGATTAAATCGGTCAAAGCGGGAAGGTCTTTTGTCTTGGCGACGATCAGAAGGAGGTCGCCCGCTTCCAAAAGCATGTCTTTTTGTGGGATGACCAATTCGCCGCCCCGGTAGATGGCGGCCAAAGTGGCTTTCTTAAGTTCCGCCGGCTTGCCGACTAAAGGGCTGTCTTCAGCCACGACGATCTCGACGATCTGCATGGCCCCTTCGTCCAACTGGGCGATAATCCGTACATCCCCGATCTGATACAAAAGGCGTTTGATGGCCGTAACATTGGTCCCTACAACCGACACCAGGGACGTGATGCCCAGCTTGGCAAAAAGCTCTTCGTTTTTAGGTTCCCGGACGAGAGAAATGATCTTTTTGACTTTTTCACTTTTGGCGATTTCACAGATCATCAGGTTGGTCTTGTCGTCCGCGGTCGCCACCATCGCGTCGGCCGTGGCAATGGATGCTTCATTTAAAGCGGACACGTCGCTTCCGTCCCCCTGGATGACCAGGGCCTGAGTTTTGGTGGCGATGTCTTTCGCGGTCTCTTCGTCTTTTTCCACAACAGTCACCTCATGCTCATCACCGAGCAGATTGGCTAACGTAAGGCCTGTGGCGCCGCCGCCGACGATAATGATCTTCATAGA
Organism: Candidatus Peregrinibacteria bacterium; assembly: GCA_016932495.1. GTDB lineage: Bacteria > Patescibacteriota > Gracilibacteria > UM-FILTER-43-11 > UM-FILTER-43-11 > JAFGCR01. Next base: position 11,255 of record JAFGCR010000022.1, read on the forward strand.
TTTTGAATTTTATGTTCCTTTTATTATACCAGATTTCCTCCCTTAAATAAAGAGGGAAAAAATTTACCGGATAAACCCTTCCTTAATCATAAAACGGCTGATAAAATACACACAAATCATAACCTTTTCTGTCATGAAAAAAGATATTGCCCTCGCGCTCCATGGAATCGGCGCGGTAAAATTCGGAGAATTCAAACTGAAATCCGGGATTATCTCTCCTATTTACATCGACCTGCGCCTGCTGGTCTCATACCCGAAAGTCCTTAAGATGATCAGTAAAGCCATGATTGAAATCGCGGAAGGGTTAACATTCAACGTGATTGCCGGCATTCCGTATACCGCCTTGCCGATCGCCACCGCTATTTCACTGGAAAAAGAATGGCCCATGGTCTACGCGCGCAAGGAGGTGAAAGATTACGGCACCAAAAAGAAAATTGAAGGCGTATATAAGGAAGGTGATACGGCTCTGATCATCGATGACCTGATCACCAACGGAGACAGCAAATTCGAGACTGTCGTCCCGTTTGAAGCGTCCGGTTTAAAGATAAAAGACTTTGTAATTTTAGTAGACCGTGAACAGGGCGGCGCCCGGAAACTGGAAGAAAAAGGCTATAAACTCCACAGCGTGGTCGGCATCAATGAGATTTTAGACATCCTGAAAGAAGAAGGGAAGATCAGCGATGAGGATTATGAAAAATCGAAAAAATTCATTGCCGAAACGCAGGTCTGATTACACCTAACACCTGACATTTGACACCTGACTCATTTATTTGGATTTTTAAGCAAATCCATCCTGAAAGCAGTGAGCTGATCAGCAATATCGATAGCTTTTAATAAAAAATAATCCAATTCATACTTACTGATATAACCATCCTCCAGCGCAGAATCCAAACAGGCCACCACCTCGTTCAGTGATGTATGAGATTTATTTAAAAAATTAGCAAAATCTTTATCCGTGCTTCTATCAGAACCCTCAGCAATATTCAAAACAATAGAATCAAGAGCTCTCCAAAGCTGAGAAGTCAGACAATATTGTTCTTCTTTTGGAAACCGCTTTTTTGAAAAAAGTTTTAGCTCTATTCTAAACTTAAGCGCTACCCTATAAACGGGAAATTGTCTAAAACGAAATTTTTTCCTAATCATAGTATTCACCTAAATGCAAAATAAATTCATTTGATTCTTAACAAGGACGTAAATCTAATATATCGAAAGTCAAATGTCAATTGTCAGGTGTCAGATGTTGAAAGATGAAAGAAAGCCGACTCAAACAGCGTATAATATAACTGCACACCCTAAGCTTTTTTCATGCGCCCGATAAAGTGCGAAAAAAAATCAGATAAACAGCTCGTTCAGCTCACGTTAAAAAACACGGATTATTTTGGATATCTGGTCCGGCGTTACGAAGAAAAACTGAACCGTTACATCCGCCGGCTGACCCATCTGGACGCGGAGACAATTGAAGATCTGCTCCAGGAAGTATTTTTAAAAATCTATAAAAACCTGAACGATTATGATTCGGATTTTTCCTTCAGCAGTTGGGCCTACCGCATCGCCCACAACGAAGCCATCAGCCATTTCCGGAAAAACGAAAAAAGACCAAAAACGGTTCAGATAAATAATGAAGAAGGGGTGAATTTTCTGGATATCCTGCCCGATGATATCAATCTGAGAGATGATTATGTAAAAAAGGAACTGGCCCAGAAAGTCCGGGCACTTATCGATGAACTGCCGGAAAAATACCGCGCAGTGCTCATCCTTAAATTCATGGAAGAAAAAAGTTATGAGGAAATCAGCGATATCTTAAAGATTCCGGCCGGCACAGTCGCCACCCAGCTTAACCGCGCCAAAGCTCATTTTAAACAACTCGCTATCGACAATCATCTTAATAAACCCGATAACCAATAAAATATGTCAGAATTCGCTAAATCCATCATCGATAAAATCAAGAAAGCGCATCTTAAGCCCATCCCCAAATGGGTCTTTCTGCTCAGGCGGTCGGTCGTGTGGGGATCATTTGGCCTTTCAGTCCTTTTCGGCAGTATGGCCGTGAGCATCATCCTGTTCCAGATAAAGGATATGGATTACGAAGTCTACAGGGAAATGGGCAGCAGCCTGACAGGTTTTGTGCTTCTGGCGCTTCCCTACTTCTGGCTAGTCCTGCTCATCGGATTCTTGGCATTGGCTTACTACCATCTGCGCCACACCAAATCCGGCTACCGGCATAATGTATTTGCCATTATCGGCCTGAGCTTGGTGGTTTCGGTTCTCCTCGGCGCCAGCCTGTACGCCACCGGCATCTCTGAGAATCTGGAAAAGGTCTTCCGGAGGATCCCCAACTATGAGCGTCTGCACTTCGGCAAACGGATGTTGTGGAATAACCCGGAACAGGGTTTTTTGGCCGGCACTATTATTCACATGGGGGATGGGCGGATTATCCTGTTAAGAGATCTGGAACAGGGATCCTGGCGGGTGGATATTGAAAAAGCCAAAATGCGCCGGGAATTTGAGATGGAAAGGGGGGTGCGCGTCCGGCTGACCGGAACCGCGACAGGCGATTATGAATTTAAAGCGTTCAACATCGCCCCCTGGCTCCGCCCCATGAATCCGCCGCCGATCTTCCGCCGGATGGAATTACAAAAATGAAAGAAATTTTTAACGGATGCGTATTAAGGGGCGACGCAATCGATTGCTCACCCAATTATTAACTAAACTAAAAGTTATGAACATGATAAACAAAATCATCCCGACCGGTCTGGCGACCTTAGTCATTTTATTGGCGGTCGTGTTTGCCACCTCCGCTGATGAGGGGGATGAAACCCCGGGCAAAGGCCCCCGTTTCAATTCCGGAAATCGGGAAGCAGTGATGGAAGCCGTTGAAAAATGCGATTATGATGCCTGGTACAGTCTGCTGACCGAAAACGGCAATGAACCGCCGATCCTTGAGACCATCAATGAAGGAAACTTTGAACGCTTCTGCGAAATGTACGACCTGCGCATGCAAGCCCAGGCAATCGCCGAAGAACTCGGCCTCCCTAAAAAAGGAATGGGAATGGGAAAAGGAGGTTTTAAGGGCCATGGCCTCCGCCCCGAACTGACGGATGAACAAAAAGCCGTGATGGAACAAGCCCGCGAACTGATGAAATCCGGCGACCGCGAAGGCGCCCAGGCCCTTATGAAAGAAGCCGGCATGCCATTCGGTAAAGCGATGGGTAAAAGATCCGGACATTGGGGACAGCAGGCTCAACCAGAATAAATCGAGTTAAGGATTAAAACAAAAAACTCCTTCCTTGCCTTCAGCGGGAGGGAGTTTTTTTAATAACATCTGACAGCTGACGAAATTTGTAACTGGTAACTTGATTGCCACAAGTTACGAATTACCAGTTACAAATTGAAAGCCAGATATTTAGATATAACAAAAAAACCCCGATCGATCGAGGTTCTTTTGTTTGATTTCGAGGACCCCATTCGTACAGCACATTTACAACGTACCGAGAGTATGGGTCGAAACCAAACTTATCCAGGTGACTAAGCTGGAAAAGTTCTAAGCTGTACTTTGGTTTTTGTTTTCGTCCTTCCAAGACGTAATCTATGCGTTACCTTTGTATTTTTATTTTTGTTTTTAAAAATCAAGATAACAGACTATAGGGGGGTTGAGCTCGCACTAGTCGTGAGGAGCTGCAGCGTAAAGCCTAGAAGTGAGCCATCCAGGGGGTGAATGACTCAACCCCAGACTTTACGGAACCGCCGGGCCCTTAAATTACGGTGTCACATAGTGCCGCGAGCGGCGTGACGGTGTAACGCGGGAACCAAGCAGTAGGTGTTTTGTTTTTGTAAAAGGTCAGGTGGGGTTTCCAGGGATCATTCTGGCCGGCTGTATAAGGAGCCGCGAAGTGATGTGGAGTGATCTGCGGTGAGCAAATCAAAGCATTATACGTAAACCCAAAAATTTTTGCAAGTTTTATAGCTTGAAACAAGCTAATAATCCTTTTCTTGTATACATTTTTTACTCTAAAAAATCCGGCCGTCTTTTTTTTAGTATTTTAAATATTTTTTTATTATTGACATATTTATTATTTTATGTTAAAATATAATTCATTTAAAATTAATCAACCACCCATACTATGTCTAATCTTAATAATCCCAGTTTTGCAGCCTACGAGCACTGGTCAGAATATAACGACGACCCGGCAGACGTTAAAAAGCGAAAACCTTCGACAGCGCAGGTCGCTAAGACTGATAAAGGCCGTGTTATGCAATGGGCCGCCGAAGAGCGTGAACTGGCCTTCAATGAAGGTGAAGGGCAGGACCCTGAATCACTGCTGATTGCCAAAGAAGAACGAAAACACCGCAGACAATACTCTGTCGGCGAAAGCTGGGCCCGCCGGAATTTAGGCAAGCTCAGATTCAATCAGAAAATCATCGGCGAAGTGGCTGATGAGGCCGACCAGTTAGGTGAGAACGACGTGGATAAAGCCCTCCGCCTGATCGCCCGCCTGGAAGGCTTAAAACTCCCCGCTGCCATCGACCGGAAACTGGAAAAGGATTACCAGGATGTTGTCGATGCTAATCACGGTCGTAAAGAGCAGCTAAAAACAATCAACAGCGTTTTAACCCTCCTGTATAAAATCGCTGAAGCGGTGGATGAAGAAGCGGTGGATGAAGAAAATGAACGGGTTAAAGAATTTACCCATCAGGCCATCGCTGAATTAAGAAACAAACGGAAGGCTTTAAAAGCCATCAGTGACATTCTTTCTCTTCCGAAAGAGAAACGGATGAAGAACTGGTACCAGGTAGTCCAGGGATGGAACCGGGAAGTGCTGCAGGCAGGGAAATACCTTTTAGCCCTCTTTACCCGTGCCCGCACTGCCAACCCCGATATTATGCTGAAAGCCTATCCGAAAATAGCCCATGAGGCACCGAAACTGAAACAGGACTATATCGAAGCCGTTACCGCCTTCACCGCCGGCCATAATCATTTCAGCTTCTCCGAAGAAGTGATGGAAGAGGCCCGTCAGCACAAATCCCCGCTAGCCCGCGGAATTGATGGAGTGATGAAGCGCGAACGCCCTGAAGAAGACCAGGTGGAATCCTTCTACGCAACTGTCACAAGACTGCCAAGAAAAAAGATAAAAGAAGTGCTGAAAATGATCGCTTAATCAATTATTTAACCACAAAAAACCCTCCGCCTTTGGCGAGAGGGTTTTTTATTTGAGATTTGAGATTTTAGATTTGAGATTTCAACTTTTTTGTCATTTCGACCGTTTTTTGTCATTTCGGTCCTGAACTTGATTCAGGAAGCGGAGAAATCCCTCCCTAAATTACAAATATACTTTTATCTATTTAAGGAATTTCTCGACAAGCTCGAAATGACAAAGAAAATTAAGCCTTCTCCATCTTTTTCTTCAATCTCACCAGCATACTTTTTAAAACAGGGTGTTTATCTAATTTTTCACTTTCAACCATATGTTCCGCGGCTTTCCGCACACGTACAACCAACACACCATTGGCTAAATTGGCTATTTTAAGGTCAGGAATGCCCGATTGCCGCACGCCGTACACTTCCCCGGGCCCACGTAGCTTCAGATCGATTTCGGCTAATTTAAAGCCGTCAGGACACTCCACCATGGCTCTTAATCGCTCGTAGGAGCCCTGTGCGTCCGGACTGGGGCATAAAAAACAATAGGACTGCTTTTTACCCCTTCCGACACGACCGCGAAACTGATGCAATTGTGAAAGCCCGAAGCGTTCTGCGCCCTCAATAAGCATAATAGTGGCATTGGGCACATCCACTCCCACTTCAATAACGGACGTGGAAACCAGAATATCGATTTCTTTTTCCTTAAATTGCCTCATCACTGCCTCTTTTTCTTCGGATTTCAGCTTGCCGTGAAGCAGGCCGATCTTAAAATCCGGAAAAACGGTGTGCAGGCGTTCATATTCCGCTTTGACTGATTTAACCTCCATTTTTTCAGAATCGTCGATCAAAGGGCAGATCACATACACCTGCTCCCCTTTTTGAACTTTATCGGCAATAAAACGGTTCACCTGAACGCGGTGTTCCGGCGGAACGATTTTAGTGATAATGATCTGGCGCCCGGGCGGCATTTCATTGATAACCGATAGATCATGATCCCCATACGCCACCATGGCCAGTGTGCGGGGAATGGGTGTGGCCGTCATATTCAGCACATGGGGGCTCCCCTGTTTCATCAGCACTTCCCGCTGTTTTACGCCGAAACGATGCTGTTCATCCACCACCGCCAGCCCCAATCGGGGGAAGCGGACCGATTCCTGGATCAAAGCATGCGTACCGACCAAAATATCGATCTGACCGTTGTTTATTCCGTCCTGAATCACCTTTTTTTCTTTCGGCTTTAAAGAGCCGATCAGGAGCTGGATGTTAATAGGTTTTTTCAGGGGAAACTTTACCTCATAATTCTGTATCAGCTGACCGATAGAATCGGCATGCTGGCGCGCCAGCACCTCCGTCGGCGCCATAATAGCGGCCTGATAGCCGTGAAGAACAGCATTGAGTAAGGCAGTGACCGCCACCACCGTTTTGCCCGACCCTACATCCCCTTCCAGCAAGCGCATCATGGGGTAAGGCTTTTCAAAATCGGATAAAATTTCAAAAATCGTCACTTTCTGAGCATTGGTGGGCGTAAAAGGAAGGGTTGAAAAAAAGTTTTTGACGAACTGAACATCCATCTTCACTTCTTTGATCAGACTGTCTTTCTCGCGGCTCTGTTTCCATTCCTGCTTGCGCTGAACGGCATGGAGCTGAAGCAAAAATAACTCCTCATACGCCAGCCGGTCCCGCGCACGTTCCAGCCGTTTCTGGTTGGTGGGAAAATGGACTTCTTTCACCGCTTCCCCTTTGCCCATCAGCCCCTCCTCGTCGAGGATCTCGGAGGGAAGGACTTCTTCAAATTCCTTTGTTAAGTAAAGGAGGGGATGGATCTTTTCCCTCAGCCATTTGCTGGTGATCACCTCATGCTGAGGGTAAACCGGCACCATGCCCGCTGTATGCACCTGCACCTCCCCCATCCGCTCCACCCGGGGATTCTGGATGGTGGCCTTGCCGTACTGGTATTTGACCGTACCTGAAACTGTCACATCCGTCTCCATCGGGACCGTCCGTTTCACAAACGGCTGATTAAACCATACCACCTCGGCCCCGTTCCCGTACGTGTCGTAAAACATGGCCTTGATGATCTTGATCCTCCGATTACGGGTGGGCACCGTTTTCATTCCGTAGAGCATTCCCTGCAGGCTGACTTTCTCACCATCCTTCACCTGTAAAAGCGGTTTGGATTCTGAAAGATCCTCGTACGTGCGGGGGAAATACAGCAGCAGGTCCTCCACCGTATGCAGGTTCATATCCCGTAACGCTTTGATGTAATCGCGCTTGGTGCGAATGACCTCGTCGAGAGGGGTCTTAAGGTCCATAGATGGGTTTGTTAACGGGTGTCCATTATAAAATTTCCGATACCTAATGTCCAATGTCCAGTGTCCAATTTCCAATGAAGTTTCATAAAGAATCGGACATCGGACATTGGAAACTGGACATTAAGGATTGCTTTTCAGGGCGAAATTTGCTATAATAATTAGATATTTTTTCAATAACCTCCATGGAAGATCCCATCCGGAAATACCAGGACCACGTGGTAGATCCCAAAACCCAGCAGGAACTCAACAAACCGCTAACAGATGAAACCGGTTTTAATGAAGGGCATGAGGAATTTTTGAATATGCTCATCGGAAAACTGGAAAGCGGCGAACTCGATCCGTACAACGTGCAGACCCTCCACAATAAAGCCGTATATGACAAACTAAACGAGGAAGAAAAAGAAGCAACCGACCTGACCGGGATGAATATTTTGGGGATCATCCGCCAGATCGAATCCCTCTGGAAACTAGAGCCAAAAGCCACCTTCCAGATCCAGAATTTGGTGGAGACCGTGTTTCAGATGAAATCCAGATTCGAAGAAAAACACGGTGACGTTTATATTATTTAATTTCGGATTTCGAGTTTAGAACTTCGAATTTGCAAATTTTTACTTCATAAAAATTTGAAATGGGCGAAGGAGACTTTATACCACGGGGCGGACACCGCAAAAAAGCGATCGATCCGAAAAAACTGAAAGCCATGAAAGAGCAATGGAAAAAGGCCCCGAAAATCCGTGAAAAAGCCGTCCGTCAGCATCAGGAAGAAGAAGTGCCTAAGGCGGAAGAAGAACTCCTGAAAGACCTATCTAATATCTGAAAGCGCGACGTAAACGTCGCGCTGCGGTTGCCATCGGCAACCGCATCTAACTCTCAATTTTCAACTCAATATGACCGAACTCGAACAACGAATCATCGAAATCATCACTCAAAATCCGCACCTCTCGGAGGAGCTGAAAAAACGCTACATCCTGGCCATGTTCCTGATGGAGACCGAAAAACAGCGGGAATATTTACTGCTTCTGGAAGCCTTCCAGAAACGCTGTGAAGAGATGGACCGGGGCGTATTTATTGTGAAGCCCAATGAAATAAAACAGATCTTACGCACCTACGAGGACGCGAAAAAAGATATTTTACGGAAATTAAACCTTAATAACCAAAACCAGTAATGACTGAACCGAAACCTAACATCTTAGGGAATCTCTTCGGGGGAATGGAAGATTTTGGAAAACTGGCAGAAAGTCAAAAAAGCCCGGAACTGGACAAGCTGAAACCAGAATTGGATAAACTGAAAAAAGAAGTCGATGTGCAGAAGCTAAGGCAAGCCGTTGAACAAGAAAACGAAATGGAGATCATAGCGGTTTTAAGCCCCCTGGAAAAACTGTTTAAAGAAGTGGAATGTCCTGAAGCCGGCTTTACCGACCCGGATGAGATCAATGCCAAATGGCTGATCATGAAAGAACATATCGTCAACTGGCTGATCGAAGAAAGGGAAAAAGAAGCCCGCCAGCCGATCGATGACTTCATCAATGAAGTCTCCACCCTCACCAACTTCCCGACTAAAAAAGAGGAAGCAAATGAGTTTGCCGCGAAGCTGAAAGACACCCTGCAGCCCCGAAAACTGATTTTCGGCAGTATTATCGCAGCGCTCATCAAAGAAGCCGATTCTATGAGAGATAAAGATGATGGTTCCGATTCGTTTTTTGGCTCCATTCTACGCAGTATCGCCGATATGCTCGGCGGGAAAGACCGCGAAAAGATCAACGCCCTCACCACCGAAATGGCCGCCGCCATCAAAAAAAAGGACTGGGAGTTGGTAGAGGAAAAAGCCAACGCGCTTCTGGAAGAGGACAAAGACAACAAAAACGCCAAAAAGGCGCTGGCACTGGCTGAAAAGAAAAAGGCGGCTCTGGCGAAAAAAAGAAAAAGGAAAGAGGAAGCAGAAGGCAAAAAACCAAAATACGAAAAAGAAATCGGGGAACTGAAGGGCATTGTAAAAACCGCCGACATTCCGGTGGCCATCGACGAAAAGGAATATAAAGAAGTGTTAGGAAAAATCCCCGGCGACGACCCGGAAGCCCTGAAAAAGGTGGTGGAAAAAGGCTCGCAGGAAAAAGGCGGTATCTGGTCACTCCATAAAGAACTCCAGAACCATTCAACTTTAAAAAACGGGAAATTCGGACTGACTTTAAGTGACTATCTCATCCGGACAGCCACGCTCAGCAAAGCCGTCAAAACCCTGGCCGGCCTGCCGGAAAGCCCTTACAAACTGCCGGAGGATGTTACCCCCAATCAGCTGAGAGACTTTTTAACCGCCCTGGAAAAAGAAGAAGGACTGGCGTTGTATGAGAAAACGGAAGAAGAGAAAAAACAGGACATCCCCTCGCCGGAAAAAATCGCCGACGCCGGTAAAAAACCCGGCCAAGACGATAATTATCAGTCAAATGTGCCAAGAACTCCGCTTGGCGCAGATATTTAATAAAAACCTATGCCCGAAGCCAATATCAACATCACCGACATGGACCTGCTGGACCGGCTGAAACACAGCTATATTGACCCGGCCCAAAAACAGGAACTCGAAGGCCTGCTCCCGCAGATGACCAACGACGAACGCGCCAAACTCATCCAGCTTATTGACCAGGCCGACGAGGAATACCGCACCGCGCAGGTAAAGTATAAGGAAGGACTGGAAGGCTTCCATAAAGAACTGAAAGAAAACGATGAAAAGTTCCGCAAAGACCTGGAAACCGTGGAAAAGAAAGAAGACACCAAAGAAATCCAGGAATTCGAAAAAGAAATTCAGGAAATGACGGGCAACCGCCCTGCCACTCCGCGGGAAACCGTACTAAAACAGGCGAAAAAGAAACACACCCTCCGCAACCTGCTCCTCGGCCTTTTAACGCTCGCCGCCCTGGCCGGAGGCATTCTGTATTACCTAAACGCCCTCTAAATGGAATTTTTAAAAGACATCCATCGGCAGTTGTTTGAAAACTGGAATTTTTCCAGAGAAAACCGGTTGGTTTTTGAAGAGGCGCCGGAACCACAACCAGAAAAAAAAGAGCAAGAAGGAGAAAGGCCTGAAGGGGAACCTGAGGGAAAAGTACAAGAAGAAATAAAAAAAATTAAAGAATCTATTATCAGGCTAAAAAAAGAATCTCAAAAACTTATAGAGACCTACGCAAAAGAAGGGCTGACTGAAGACGAAGACAAAACCTCAAAATATTATAGCGGGAAAAGAGTGGAAATTTACAAAAGAATGGAGGAATTTGAAAAAAAGACACCTGAGCTCCAAGCGGCACAAGCAATTCATAAAGAAATAAAAGAATTAACAGCAGAAATCAGCCAACATGCTGAAAAAGGAACCACCAAGGAATTTAAAGCGGAGACAACTGAAGAAGAAAAAGAAAAAAAGGCTGAAGCACCCGCTGAAAAATTAAGAGAAGGACGTGATAAAGCTAAGGCGGCAATTGAAAAATTTATTGTCGAAAAATTTCAAGGAATTCCTGCTATCCATATAGAGAGTGGAGAAATTAGAGAATTGGATATGGCGACCTTGATTAAAAAACCCACTAGTCAAACACTGATTAATACTTTTCTTAATAAATTGCCTGAAGATCGAATCAAAGAGGTTGAAAAAAATCCCAATCTGACGCCTACAAAAGATGAAGTTAAGTTTTTTAGAGAAGCCTTCTGTAAAATCACCGGAATTGAAGAGATAAGTGATAGTGATCCAAAAGAAATGGAAGCAGTTAAAAAACTAATCGGTGATAAATTACCTGCACAAGGCGGTTCACTAGCTGAAATACTGTCCCGAACTCACAATATCGTTGAAGAAGACGGCCAATTAACAATCAACGGCGATGCTGTAAAAGATGTAGCAGGATTAAAACCTTATCTGCCAGCCAATATACAAGCAACTTTCGATGCGGCAATCAAAAAAAATCCGGAAGATAAAACATTGGCAAATCTGGAACAAATCGCCAAACGCAATGTAGATGGCTTAGCTGGTTTTCAAAAAATGCTGGATAGCATGGGAGAATCCAAAGAAGGCGGTAAAAAAATGGGCGCCATTGAAGGATTAATGGCCTTACTCCAACTTCTGCCGACCATTATGGAAGCCCTGAAGAAGGGCGACTTCACCATTGTGAACGAAATGATGGCTGACTTTAACAAAGGGGAGAACCCGGCCAAAAATGTATCCGAATCCAAAAAGGGTTACGATAAAATTCTAAAAGACAAAAGCCCTGATCTGAAAACTTTGCTGAGTGTTTACGAAGACCCCAGCACTAACAACCAAGCGGCCAACGACCTGTTCTGTGAAGGTAAAACCGAGGAAGAAATCAAAACCGATCCGCTGGGCAAATACCGCCTCATGGCCAAACCCGCTATTCAGGCTCAGCTGGCCCAGAAATTAGGATTAAGGATCAGTAAAATGGAATCCGATGACATGGGCACCAAAGTAGAAGGTATGGCGCG
>JAFGCR010000023.1 GCA_016932495.1 Candidatus Peregrinibacteria bacterium
ACAGGCGGATGAACAGCCGTCGTTGTTATTGGTGTTTCCGTCATCACATTCTTCACCGGTCTGCTGAGTACCATCACCGCAGACTTCGAGCATACAAGCCGCACTGCAGCCATCATTATCTATATTATTTCCATCGTCACATTCTTCCAAAGGCTGCTGGACGCCGTCTCCGCAGGATTCCAAATGACAGGTGGCGTCACAACCGTCGCCATCGATATTGTTCCCGTCATCACATTGTTCCGTCCCTTCGCGAAAGCCATCTCCACAAACAATGGGAACGACTAAAACATCTGAACTGGCCGCGCCTCCGGGGGCCCCTTCATCAGACGCGGAAAATAAAACGGTGTTCGGAATGGTGGAGGTAGCCGGCACAGCCGGTTTTACATCAGCGGTAAACAGGATCACGCAATTCGTTCCATTGGCGATATATAAATCATCAATATCTAAAATGGGTGGGGTGGCCGATGAATGGTCAACCGACGCCCCCCCGCAATTGGTCAGACTGCTCACGGATAAATTTTCGAGATCGGAATCCATGGCATCATAAATATCCACACCGGTGGCCGCGCGGGTCCCCGTTCCTGAGTTGATGAGATTAATCGTGTAGGTAATAGTCTGGCCGCGGCTGACCAGATCATCCGGATCATTATCGGCTTTTGTCGCGCTGACGGATGGCATAGCGACTTCCAGGATATCAGAGGCAGGTGTGGTAGCCGGCGCACCCTCTTTTGACTCCGTAACCGTTGCCACATTAGGGATCAAAGCTCCGCCGGCAACGCCGGCTTTAACCCGAGCCGTAAAGGTGATCACACAATCCACTCCGGACTGGACATCAAGACCTTTATTGGGGTCTCCCCCCGCCCCGCGAATATCAAGTTCGGGAGGATTGATGGAAGACTGGTCCTGATAATTCGATCCGCAATTTAAAATACTGACCACGTTCAGGTTTTCCAGATCACTGTCCATGGTGTCCAGCGCGTGAATACCAGTTAAAGTGACATCGCCCGTATTACTGAGCGTGAGGATGTACGTGACGGTTTGACCGGGATCTACATAATTGTCGGCATCGTTATCAATTTTAGTGGTGGTGATCGCCACCGAACCCGGCACGTGCAGATTAGTGGATACGATGCTTGGGTCACCCAATCCCCCTTCCACGGCCGGTGAAACGGACGCTGTATTGGGAATATCGGTTCCGGGCGCTACGGTATTTTTGACCTTGACCTCAAAAACAATCACACAGTTATCCGCCACAGTGACTTGCAGATTATCGATATTTAACACCGGCGGATTAGCGGTGGAGGTATTGGCATAAACACCACCACAATTGGTGTAACTGATGACATTCAGATTTTCAAAACTGGCGTCTAATGTGTCATCAACGCTGATACCTGTGCCATCAATATCGCCAACATTGTCGATTGTGAGTGTGTACTGAACTAATTCTCCCGGATCGACCTCGTTGGGCGGCGTTTTACCGCCTTTATTGTGGACTTTGGTGCCCGTTAAACTGGGTGCGCCGGACGTGACCAGATCATCAGAGGATGCGTTGGTCGGGAAACCGCCCTCGATCGCCGCGGACAGATAGGCGGTATTAGGAATAATGACACCAGCCCCTGTAGCCACTTTTACATCCGCGGTGAATGTGATCACACAGTTATCAGCGGTAGTAATCTGGAGGCCGTCGATATTTAATACCGGCGGATTAGCGACCGAATTATCAACGTAAACCCCGCCGCAATTGGTAAAACTTGTCACAGACAGGTTTTCGAGATTCGCGTCTAAGGCATCATCGGCGCTGATGCCGGTCCCTGTTTTGTTACCGATGTTATCAATGGTAAGCGTGTACGTGACGGTTTGACCGGGGCTGACGATGTTGTCAGGGTCATCGTCCGTTTTCGACGGGCTTAAGATCGGTGTGTCGGACACTTCTACCTCCGCTTCGGCAAAAACCGCACTTCCGCCTTCGGTGGGTGCGGTGGCATCTGCGCGGTTGGTAATAATCGTGCCGCCGATCAATTCACTTTTAACATCAACCGTGTAGTTAATCAGACATTCCTGAGCCGACCGGCTGTAAGGTGAGATCGCCACATTATCTATAATCACTTCTGTGGCAGTGGAATTATTGACCGCGTCGGTTCCGCCGGCGAAATTCGGCGCACGGATCTCTGAGTCGTCATCTGACAGATCTGCCGTGTTGATAGCGATTTCTAATGCGGATGGGTCGACGGTGGCGCCATTCGAGACTGCCCCGTTTACCCCATGGTAAATCGTGACCGCATTTTGGTCCGCGTTCGCATGATGGGTGCCATTCGCGTTGATGGCGGAAGCAATGGCTGAAGCGATTCCTGCGTTATCTGCCCCATTCGGAATGTCGACAATGACGGTCGTGCCATCAATTATCAGGTTGGCAGCTACAGGGTCTTCTCCTCCACGGAGCTCCGTTCCGTTCACTTTCAGCTTAGTTTCCGCAGGCCGGCCGCAATCAGTAAATGTTACATTTCTCAGGTTGTGGAGATAGGTATCTAAGGGGGCTTCGTTGATCGGGTCGTTGACGGTAATATTAGTCCCGGTAATGCTTCGGTCATTGGTCAACCGGATGGTGTATTCCAAACCGACCTGGCCAGGATTGACAATGGTATCTGATGGCGTTTTACCGATAACCAGATTCGGCAAGCCGGCAGGTGTAGGCTCGTTGTCGCAATCTTCCACATCGATCTTTTCAAAGGTAGTAGAATCGACACAGGCCTCGTTCATCACTAAAGGTTCTGCGGTTCCCTGAACGTTCACCGTTACACTAATAGGGGGTAAGCTGGTGCCTTTCGGAAGATTATTAGGGTTAATGCATTCAAAATATTGCCCCACACTATCACATGTCCAACCTATTCCTGATACAGAAATAAGTGTGAGGCTGTCAGGAATCGTGTCCGTGACGATAATGGGGCCGCTGGCATCAGAAAGGTTCGGGTCCAGCACGTCCGCGTCATTCCAGACGGTAAGGGTGTAGTCGTTGTTCTGCCCGACGATGAATTCTGCGTTGCTCGCCGTTTTTACGATCTCAATATCTGTCCATTTCGGCACACTGCCCAGATCGTAAATATCCAAAATCGGATTGAAATCGGAAATGGCGAAAGGCGTAGCATCTTCCACGTCGACAATGCCGAGGGTCCGGTTACCGGGTAAAAAGGTGGAAATATGATACTGACCACCTTTAGTAAAAGCCACTCCGCTGATTTCATTCAGGCTGGTGTCGCCGACGGCGTGAGCCGTACAGGGGCCCGTGAGCACCCCGCCGACCAATGGGCCGGTCTCCACCCAATAAAGGATGTCGTTGGCGACCAGGAATAGTTTCCCTTCATCATCAAACGCAAAGTCAGCGGACCCATCTGTTGCCAGCTGTAAAGCGGGTAAATCACCCAGGTCCGGCTGAATCGTACAAATCGGGGCACCAGCCAGATTATCGGCTGCGCCATGCGTGCCCGCGGGAACCGCCTGCACCGTGTCATACACCCGATAAAAATTATTATCGTTTGCCGCCCCGTAAAGCACGCCGGATGCCGTAAACACTAAACGATAGAATTCTTTTACGCCTGCCCCTAAGCGGCCGACCACTCCACGGGCCAGCGGGTCGGAGTCATTGCGTTCCGGGTCCATCCAGGCCAGCCGCAGACCAGCCGGGTCAGCGGTTTCATCTCCGTTTTCCGCCGCAAAAATAAGTCCGTCGCTCGGACGACGGCCAATGGCAAACGTGGAGACCGGCAGATAACCGACGTATGTCAGGTGTCCCCTCTGTTTATACGGCGTGGCGTGGCGGTAATGATATTCATCCAAAAGCGCCACTTCATGTATCCTCGCGTTAACGTAGTGGTCTGAAGCGTATGTGATGTCATCATCCGGACGAAGCCCCCAGTTGCCGGTAACCGTCCCTGAGGAAACAGATGCATCGGAACCACCCGTGCTGTCTTTCAGATCATTGGTCCCATCCGCCTTAATGCGGATCATGTCATTGATGGTCAATGGGATGTCATCATTCGCTAATATGACGGTGCCATTTACAATCGTGATTGTAAGCGTATCGTTGGCAAACGTGGTCGTGCTCCAGGCGCCTGTATAATCCGCACCCAGAATATGGTCATAGACTTTGGCGTCCAGGTCGGTGGAAGTCGGCAGCTGGAGCAATCCATCGACATCCGCCTTGGTTGCCACAGGCGGAGCGTTGGTGGCTTTATCGAAAGTGATTTTAAGCGTGTCGCCGGCGGACAGTTCACGGTCGAGGTTATCGGGGTCATCCGCTACCACCGACAAAATCCCAGGAGGAGCAATGGTGGCGCTGAAGGTAACGTTCACATTAACATAATCAATGTAAAGGCTGTCACTTTGGTCTTCGTTATAAAGGATGATGGTCAGCTTGCCTGAACCGTCGATATAATCTGCCAAATTCGTATTCAGCGTGCCGGAAAAAACATGATCGCTAGTGTATTGGGAGGATTCAAGTGTTTTCCAATAGGGAGTGGGGGCGCCGGGCACCCAAATGCCCAGCCACGCGTTTCGGCCTGCGGGAGGCACACCCCCCTGATAACCTTCGACCGCTATATTGATCTGGGTAATGTTAGCTGGCATTTCAGCGATCTGAAACTGGGCCCAAAACGCCTGTGTATCGCCGAAACCCGGGTCTGGTGTGACCCAATGGTTATCGTCTGATGTTGAAATGGCCGTATATTCCGCGTTGCTCGCCTCGCTGTCTAAATCATATCCCGCGATGCCGGTGCGGATCTGAGGGATTCCTGCGGGAAATCCCGTGTCGGTAAGGGTATCGATCGTAGCCGACCCTGTTGTCGGGAATTCCACATCCACTTCGAATGTGCGGGCGACATGGGTGGCGCTGGGATTCGTAATCCCGCTGAAATTATAGGATGAAACGGCGGCTTTGATGAACTGGATATAGACTCCGACAGACACCAATGAAAATAAGACGAACAAAAAAGCTGTCAGCCATTTGTAATTTTTAAAAAAGGAATTTTGTTTTTCCGGGCTTTTGCGCATATATTTAATCAATCTAAATATTTTACCATATTTCCCTCTGAAAATCAATGGTTTTAAACCTTATTCTTCCGGCAATTTATTGACAAAACAAAAAAACCAGTTAAAATTTCCTGGCATTTGGGCTGTTCCATTGTTACGGTGACAGTCTGATGATCTTTTTCAATAAGGCCCTCCAAATAATAAAAACCAGCTTAAAAACAACTTTAACAACGGAAAGGGGTTTGCATGAGAGAATATTTCGAAATTTTCTATCCAAGTGGGTGTCAGAAGAAGATCCTGATTGTGGACGACGAAGTGACCAACTTAGCGCTGATGCGCCTGTGTCTCCATGATCTGGGGTTTGATAACCTGCTGGCCGCGACCAACGGCAGAGAAGCCCTGGATCTGTATTCCAGGAGTGAGGGGGAAGTCGCTCTGATTATTTCAGACCTTAACATGCCGGGCATGCGCGGCGATGAGCTCTTTTGGGAGCTGAAGCGTCTTGAGTATAGCGTTCGGTTTCTGCTGTGCACCGGAATGGTGAGCGGTTTTGATCTGCAGCCGCTCCGCAAGGCCGGACTGAGGGGATTCCTTCCCAAGCCGTTCACCGTCGACCAGTTCTGGGCGGCGGTCGCTAACGCGATGATGTAAGGAGGTGCCGCATTGAAGCACGCCCCGCCGTTCACTGAGCGGCGGGGCTTTTTCGTACAGGCGTCGTTGACAAAGGCTTCCCAGGTTCATAAGCTGAAGACGTTATGGATTTTCGACCCACTCCGTCATCAACGGCAGCAGCTGACATCCTTCTGATCAATCCTGACTTCTCTAAAAACGAGATGGGGGTTTCAAGCTCACCGGAAAACCATCTGGGACTCAACCGGATTGCCGGCTATTTGAAAGAAAAAGGAAAGACGAGTCAGATAATCGACACGACCGGACGACCGGAATCGACTAGCGGACCCGAGGAATTGGGTGCCTGGCTGTCTGGCCATGCGGACGGATATCGGACAATTGGGTTTCATGTGAATTCGTGGAATATCAACCATATTTTACGAACATTGGGTAAATCGAGAGGGGTTTTGAAGGATAAAAAACTGCTTTTCGGCGGCCCTCTGCCCAGTTCTGAACCGCTGAGGATGATGGAATTACTGATTGAAAAAGGGCTGAAGGATTTTGGAGTAGTTCAGGGGCTGGGCGAAAAGATTACGGATGAAATCTTGAGCAAAAATCAACTTCACGGCATTGATGGCTTATGGGCTTATGAAAATGACGAATTACAAAAAGGGCATAAAGTGACTTTAGCGCCGGATGAATTTGAAGCACTTCCGTTTTTAGACCTGGACCACAACACGTTTTACCAGAATTATTACAAACCTGTAATCGAATCCGGTGATCTGGGTGATTATGATATGGAGCTGATCTTCGCCTCGCAGGGGCTGGAGGTAAACCGGGGCTGCCCTTTTAACTGCACTTACTGCAGTGTGCCGCAGTACGAGGAAAAACTAATTACCTTTTCTCCCAAGCGGGCCGTGGATGAACTGGAATATCTGGCTAAGGAAGCAGGATTTTTTATGTTCACGTTTACCAATTCCAACATCCTTGCTTTGGACGCGGAATGGATCCGGGAGTTCTGCCGGGAAGTGATCGGGCGGGGAATGGATAACTATCTGAACTGGACGGCGTATCATCACCCCAGCATTATCGCCCCCTTGCCGATTTCGGACTACAATCTGATGCGAAAAGCCGGTTCGGATACCATTGTATTCGGAATACAGAGTTTCGATGAAAACATCCTTAAATTATTCCTCCGACCACCCGACACCAAAGAACTGACAAAAATCATCCGCGATAAAACTAAGCAAGCTAAACAGGAGCTGACAGTCGATTATATTACGGGTGTTCCGGGAGAAAATCTGGATGTGATCGAGGAGGCTTTTAAGTATTTCAGCGATAATGACATTGAATGCCGGAACTACCAGCTTAAGTTCTACCCGAACACCAAACTTCCGACGATGGATCTGGATCTGAGTGATCATGACCTCGTTCCCATCACGGGAAACCTGGCGCCGGAACTGGAGGCGTACGCGGTGGTGAATAAAACTCCCAACCCGCGAGCGGCGGAACTAGATGCATTTATTCGAAATTCCAACGCGCGAATTCTTAAAAACCGCAAACCAAGGCTTGGTAAATATGTGATTGATTCTGAGGCGACGGCCCGACAGCTTTTGGAAACGGAAATTCCCAATAACCCGGACATCCCCGAAAAGGTCAAACGGGCGATGACGATCGCACTGAAAGAAATGTTACAGCCCAAAAAGCGCGCCCAAGGCATGGCAAATATGGATCCGGCTGAAATGATGAAAATCGTCATCACCGCGGGTGATGATGCTCCGCCTGTTGTGAAAGCCATGCAGGAAAAACTGAAACAGGAGATAGGTGCGGAGAAATTCGAGGCGCTGAAAAGGCAGTATTCCTAATTTTTCTGTTCAGTCCGGCTAGTGAAAGGGGCAAGAATTTTTACCATATCCTCAAACCCCAGCCATTCCGCCAAACCTAATGCGGTCCGATGAGTCAGGTCCTCGGCGTTTGGGTCGGCGCCGTTTTCAAGCAATAACTGTACCATGTCCGCGTTCCGGCGACCGACTGCCATCATCAAATCGGTCACTCCCCAGGAGTCCGGCTGATTGGGATTTGCGCCATTTTCAAATAATAAAGAGGCGATGTCGGTGTGGTCGCCGACAATCGCGCGCCGCAAGGGTGTCCAGCCGGCGTCAAAATAATTGGGGTTCGCCCCTTGTTCCAAAAGCTCCTGAACCGCTCCTAAGGGGCCTTCAGTGGCGGCCTGTATCAGGCGGTCATTAATGGTGACCAGATTTTCGACGGCATTTCTGGCTTTCGTTGTAACTGCCTCTCGGGGCAAAGGCGCTGTTTCACGAAAATAAGGCGGCCGTTCCCGGCCGGTTTCCGCTTGAGACGATGTGGGCAACATGATCAAGGGGGTTAGATAGTATTGACCTTACTTTCTATGCTACTCCATAATCATTTTTTAGAAAATGTTTTTTGGCGTTTATTTGCCAGCAACCTGAATTTCAGTGTATCTTATGCTTACATTTTAAACCTAACTACTCATTACAAAATGTTCAAAGCCTTTCCTCAAATCGGACAGCCTCTTTCCGAGGAACATGTCGACTTTTTAAACGTATTATCCAAAAGCTGCCGCAACGCCATTGTCGCCATGGTGGCGAACTCCCAATCCGGTCATCCCGGCGGGTCATGTTCGGTCATCGATTATCTGGCGCTTCTGTACGCGTTTATCATCAGCCAGACCGGGGAGGATGTGGTGGTGAGCAACGGTCATGTGTCGCCGGCCGTTTACTCGGTACTGGCAGAAATGGGTTATATTTCGAGGGAGGAGGTGGTTCGTGATTTCCGGAAAAATGGTTCGGTTTTTGAGGGTCATATCACCCGCCACGTGCCGGGAATCCATTACGGCACCGGGCCTTTGGGGGTGGGCGTGTCCGCCGCGTGCGGCATGGCGCAGGCCGAAAAACTGACTGGCAAAAACCGGCGTGTGTTCGCGGTCGCGGGCGATGGGGAATGCGATGAGGGACAGGTGTATGAAATGATGCATTACGCCAATAAATACAAATTGGATAACCTCACGCTTTTTGTGGATTACAACCAGGTTCAGTTAACGGACCGCCTGGAAAAAGTGATGCCCATTAACTTAAAACAGATCTTTGAATCGGCGGACTGGAATGTGATGGAGGTGGACGGCCACGATTATGAAGCGATGTGGAAAGCGATCGGTGACAGTTATGAATCCATTAAGCCGACCGTTATCTTAGGCCGTACCGTGATGGGCAAAGGAGTGACGTTTATGGAGCCGGATGGCCAGGATCTGCTTTCCACCTGGCACGGCATTCCGCCCAAACCGGAACAGGCGGAGGCGGAACTGAAAGGCGCGCTTAAAATGGAAGATGAAGAAATCGAGCTATTGGACGCTTTCCGTGAAGAAGTGAAATGGAAACCGAAGGATTCCTCTGAATATTTCACCGAATCACTGACGCGGATGCCGGGGGTCAAAACCGGGACTCCCAATATCCTGCCGGCCGGCACCAAAGCCGACTGCCGGGGAGCGTATGGCAAAGCGCTTTTGGATCTGGCGAAAGAGAATGAAAACATTGTGGCCATGACGGCTGATTTGGGCGGGTCGGTGAAAACGGCGGTGATGGGGAAAGAATTTCCGGAGCGCGTGTTCGAAGTGGGAATCGCTGAACAGCATATGGTGAGCCTGGCGGGAGGATTGAGCCTGAGCGGTTTCATTCCTTTTGCTTCCACATTCGGCGTGTTCATGTCCAGCCGCGCGAAAGACCAGGCCCGGCTGAATGATATTAATCAGACGAATGTGAAAATGGTCTCCACACATTGCGGTCTTTCGGTCGGAGAAGACGGCCCGACACACCAAACCGTGGATGATATGGGTTCTTTTCTCGGGTTATTTAATACGCATGTCCTGGAGCCGGCGGACGCGAACCAGACTGACCGGATCATCCGCTATATCGCCTCTCATTACGGCAATTTTTACGTACGCATGGGGCGGCATAAATTTGAAGTAATCTTAAAAGAAGACGGCACGCCATTTTATGGGGAAGATTATGAGTTTGAATATGGTAAAGCGGATTTACTCCGCACCGGAACGGACGTGACGGTCGTGGCAGCCGGTTCGATGGTGTCCATCGCTGTGAATGTGGCGGATAAGCTGAAAAATGATCTGAGCGTTGAAGTATTGGGTATGAGCGCTCTTAAAAAAATCGATCATGAAGCTCTGGTAAACTCTTTAAACAAGACGGGTAAGCTGATCACGATTGAAGACCATAACCCCCATAATGGATGGGCTTCTCAGGTCAATAAGGCGGTAGCGGAAGAAGGGCTGTCAGTTAAAATCAAAAATCTGGCCGTAGAAAAATACCAGCTTTCCGGCAAACCGCTTGAGTTGTATGACGCGGCCGGTATTGGGCCGGAGGCTCTGGAAAAAGCATGCCGGAATCTGTAACCCGAAACACTATGAAAAATAAAATTCCCAAACATATTGATGTCCAGCATTTCCGTGTAGCCATTTTCGGTTCCGCCCGCATTAAGCCTAATGACCCGCGTTACAAACAGATTTATTCTTTGGCGCACCGGATCGCGGCTGCGGGTTTTGACGTGGTAACAGGGGGAGGCCCGGGCATTATGGAAGCGGCCAACAAAGGGCATAAGGAGGGCAGGAAGAAGGGGGAAAATGTCCATTCTTTCGGGCTTAATATCATGCTGCCCCAAGAACAGCTCGCTAATAAACATCTGGATATCAAGAAGGATTTTCAGCGGTTTTCGGAACGACTGGATTATTTTATGCATCTTTCTAATGTCGTGGTCGTAGCTCCAGGGGGCGTGGGAACTCTTTTGGAATTTTTTTATACCTGGCAACTGATTCAGGTGGAGCATATCTGCAATCTCCCCATCATCTTTATGGGGGATATGTGGCCCGATCTGATCAAATGGATTGAAAAATGGCCGCTGAAAAAAAGATTTTTAGATCGAAAAGATTTAAATCCGATTTTTCTGGCGGAACATTGCGCCGAAGCCATGCGGATCATAAAAAAAACCCACGAAGAATACCAAAAAGGGGGGGCTGATTTCTGCAAAAATTACCAAAAGTATAAAATCTAATCCGGTATGGATTATGACCGCTTATTTCTCCGGCTTTTTATTCTGACCATCATTGCTTTAGTGGTTTTTGCTTCCACGATAGCTATCGGCTGGTTTTTTGAAATCGGATTTGATTCATTTCATCTTTGGCTGGGGGCGATCATCGCTTTCTTAACAACGGCCCTGATTTACATTGCCCCTTTTTACTGGAAGATCTTCACGATTTTCATTTCTATTGCCATTATATCGTTTTTTATATACAGCATATTCGGCTGGTCGATTTTACTTAGCTTCCTGGCGGGAATGGCCGTAGTGATCTTCATTGTCTTCGCTTATCTTTCGATTTAGCATACAAATTTTGGTATACTGGAGCTGTTAAAAATTAAAATAAAGACTATGCTGAAAAACATGCATCAACACTATCATGAAGGCCATTTAAATCTGAGAGATTATTTGGGAGCGCATCGGACCCTGCTGGCCAATGACCGAACGTGGCTTGCTTATATCCGGACCGCTTTAACATTTTTTGTGGCGGGAGTTTCGTTTATTCAATTTTTTAAATCCCAGCTGCTTATCGTTATTGGCTGGACTTTTGTGCCCGTCGGAATTGTGTTCCTTGTGCTTGGATTCTGGAAATATTTAAAAGTCCGCTATCTGATCCACAGCATCAAAGGCAATTCTGATGAAATAAAAGAGATTTAAGCCAGTCCTCCGAATGTTATCGCGATCCATTCGCCAACATAGTGGGTAATCACAATCACCAGAACGACAATCCCCCAATGCTCGCCTACGACATGCCATATGGGTTCTTTTTGGTCGCGGGCCATCCAGCAGCTGATACAGCCGAGGACAAACATACCCCAGATAATGCTCGCCCATATCGCCTGGTTTAGCCCAAGCAGCAGAATGGGGACCACAAACGTTAACGCAAAAACAAACTTAGCGATAAAGGTGGCAAAGGTGGATTCCCAGATCTCTTTGGTGGTGTGCTGGTTTTCGGATTCTTCGGAAATATGGATTCCGAGCGCATCTGAAAAAGCGTCCGCGATCGCGATGGTTAAAACACCGCCCAACACCGCCAGCTTAGAATGAGTGCCAGAATGCAAACCGACCATCATTCCCAGTGTGGTGATGATGCCGGAGGTGAGGCCGAAGCTAATGCCTTTGATATAAGAAATTTTCATGATTATATTTTATCTGTTTTTTTGTTATTCGTACAATAGCGAATCTCCAATCCATTCTTTTCCCTGTTCTTTCCGTCGCCTGACGGCGCCGACAGTCTTTTTTTCTGTATTGTCTTTTTCTTTCTACTTTTGTGGCCAAAAG